>NZ_QGLF01000001.1:300000-600000 GCF_003173055.1 Zavarzinia compransoris
GAGAATATCGCATGAAGTTGATCCGGGATCATCCGTTGCGAAGCGTCTTTCCCTCGGCCATCCTCGGGCATCTTGGAATTGTGGAGACCATGATGGCTTCGTCGCGCGCCGCCTTCGTCTGGGAAGATGCGTTCCTGCTGGAAGACCAATTGAGCGAGGACGAGCGCCTGATCCGCGACAGCGTCCGCGCCTATGCGCAGGAAAAGCTGCTGCCGCGCGTCGTCTCCGCCTTCGCGGAGGAGCGTTTCGACCGCGAGATCATGAATGAAATGGGGGAATTGGGCTTCCTCGGCTCGACCATCCCGGCCGAATACGGCGGCGCCGGCGTCTCCTATGTCGCCTATGGCCTGGCCGCGCGGGAGGTGGAGCGGGTCGATTCCGGTTACCGCTCGGCGATGAGCGTGCAATCGTCCCTGGTCATGCATCCGATCCATGCCTATGGCGACGAGGACCAGCGCCGCAAGTATCTGCCGAAGCTGGCGACCGGCGAATGGATCGGCTGCTTCGGCCTGACCGAGCCCGACCACGGCTCGGACCCCGGCGGCATGCGCACCCGCGCCGCCAAGGTCGACGGCGGTTACATCCTGAACGGCGCCAAGATGTGGATCACCAATTCGCCGATCGCCGACCTCGCGGTGGTCTGGGCCAAGTCGGACGCCCATGACAATGAGATCAAGGGCTTCGTGGTCGAGCGCGGTTTCAAGGGCTTCTCTACCCCGAAGATCGAGAACAAGCTGTCGCTGCGCGCCTCGATCACCGGCGAGATCGTGCTCGACAATGTCTTCGTGCCGGCAGAAAACCTGCTGCCGAACGCGCGCGGCCTGGGCGGTCCCTTCGGCTGCCTGAACCGGGCGCGTTACGGCATTTCCTGGGGGGCACTCGGCGCCGCCGAATTCTGCTGGCACGCCGCGCGGCAATATACGTTGGACCGCAAGCAGTTCGGCCGCCCGCTGGCCCAGACCCAATTGGTGCAGAAGAAGCTGGCCGACATGCAGACCGAGATCAGCCTCGGGCTGCAAGGCTCGCTCCGCGTCGGGCGCCTGATGGACGAGGGCAAGGTCCTGCCCGAGGCGATCTCGCTGGTGAAGCGCAACAATTGCGGCAAGGCGCTGGACATCGCCCGCCAGGCCCGCGACATGCACGGCGGCAACGGCATTTCCGGCGAATTCCACGTCATCCGCCACCTGCTGAACCTCGAGACGGTGAATACCTACGAAGGCACCCACGACGTCCATGCCCTGATCCTGGGCCGGGCCCAGACCGGCCTGCAGGCGTTCTTCTGATCATGGCCGGGGCGCCGCACGAGGGGCTGCGGGTCATCGAACTCGCCCGCATCCTGGCCGGTCCCTGGGCCGGCCAGATCCTGGCCGATCTCGGCGCCGACGTGATCAAGATCGAAAAGCCGGGGGCGGGGGACGATACGAGGTCCTGGGGCCCGCCCTTCCTGCCCGGGCCGGACGGCGGCACCCTGGGTGCTGCCTATTTCCACGGCTGCAACCGGGGCAAGCGCTCGGTCGCCGTCGATATCGCGACGCCGGCAGGGCAGGCGGCGATCCGCGATCTCGTGCGCGGCGCCGATGTCCTGATCGAGAATTTCAAGGTCGGCGGCCTTGCCCGCTACGGCCTCGACTATCAAAGCCTGTCGGCGCTCAACCCGCGCCTCGTCTATTGTTCCATCACCGGCTTCGGCCAGGACGGGCCCTATGCCAGACGGGCCGGCTACGACCTGATGATCCAGGGCCTCGGCGGCATCATGGACCTGACGGGGGAGGCGGACGGCCCGCCCCAGCGGGTCGGGATCCCCCTGGTCGATCTCTTCACCGGCGTCTATGCGGTGGTCGCCATCCAGGCCGCCCTGGCGGAACGGGAAAAATCCGGCCTCGGCCAGCATGTCGACATGGCGCTGCTGGATACCCAGGTCGCCATTCTCGGCAATCATTCGATCGCCTATCTCGCCACCGGCAACACCCCCAGGCGTTACGGCAATGCCCATCCGAGCATCGTCCCCTATCAGAGCTTCGCCTGCGCCGACGGCCACCTGATCCTCGCGGTCGGCAACGACGGCCAGTTCAGGAAGGCGGCGGCCGTGCTCGGCCTTGCCGGTCTCGGCACCGACCCGCGCTTCGCCACCAACGAGGACAGGGTGCGCCACCGCGAGACCCTGATCCCCCTGATGGCGGCGCGCATGGCCGAAATCCCGCGCGACACGCTGCTGGCCGGCTTCGAGGCGGCGGGCGTGCCGGCGGGGCCGATCAACACGGTCGCCCAGGTCTTCGCCGATCCCCAGGTCCGCCACCGCGGGATGCAGCTCGAACTCGATTCCGGCGGCATGCCGGTGCCCGGGGTGCGCACGCCCATCCGCCTGTCGCGCAGCGACCTCGTGCTCGACCGGCCGTCGCCATCCCTCGGCCAGCACACGGAAGAAGTGCTGGCGGGCCTCGCATTGCCGCCGGACGCTAACTAAACGTAAAGGCATTGCCCGCAGAATCGGCCGATCCGGTTCGGCTGTGCTTGGGGGAATGGCCATGTCCCAGATTGCGGGTGCCGCGACGTTGCTCTATCGCTCGCCCGCGCCGCGGGCGCTGGCGCTCTGCCTTCTGGCGGTCGCGGTCGCGATCATCGCGGTGATGATCCTGCACCGCCTGCTGATCCTGCTGCACGATCCCCTGATCGAGGAGGTCCGGCGCAGCGCGCTCCTCCTGAAGAAGGTGGAATGCGCGGCGCTGGCCGGGCTCTGCTGTGTTCTGCTGCATTACATCCGCGGCGTGCGCGACAATCTCGCCCCGCTCGGGGTCAGCGATGCCGCCTGGCCGGCGGCGACGGCGGCGGTCCTCTGGCTGCTGCCGGTGATCAACCTGCTGTTCGCCGCCCTGCTGCTGCGCGAGGCGTGGCAGGCGAGCGATCCGGCGCGGGCGCAGTCCCTGTTCGTCAACTGGCGGCAATCGGCGGCCAGCAGCCTGCCCTTCGTCTGGGCCGCCCTGTTCCTTGCCGCCCTCGGCCTCGTGATCGTGCCCTGGGCGGACGCCGGGCTCGCCGGCAGCCTGCTGCTCTCCGCCGTCGGCGAGGCGGTGATGGTGGCGGCCATGCTCGTCCTGATCGTGCTGGTGCTGCGCCTCGCGCTGCGCCAGGACCGGCGGGCGGCACGACGGGATGTCGGCGCCCTGCCGGCCTTCGGCCGCTGAGTTGCGGTTACGACCAGGGAACAGGCTCCGGCACGGGACAGGGGCCTTCCGCGTCCTTGGTGCCGAAATCCGCCGGCCCGACGATTTCCAGATATTCCATGTCGGGCGAGTAATCGTAGAGGTAATGGGTGATGCCCGGGCGCTGGTGCACGCAGTCCCCGGCCTCGACCAGCGTGTCCTTGTCCTCATACATGAAGCGGGCCCAGCCCTTCAGCATGATGACGATGTGGAAGTCCGCCTGGTGCTGGTGCCAGCCGGTGCCGGCGGTCGGCGGGTTGTTGGCCTTGACCAGTTGGGCGATCACCTTGCCGCCGGTCGCCTCGGTGATGCCGAGATCGCGATAGAGGAAGAAGTCGCGCAAGCCCTCGCCGATGAAGGCCGTATCGGCCGGCTTGACGTGGGAAAACTTGTTCGCACCCTCAGTTGCCATAAGCGCACTCCGTCAGGCTGTTACAGTGACCCTGCAATCAGCATCCCTGATATTGCCGCAATGCGGCAAGAGTGTTTGCGTGGCAAAAGGTGCGAATTCAGCCGGAAATGCAGCGGTCGAAAGCGGCTTGCGGGCTGAGCCGGCCGGCCCCGGCCAGACATTGGGCCATGGCCGTATCCTCGCAGACGAAGCGGGGGCCGTCGGTGCCCGGCAGGGCATAGGCCCAGCCGGTGGAGCCGCGGGAATTGCGGCAGACGGCGGACCACGCCCGGCTGTCCGGGGCGCGCCAGGTGATGCGGTAGCGCCAGACCCCGGGCAGCAGCGGGTCCTTCACCGCATCGACGATGGAATAGACGAACAGCCCGTCAAGGAAGGTGGTGCCGACCAGATCGCCGGTGTCGAGTTCGCGGCCGTCCGCATTGCCGGTCAGGCGCCCGCCCTCGACCGCGATGACGTCCAGCACCTCGGCCCGGGCAGCGCGTGTCGTCTCGCCGCCCAAGGCGGCGAGGACAAAGGCGGCAAGGGCGCAGACCGCCGCGGTGCCAGACCCGATGGGCCGGCGCCATGCCCGGTATAGATTACCGGGCGGCTGTTGTCTCGGATGCCAGAGGCTCGGATGCCAGACAGCCACGAACCGTATCCCCCAATTCGTTACGGTTGCTTAGCATATGCAGCAAATTGAGGTCATTCTGTGACATTGATCACCGCGAAGGCAAGAGCCTGTATTCCCGATAGCCGGGCCCCTGCCATTTTTCCGGCGCGGTCGGGATCTCGACATAGCCGTCGGCGGCCCAGATCCCCGACAGGTCGTCCCAATGGGGCGAATAGGGATTGCCCGACTGTCCGGTCGAAATGATGAAGCGCGAGCGCGACAGGTCGGCAAGGTCGTAGACCGCGCGGAAGCCGGCGGCATGGACATTGGCGAAGGGATTGTCGCGGGCGCCGAAGCGCATGGCGCCGCGCAGCAGCGTGTCCTCGCCGCCGCCGACCGGGGGCCGGATCGCGGTCCACCCGCTCAGCACCGGCAGGAAACGGAGAATCGGGTGGCGCATGTCGGCGACATGGGCCTTGCCCCAGCGCCAGTCGGCCGGGGTTTCGCCCTGCTGCGCCGCCAGTTGCGCCAGGGCGCCGTCCAGGGCCGCGCGGGCCTGGGTCCGGCAATCCTCCGCCGCCGGTGTCGCCGGGTCGTCGCACCATTGCCCCTGGCCGTTCAGGACCGCGCGCAGTTGCACCGGCCGCAGCCCGGCCCAGCCGCCGTAATCCTCGCCCAGCCGGCCGGCGAAAAGCCGGCGGTTGAGGTCCCGGGCCCAGGCCATGGCGATCAGGGGGGCGGGGCTGTCGGCGCTCATCCGCCGGTCCCAGGCGGCGAGGATCGCCAGCGCCTCTCCCGGCCGTCCCTCGGCCGGGCCGTGCAGCGCGATCAGGGGCGCGATGAATTCGACCGAGAACGGGGACAGCGTGTCGGCCTGGCCGGCCGCGGCATCGTCCAGCGTATAGCCGGCGGGTTTTGCCGCCAGCAGCGCGGCCAGCCGCTCGGCCCGATAGGGGACGTCGTAATCCTTGCCGACCAGCACCGGGTAATCCGGGCCGGTGACGGCATTATTGGCATTCAGCACCACGCCGCTGCCCGGCCGGCGCACCTGGGGCAGGGCCTCGAAGGGCACGAAGCCGGTCCAGTCGCCGGCGCCCGAGGCGCCGTCCGCCGGCATGCGGCCGTCGCCGGATTTGCGGACCGGCAGGCGGCCGGCCGAAACCATGCCGATCGTGCCCTTGGTGTCGGCATAGGTCAGGTTCTGCTGCGGGCTGTGGAACTGGCGGGCGGCGGCCAGGAAATCGTCGGCATCCTTGGCCGCGACGAAGCCGAGCAGGGCTTCCGGCGTCTTGTCCCCCGGCTGCAGGGCGGCATGGGCAAGCGCCACCACCGTCCCCTCGGCCCGGGGCAGGCTGCCGGCGGCCAGGTCGGAGACCACGGGGCCGTGCCTTGTGCTGCGGATGGTGACGGTCACCGGTTCGCCGAAGCGGACTTCGATCCGTTCCTCACGCAGCTCGAACGGGCGCGGGCCGTCGGGCGTCAGGTAACGCGTGGGGTCCGCGGGATCGACGGTCTCGATGAAGAGATCGGCGGCATCGCCGTTGGTCGTGGTCAGGCCCCAGGCGACATGGCCGTTATGGCCGAGCAGGGGCATGGGAATGCCCGGAATCGTCGCCCCGACCACGGCAAGGTCCGGCGCGGCGAGATGGACGAGATACCAGAGCCCCGGCGCCATCAGCCCCAGATGCGGGTCGTTGGCCAGGATCGGCTTGCCGGTCGCCGTGCGCTCGCCGGCCACGGCCCAGGCGTTGGAAGCGCCGGCGCCGATCTGGTCGGCGCCGGGCACCTCGAAGGCGAAATCCAGCGCGCGGCGCAGCGCCGGCAAAGCGGCAAAGGGGGCAAGCGTGCCGGCGCCGTCGATGGCGGGCCCGCCGCCGGTCGGGGGCGTCAGGAATTCCAGGGTCTCGCCGTCCAGCCGGGCGGCAAGGCGGCTGCGCAGCGCCTCGCCCTGCCAGTTCCCGGTCAGCATCATGCCGAGCAGCTTGCCGAGCACCAGGCTGTCCGACGGCCGCCAGGGCGCGGGCTCGGTCATCAGCAGGGTGAATTCCGGGGGCAGGGGGCGGTCACGGCCGGCGATCCAGCTGTTCACGCCTTCGGCATAGGCTTCGAGCACGGCCTTCAGCGCGGGGCTGGCGGCGGCGTAATCGGCCTCGGCCATGCGGGCGATGCCCAGCGTCCGCGCATAGGTATCGGCCGGCACCGCCGCGCTGCCGGCGACGGCGGCAAGCTCGCCCCGGCCGAAGCGGCGGAACAGCTCCATCTGGAACAGCCGGTCCTCGGCATGCAGGCGGCCGAGGGCGACGAAGGCATCGCGGCCATCGGCGGAAACGACATGGGGAATGCCGTGCGAATCGCGCATGATCCGGACAGGGGCGCCAAGCCCCGCCGCCACGCTTTCCCCCTCGCTCGCCGGGACCGACCGGACGAGCCACAGCGCCACGCCCGCCAGGACCACGGCGAGCGTGACGATCAGCGTTCCAAGCCCGAGGGCGGACCATTTCAGCGCACGGCCGAGACTTGGTTTCACGGCGGGTTCCTTGTGTTATTTTTGTGTGACGCAACAAAATCTTGCGGACAAGTGCCGCTATCGGCGCATAATAGTGGCGTTGTGAACCGTGGTGAAAAGGTTATCGACCCTGATCCATCCGCGCCACATCTCGCCCCCCTCCCTCCGCCGCGCAGCAATGCCGCCGTGCGATGAGAAGCCGCCCGTTTCAGGCGGCTTTTTTGTTGCCCGCGCGGCGGGCCTCCGCGCCTGCGGCCGGGGCGACGCCTGCCTGCCTCTCGCTCAAGAATCGAGGAGTGCCGCATGACCAAGAGAGCCACCCGTGCCAAATCCCAGGGCGATGCCCATGAAGGCAAGGTCCGCACCCTGTTTCAGGAGGTTGCCGGCTGGGACCCGGTGGACGAAGACAATCGCGAACAGCGTTTCGTGAAGAAGGTCAGGCCGCAGAGCGAGAACCAGCGCATCCTGATCGAGGCGATCCAGAACCACAATCTTACCCTGGCGCTGGGCCCGGCCGGCACCGGCAAGACCTATCTCGCCATCGCCCAGGCGGTCGAGGCGCTCGAAGCCGGCGAAGTGAACCGCATCGTCCTCTCCCGCCCCGCGGTCGAGGCGGGGGAAAGCCTGGGCTACCTGCCCGGCGACATGCATGAAAAGCTGGCGCCCTATCTCCAGCCGCTCTACGACGCGCTGAACGAGCGCCTGGGGGCGAAGCGCCTGAAGGCCTATCTCGCCAACGGCTCGATCGAGATCGCCCCCGTCGCCTTCATGCGCGGACGCACGCTGAACGGCGCCTTCGTCGTGATCGACGAGGCGCAGAACTGCACCTATGCCCAGATCAAGATGCTGCTCACCCGGCTCGGCTGGCATTCCACCATGGTGCTGACCGGCGACCCGGACCAGAGCGACCTGCTCGAAGGCCTGTCCGGCCTGGCCGGCATCGCCGAGAAGCTGGAAGTCGTCCCGGGCATCGCCGTCGTCCGCCTGTCGGACCGGGACATCGTCCGCCACCCGCTGGTCGCCTCCATGCTCGGCGTGCTCTGAGCATGAAAAACCCCCGCCGGCCGGGCCGGCGGGGGTTCGTTTCGCTTGGCGGCGCTCAGGCGGCGTCGTTGTAGGCGATGCCCTTTTCGGCCAGCAGGGCCTGCAATTCGCCGGTCTGGTACATTTCGCGGATGATGTCGCAGCCGCCGACGAATTCACCCTTCACATAGAGCTGGGGAATGGTCGGCCAGTCCGAGAAGCGCTTGATGCCGTCGCGGAGCGAAGGGTCGGTCAGGACGTCGAAGCCCTTGAACTTCACGCCCAGGCGCCCCAGCACCTGCACCACCGCGGCGGAGAAGCCGCACTGCGGGAAGATCGGCGTGCCCTTCATGTAGAGGACCACCGGGTTTTCGTCGATGTCGCGACGGATGCGGTCGAAGACTTCTTCGCTCATGGCCAGCTCCTGCGCCGCGCGGGCGCGGGTAAACGATCCGATGATAGGAAACTAGTGTGGCGCGCGGGCCGGCGCAAGTGCGGCCCGCGCCGGCCCCCTTTGCTCAGATCACGCGGATATTCTTGAACTGCCAGGGGTCCTCGGTATCGAGGTCTTCCTCGAACAATTGGGCGCGGTCGTCGAGCGGCGTCCAATCGGTGAAGACGCCGACCCGCGGGCCCCAATATTCGCCGGCGATGGCCAGGCAGCGGGCGAAGTCCATCTCTTCCGGCTCGATCACGCCCTTTCGCGGGTTCTCGATCGCCCAGACCAGGCCGGCCAGCACCGACGAGGTCACCTGAAGCGTGGTCGCGCCGTTGTGGGGGGCGAGCGTCCTGGCGGTGTGGATATCGAGATGGGAGCCGAGCCAATAGGCGCCCTTGGCATGGCCGGCCAGCAGCACGCCCAATTCGTCGTAGCCCGAGACGATCTCGTCCCGCATCAGGCGCTTCCTGTCCTGCATCTTCCAGTTCTTGCCGGCCAGCTCATGGACCGACATCACCGCGTCGTCGGACGGGTGATAGGCGTAATGGCTGGTCGGGCGGTAGACGGTCTCGCCGTTCTCGCTGACGCTCAGGTAGTCGGCCAGCGAGATCGCCTCGGAATGGGTGATCAGGAAGCCGTGGAAGGGACCTTCCATCGGCGTCCAGGTGCGGATGCGGACCGAGGCGCCGGGGCGCTTGAGATAGATCGCGGCGCCGGCGCCGTAATCGTGGCGGGCGCCGTCGGCCGGGAAATGCCGCTCGTGGGTGCCCCAGCCGAGTTCGGCCGGCTGGCAGCCCTCGCCGACGAAGCCGTCGATCGACCAGGTGTTGACGAATTCGCCGATGGCCCGGGGAATATTGGCCTTCTGGCTGTCGCGCTCGGCGATATGGATGACCTTGATGCCGAGGTCGCGGGCGAGCGCGGCCCAGCCCTCGCGGCTGGTCGGGACCGCGGCCGGGTGGTTGCTGGCGGCGGCGATGTCCAGCAGGCCCTGTTTCACCAGGTGGCTGACGTGGCCCGGGTTGGCGCCATGGGTCAGGACCGCGGTCGGCCCGCCCGGATATTTCGCCTTCAGGGCCAGCGCCTGTTCGCGAAGGCCGTAGTTCGAGCGGGCGGAGGCGCTGAGCGAGGTATCGGTATAGCCGCCGGCCCAGGGCTCGATGCAGGTGTCGAGATAGAGCGCGTCGCGCCCGTGCGCGAATTCGACCAGCGCCAGCGACGAGACGTCGACCGACAGATTCAGGATGAAGTCGCCCCGGCCGATCAGCGGCGTCAGCAGGCTGGCGTAATTATCGCGCGTGAGCGGTTCCTTGATGAAGGTCACGCCGTATTCGGCAGCGACGGCGGCGCCTTGTTCCTCGGCGGTCACGATGGTGATCCGGTCCGCCGGCATGTCGATATGCCGGAGGATGAGAGGCAAGACACCCTGTCCGATCGAGCCGAAGCCGATAATCACGAGCCGTCCGGCAAAAGCCGTATGCTGGGTCTGGCGGTCCATGGTCATCGTTCTCCTGAATACGGAGCGTAAGGCGCGCAGGCCACGCTCCCGAATGGCACCCATCGATAGGTTCGGTTGTGGGGAAGGGGGGGATGCGGGTTCTATACTGAAAAGCGCCACATTGAAATGGGCACCGATCAACAAAAGTGTCGCACTGGCATAAAAAAATACCAGGACGACCACAATGGAGCCCAGGCTACCGTATGTTACATTATAGTTACCGACATTGCGCAGAAAGAGCGAGAACAGGCTGGCACAGGCGATCCAGCCCAGCGTGGTCAGGGCCGAACCGGCCAGGACCAGGCGGATCTTCAGTCGCCGGGCCGGCAGCGCCCAATGCATGAAGACCAGCGAGGCGAAGACCATCAAGGTGCCGGTGCCGTAGCGGGCGAAATCCCACAAAGGCCGGCTCCACGAGCGCGGGGCATAGGGCTTCACCAGCCAGTCCCAGACCTGCGGCCCCAGGATGACGGCGAAGGAAATGCCGATCATGACCACGGCGCCCAGCAGCACGAGACTGAGATGGATCGCCTGCTGCACCAGGAAGTGCCGGTGCTCGACGGCGCCGTAAGCCCGGTTCAGGGCGACGCGCAGGGCGGCGATGCCGTTGCCGGCGGTGAACAGGGTGACGACGACGCCGATGGTCAGCAGGTCGCTCTTCTGTCCCGACAGCAGCACCTGGCGGACGGCGGGGGCCAGCGTCTTCGCCACGTCTTCCGGCAGGAAGGTGAACAGGGCCTGCACCGCCTGCTGCGCGCTGTTGGCGGTGCCGAGCGAGCCGGCCAGCGCCGCCAGCGCGATCAGGAAGGGAAACAGCGAAAGCAGGCCGGTGAAGGACAGATAGGCGGCGAGATTGGTCGCATCCTCGCGGCTGGCCCGCAGCAAGGCACGGAAAAGCGCCTTGAAAATCCGCCCGACCATGAAGACCGGGGCCAGGACCAAGCGCATCAGCGGCCCGAGGCGGGCGGAAGAGGAAGGCGGAACGGGCGTCGCCCCGGCGGGCGCCCCGGCCTCGATCTCGACGTCAGCCATGATACGCTAAGGAATGCAGGGCGTGGTTACCTTTGGTCAAGACATCGTTCAGTATGATGGGGCTGCAACAAGGGGTTGGCGACCCATGACCGACCTGGGCGAGCGTAAAAGAGTCTATGAGGTGCATGTCCTGCGCGCCGGGCGCTGGACCGTGGTCGACGTCCTCGAGACGCGCGAGGATGCGCTTGCCCAGGGCGAGCGCCTGCGCGGCTCGCACGAGGGGGTCCGGGTCAATATCGAGCGTTTCGATCCCGACCGCGGCACCTTTACCGCGACCACGATCTGGGAATGGCAGGCGCCCCGGCGCGGCGGCCCGCGCTATCAGCCGGCCCCGGTCCGGCCCGAGCCCTTCCTGCCCCGGAGCGGCCAGGCCCGGCCGACCGCGCCGAAACCCTGGTGGCGGCGCTGGCTGGGGCTCTGAGTCTCCCCGGTTAGCACAGCCTTAACCGTTCGCTGCGCAGACTGTGCCGGACCTATTCACCAAGGATGCCCCCATGGCCGAACCCGCGCTCAAGGACCGCGCCACCGCCGCCCAGAAAACCGCCGTCCAGGCGGAACGGCGCCAGTTCGTCACCATGACCGTGGCCGGCCAGGCGTTCGGCCTGCCCATCCTCGACGTCCATGACATCGTGGTGCCGGAAAAGATCACCCGGGTGCCGCTGGCCCAGCCCGAGGTCGCGGGGCTGATCAACCTGCGCGGCAAGATCGTCACCGCCATCGACATGCGCGAAGTCCTGCGCGTGCCGCCCGCCCCCGGCGGGCAGCGGCGGGTCGGCGTCACCGTCAGCCACCGGGGCGAGACCTATACGCTGCTGGTCGATGCGGTGGGCGAGGTGATCGAACTGGGCGCGGACCGTTTCGAAGCCAATCCCCCGACCCTGGACGCCCGCTGGCGCCAGCTCGCCGACGGCGTCTTCCGCCTCGACCACGGCCTCCTGGTCGTGCTCCGGGTCGACCGCATCATGCAGATCGAACGGTGAACACCGGATTCGAAGGAGGCCGCTGTCATGCCGGTCGTACTTCGGATCGCCAACTATCGCTTCTTCTTCTACTCGAACGAGGGCGATCCTCGTGAAGCACCGCATATCCACGTGATGCAGGGACGGGATGAAGCGAAATTCTGGCTACAGCCCGCCGTATCCCTGGCCTACAATGATGGCTTCCCCGCCCGGACGCTGAACCATTTGCAGAGATTGGTGGAGCAGCACCGAGATGACCTCGAAAGGGCTTGGCATGAGCATTTCGCCTAGAGCGCTGCGCTTCGACGAGGATTGCCTTTGGGTGGAACTCGAGGATGGCCGCACCATCGGGGTTCCCCTGGCGTGGTTTCCCCGGCTGCTGCATGCCAGCGCTGCGGAGCGGGAGGCCTGCACGCTCAGCCGCCGTGGCATTCACTGGGAGGCGCTGGACGAGGATATATCCGTTGCGGGCCTTCTGGCCGGGCGCGGCGATCAGACCGATCGCCGGATCCAAGCGGCCTGACACCCTGATCCCTATCGCCCCTCGCGCCACCAGGCGGTCATGAGCAGGCCGAGGAGGAGGATGAGGGCCAGTGCCGCGGGCAGCAGCGGGACCTGGGATACAGCCGTCACCTCATAGGCGCCGTTCTGGCGCAGGCCCAGCCAGCCGGCCCCGGCCATGGTCCGGTCCGGGCGCACGCGGCGGATCTCGGGCAGGCCGCTTTCGGCGAGGAAGCGGGCGCTGCCCGACGTCGCCTCGGCGGCGGGGGCGAGCAGGTCCAGGGTGGCGCGGACATCGGCCATTTCCCGCCCGCCGGTATCGCCGACCGCGACACTGACCACCCGCGTGCCGTCGGAAACATGCCACAGCCCCTGTTCGTCCGCCGGCACGGTGCCGATGGCGACGCCGTCCGGGTGATCCTGCAGGGTGACCGTGCGGGTCTTGCCCGAGGGTGATTCGACCTCGACCGGGGGCGCGCCCGGAGTCAGGCTGCGGCGCTCGATCTCGATCGTGCCGTCGCGGGCCGTGGCGCGCAGCACCTCTTCCTCGAGATCCGGTTCCTGCATCGACCAATGGGCGATCCGGCGCAGCAATTCGGCCTGGGGCCCGCCGCCCTCGAAACCGCGCTGCCACAGCCAGGCTTCGTCCGAGGCGAGCAGGGCGACCCGGCCCTTGCCCTCGCGCTGGAGGACCAGCAGGGGCAGGCCCTCGGCCCCGGTCATGGCGATGACGGCGCCGGGCCGCGCCTCCAGGTTCGACATGCGCAGCCAGCGGCCCCAGGTCGCTTCCTCCCCCGGCTTGCCGGCATGGGGCAGCAGGGCGGTGACCGGGTGGCGGCGGCCCGCCTCGGTCAGGGCCGGGCGGAAGGGGGCGACGATATCCGGCCCCCGGGGGTGGGCCGGCAGGATATTGGCCAGCGCGCTTTCATAAAGGCTGAGGGGCGCATCCGCATCCGGGCTGGCCGCGATCATCAGGGCGCCGCCGTTCTGCACATAGTCGACGACATTGGACAGATAGTTGGAGGGCAGGATGCCGCGCTGGCGATAGCGGTCGAAAATGACGAGGTCGAACTCGGACAGTTTCTCCTCGAACAATTCCCGGGTCGGGAAGGCGATCAGGGACAATTCGACCACGGGGGTCGAGTCCTGCTTCTGCGGCGGGCGCAGGATGGTGAAATGGACGAGATCGACGGAAGGGTCGGACTTCAGGATGTTGCGCCACGCCCGCTCGCCCATATGGGGCTCGCCCGAGACGAGAAGGACGCGCAGCCGGTCGCGGATGCCGTTCACGGTGACGATGGCGCGATTGTTCGCCGGGGTCAGTTCCGCCGGCCCCTCGTTCACCTTGAGGTCGAAGAGATTGGCGCCGCGCTTTTCCGGGGTCACCAGGATGGTGGTCGGCTCGCCCACCGGCACCTGCCGGGTGACGGGGACGGCATCGTCGGCGGCGATGGTCACGGTCGCGGGGACGCCGGCGATGCGCTCGCCCGGCTCGCCCTCGTCGATGCGGATGCGGATCGGCACCGGCTTGCCGATCACCGCATAGGACGGCGCTTCGAGCACGGTCAGGCGGCGGTCGCGCTCGCCCGGGCGGCCGGTCGCCAGCAGATGCAGGGGGGCGGCGGGCAGGCCGGGACCGGCGGCCAGCGCCGCATCGGCGGCGCGCCCGTCCGAAATCGCCACGACGCCGGCCAGGCGGTCCTGCGGGATCTCGGCCAGGGCCTGCTGGATCGCCGCCACCAGGGGCGTGCCGTTGGCGTCCGAGGCGATGGTGATCTCCCGGACTTCCAGCCCCGGCTGGCGGGCGAGGCGGTCCTTCAGCCCGGCCAGGGCGGTATCGGTTTCCGCCGGCCGGCCGGCAATGCCCTGGCTGGCCGAACGGTCGACGGCGATCAGGGCGATGTCGCTCAGGGGCCGGCGGCTTTCCTCGCTCGCGATCGGGTTGACCAGGACCGCGAGCACCGCGAGGACGAGGCCGAGGCGGAGCAGCCCGCCCCGGCTGCGCCGGGCCAGGGCCAGGGCCACCAGGGGCAGCAGCAGGGCGGCGAGGCCGGCGATCAGCCAGCCGTCCACCAGGGGGGCGAAGTCGAAGCCGATGGTCATTGCCCCAGCCTTTCCAGCAGCGCCGGCACATGGACCTGATCCGCCTTGTAATTCCCGGTCAGGGCATAGAGCACCAGGTTGATGCCGAAGCGCAGCGCCATTTCGCGCTGGCGCGGGCTGTCCGGCTCCAGTGCGGCCAGGGGCCGGCCCTGGGCATCCAGCGCCCAGGCCGCAGCCCAATCGTTGCTGCCGACGACATAGCCCGAGACGCCGTCGTTCTCGGGCGAGGCATTGGCCTCGACCCAGAGCGTGCCGCCCTCATAGCGGCCGGGAAAACTTTGTAGCAGGTAGAAGGATTTGGTCAGCACATGGTCCGCCGGCACCGGCACCAGGGCTGGCACGTCCAGGCGCGCCAGCGTCCGGCGCAGCAGCAATTCGCCCGCCGATGCGCCGAGACCGGGGATGTCCCCGGCGCCCTGGGTGATGTCCCTGGTATCGAACAGGACGACGCCGCCCGATTTCAGGTAGTGATCGACCCGTTCCATCGCCACCGGGCCCGGATCGTAACCCTCGGCCATGGGCCAATAGATCAGGGGATAGAAGGCGAGGTCGTCGGCTTCGAGGTTGATCGCCACCGGTTCCCCCGGCTCGACCGAGGTGCGCTGCGCCAGCGCGGCGGAAAGGCTGCGCAGGCCCGCCTCGCTGAGGTCGTCGACGGTCCCGTCGCCGGTGATGACGAAGCCGAGCCGGATGGTGCCGGCCGCATCCGCCGCCTCGATCGCCCGCGCCGGCTGGGGCATCTGCATGCCGACAGCGAGGGCGAGGGCGCCGAGCGCGGTCGGCACCAGCCGCCCCGACAGGCGCAGGGCGATCAGAAGATCGGCGGCGATCAGCAGCAGGGCGGCGACCAGCAGCCAGGGGCCGAACGGCCGGGCCGGCGCGGTTTCCGGCAGGGCGACGGTCACGCCGGCCATCGCCGGCAGGGGCGCCAGGGCTTCGAGTTCGACCTGAAGGTTCAGGGCGCGCCGCGCCACCGCATCGCCGTAATAGCCGGGCGGCGTGCGCGGGCCGGGCACGGTCGCGGCGAAGGCATCGGCGGCGATGGCGCCAGCCCCGGGCATGGGCCCGCCCAGGCGGCCGAAACCGTCGAGACTGGCGAAGGGCGGCAGGCTGCGCTCGCTTTCGGCAAGCGTCGCCTCGCCGTCCGCAAGCCCGGTGATCCGGCGCAGCAGGTCGACGAACAGGCCCGAGAGGGCAAGGTCCGACCAGTCGCTGTTGGCCGAAGTATGGATCAGCACGATCAGCCCGCTGCCGCGCCGCGCGCCGGTGATCAGCGGCGTGCCGTCGGCCAGCCGGGCCCAGGTCTTGCGGTCGAGATCGAGGGACGGTTCCGCCAGCACCTGGCGGCGGACGCGGACGTCCGGGCCCGGCACCAGGCCGGCGAAGGGGCTGTCGGGCGGGAAGGGGGCGATCGGCGCCGGCTCGGTCCAGGACAGGGAGCCGCCCAGCGCCCGGTCGCCCTGGCGGATGCGGACGGGCAGGAGATCGTCGGCCGAGGCGGCGAAACGCGGCCCGGCGAAGCGCAGCAGCACGCCGCCCTTCTCGATATAGGTTTCGAGGGCCGGGCGCGTTGCCGCCGGCACCTGCCCGACGTCGGTGAGGATGATCACCGAGGGCGGCGCCTTCAACAGGTCGGCCAGCGGCGCCCGGCGGATGTCGGCGAAGGGCGACAGGGCGCGCTCCAGGTAGAAGGCTTCCGAAACCAGGGGCTTCAGGGCTTCGTCCCCGCCCTCGAAGGCGATGCCGACCAGCCGGCGGCGCCAGCGCCCGTCCAGCAGATGGGTGGCGGCGGCCGAGGCTTCCTCGGCGATATCGACCCTGGTCACCTTGTTGCGGAGTTCGGCCGGCAGGTCGATCACGGCGCTGCGTCCCGGCTCCTCCGGCCCGAAGTCGACGCTTTCCCGGCCGAGGATCTGGCCGGCCTCGTTGCGGGCCAGAATGGTGGCGCGCCGCGGCCCGTCCGCCACGGCGCGGGCGAGATCGACGGTCAGGCCGTCGCCCTCGATCCGGGGCGCGCCCAGGGCGAGCGCGGCGGTTCCCGCCGGCAGGTCCAGGCGGATGACCGGGCCGAAAGCGGTCAGGCGGGCGGCGAAATCGGCGGCGGCACCGTCGTCGACGCCGTCGGCCAGCCACAGGGTCTCGCTGACGGCATCGGCCGGCAGGGCGTCCAGGGCGGCGATGGCGGCGCGGCGGTCGGCGGCCCAGGGCTTGGGTTGCAGGGCGGCGATCTCGCCCCGCACCTGGGCCCGGGTCAGCAGGGCGGGGGCGGCGGGTGCCGCCGCGCCGGCGGCCGTGGTCAGCAGGCGGATCGGGCGGTCGGCAGCTTCGGCGGCGGCGATGCGCGGGGCCAGCGCCTCCATCCGGTCGCGCCAATGGGCGGCGGCGGCCCAGCCGTCGTCGATCACGATCAGCAGGGGGCCGGCGGTGCCGCCGGCGGTGACCGGGTTCAGCACCGGCCCGGCCAGGCCGACGATGACGAGGCCGGCCAGCACGAGGCGCAGCAGGATCAGCCACCAGGGCGTGCGCTCCGGCGTCTCCTGGCGCTGGGCGATGTCGAGCAGCAGGCGCAGCGCCGGAAAGCGCGTCTCGCGCGGGGCGGGCGGCGTCAGGCGCACCAGCCACCAGATGGCGGGCAGGCTGGCCAGGGCCAGAAGCACCCAGGGCGCGGAAAAGCCGATGGCACCCAAACCGAACAACTACCGTCTCCCGAGATCCGCCAGGGCGAGGAACAGGGCAAGCAGGGCGCTGGCCGCCGGCCGGTCGGTGCGGTGATGGATCACCGTCCAGCCGGTGCGCCGGGCCAGGGTTTCGATCGCGTCGCGATGGGCGGCAATGCGGGCGCGATAGGCCTCCGCCAGGGTTTCCGCCCGGCCGACCAGCAGGCGGCCCTCGCCTTCGAGGCCGAGGAAGCGGTTCCGCCCCTCATAGGGGAAATCCGCCTCCGCCGGGTCTAGGACCTGGAGCAGGTGGCCGCTGACGCCGCGGGCGGCGAAACCCTCGACCAGGGCTTCGATCTCGGCTTCCGGGCGCAGCAGGTCGCCGATGATCACCGCCCGGCAGTCGCGTGGCAGGGCGGCGGCGGGCGGCAGGCTGGCCTCGGCCGGCGCCGGCAGGGCCAGGGTTTCCGCCAGGGTGACCAGCCAGGCGCGGCCGGTGTGGCCCGCCGTCTCCTGGCCGATCAGGCCGACCCGCTCGCCGCCCCGGACCAGCAGCGAGGCCAGCGCGAGGCCCAGCAGGGCGGCGCGGTCGCGCTTGGTTTCCAGCTTGCGGTCGCTGGCGAAAGCCATGGAGGCGGAGCGGTCGACCCAGAGGAAGACGGTCTGCGCCGCCTCCCATTCCCGTTCGCGGACGAAGACGCGGTCGCCGCGCGCCGACTGGCGCCAGTCGATGTCGCGGATCTCGTCCCCCGGGCGATAGGGGCGGAACTGCCAGAAACTGTCGCCCTGGCCGACCCGGCGGCGGCCGTGCACGCCCTGGTCGACGGTCGCCGCCACCCGCTCGGCCGCGACCAGCAGGGGCGGCAGGCCGGCGCCGAGGGCTTCGCCCCGAAGTGCGGAAACGGGCACCTTGTGCGGGCTCCTCAGCGCAAGGGTTCGACCAGCCGGTCGATGACCTGGGCGATGCCCACGCCCTCGGCCCGGGCGGCGAAGGTCAGCGCCATGCGGTGGCGCAGCACGGGCGCGGCCAGCGCGATGACATCGTCCTTCGACGGCGACAGGCGGCCGTCGATCAGGGCGCGGGCGCGGGCCGCCAGCATCAGGGCCTGGGCCGCGCGCGGGCCGGGGCCCCAGGCGATCAGCTTGGCGATCTCGGCCCGGCTTTCCCCCGCCGGGCGGGCGGAGCGGACGAGATCGAGAATCCCCTCGACCACCGAATCGCCGACCGGCATGCGCCGGACCAGATCCTGCGCCGCCTGCAATTCGCCGGCTTCCAGCACCGGCCGGGCCTTGGGCGCGGCCGCCCCCGTGGTCGCGATCAGCATGCGCTTTTCCGCCGCCCGGTCCGGGTAGTCGACATTGATTTCGAGCAGGAAACGGTCGAGCTGGGCTTCCGGCAGGGGATAGGTGCCTTCCTGTTCCAGCGGGTTCTGGGTGGCGAGGACGTGGAACGGCCGGGGCAGGGGGTGGCGCTCGCCGGCGATCGAAATCTCGCCCTCCTGCATCGCCTGAAGCAGGGCGGACTGGGTGCGCGGGCTGGCGCGGTTGATTTCGTCCGCCATCAGCAGCTGGCAGAACACCGGGCCCTTGACGAAGCGGAAGCGGCGCCGGCCGTCCTCGCCCTCCTCCAGCACCTCGGTGCCGACGATGTCGGCGGGCATCAGGTCGGGCGTGAACTGGATGCGCCGGTCGTCGAGGCCGAGCACGGTGCCCAGCGTCTCGACCAGCCGGGTCTTGGCGAGGCCGGGCACGCCGACGAGAAGGCCGTGGCCGCCCGCCAGCAGGGTGACCAGCGCCTGCTCGATCACCGTTTCCTGGCCGAAGACCACGTCGCCGATCGCCGCCTTCAGGGTGGAGAGCCTGGCCCCGAGGCGATCGATTTCCTGAACAAGAGCCTCGCGGCTGTCGCTGACGTTCGCCATGGTGCTCACTATATTCGTTACGGACGGCGACAAGGCTAACCCGATACGGGCGGCTCCACCAGACGGCCGTCACGCAAGAGATGAGTGATATGGCAAGCAGTGATCAGGTTCAGGCACCCGATGCGCAAGGGCTGGCCGCGGCGGCGAAGGCGGCGGGCAAGCGCGGGCTGCCGCCCATCCACCTGTGGAATCCGCCCTTCTGCGGCGACATGGACATGGAAATCCGGCGCGACGGCTCGTGGCACTACCTGAAGTCGCCGATCGGCCGCGCCGCCCTGGTGCGCCTGTTCTCCACCATCCTGCGGCGCGAGGACGACGATCACTATTACCTGGTCACCCCGGTCGAGAAGGTGCGCATCCGCGTGGCGGACGCCCCGTTCCTGGCGGTCGCGGCCGAAGTGGAGGGGGCGGGGCAGGGGCAGGCGATTCGCTTCCGCACCAATGTGGACGATGAATTCACCCTGGATGCCGAGCATCCCTTGCGGGTCGCGATCGATCCGGCGACCGGGGAGCCCGCGCCCTATGTCCTGGTCCGCGGCCGGCTGGAAGCCCTGATCAATCGCCCGGTCTTCTATCAACTGGTCGATCTCGCGGTCGAGCAGGGCGAGGATCTCGGCCTCTGGTCCGCCGGGCGCTTCTGGCCGCTCGGCCGGCTCGATGGGGGGGCTTCGGCATGACGCGGGCGGAAATCGCCGCGCGCCTGCGCCACCGGCTGGAGCCGTCGGAACCGGCGCCGGCCGATATTCCGGCCGTCGGCGACTTCGATCTCAATCCTGAGATGCGCGATCTGGTGCCGGCGGGCCGCCTGCTGCGCCCGGCCGCGGTCCTGGTGCCCCTGGTCGAGCGCGCCCCGGGCCTGACCGTGCTGCTGACCCGGCGCACCGACCACCTGAAGAATCACGCCGGCCAGGTCAGTTTCCCGGGCGGGCGGATCGAACCCGGCGACCCCGATCCGGTGGCGGCAGCGCTGCGCGAAGCGCAGGAAGAGATCGGCCTCGATCGCGCCCTGGTTTCGGTCGCCGGCTTTCTCGATCCCTATGAGACCAGCACCGGCTTTCACGTCACGCCTGTGGTAGGCTTTCTCGATTCGGGTTTCACTCCCGTGCCCGACCCGAACGAGGTGGCGGAAGTGTTCGAAGTTCCTCTCGACTTCCTGATGGACCCGGCCAATCAGCAGCGCCACAGCCGCGAATACATGGGCGTGCAGCGCTTCTTCTACGCCATGCCCTATGGCTCGCACTACATCTGGGGCGCCACCGCCGGCATGCTGATGAACATGGCCCGGCGCCTGGGGCGGGCGTGAGATCATGGCCCGCACCATCATCCTCTCCCTGCTCGCCGTGGTCCTGCCCTTCGCGGCCTATCTGTTCTGGTTGCGGTTCGAGCGCTGGCGCGAACGCCTGCCGCCGGAAAAGCGCCCGGTGCCCTGGGTGCCCCTGCTGGCGGTCGGAATCGTGCTCGCCCTCGTCGTCGTCTTCGGCGAGGCGCTGCTCGGCGGGGCGCCGGCCGGCGGCCGCTATGTCCCGGCGCGGATCGAGAACGGCCAGCTCGTGCCCGGACAGTTCGAAGCGCCGGTGAAATGATCCCCGGCCGCCTGCCCGAAGGCGGCTGGCGCCAGTCGGCACCGGTCCGTGCCGTGGTCGCGGCCTTGACCGCCCGGGGCGGGCAGGTGCGTTTCGTCGGCGGCTGTGTCCGCGATGCCCTGCTCGGGCTGGAACCCCATGACATCGATATCGCCACCGCCGACCAGCCCGAGGCGGTGATGGCGCTGGCCCGGGCGGCGGGCCTCAAGGTGGTGCCGACCGGGATCGACCATGGCACGGTGACGGTGATCGCCGATCATTGCCCGGTCGAAGTCACCACCCTGCGCCGCGACGTCGAAACCGACGGCCGCCATGCCGTGGTCGCCTTCACCGGCGATTGGGCGGCGGATGCGGCCCGGCGCGATTTCACCATCAATGCGCTTTATGCCGATCCGGACGGGACCCTGTTCGATCCGGTCGGCGGCGCCGCCGACCTGGCCGCCGGCCGTGTCCGCTTCATCGGCACGCCCGAGGCGCGCCTGGCCGAGGATTACCTGCGCGGCCTTCGCTTCTTCCGCTTTCATGCCCGTTTCGCTGTCGGTCCGGCGGATGCGGCGGCGCTTGCCGCCATCGCCGCCGCGCGGGACGAATTGCGCCGCCTCTCGGCCGAGCGGATCGCCGCCGAACTGCTGAAGATCCTGGCCCTGCCGCGGGCGCCGGCGGCGGTCGACCTGATGGCGCAGGCCGGCGTTCTTGCCGTCCTCCTGCCCGAGGCGGGGCTGGCGCGGCTGCATCGCGTTCATGCCCTGGCCGGCGGGGACGGGCTGCTGCTGCTGTCCGCCCTGCTGCCGGACGATCCTGCCGTCGCGGGCGCGGTGGCGTCCCGGCTGCGCCTGTCACGGGCGGAGCGGGCGCGGATGGCCGCCGCCGCCGATGTCTTCGACCTCGACGGCGGGACCGACGCGCTGAAGACCCTGATCTATCGCCGGGGGCGGCAGGCGGTGCTGGACCGGCTGGCACTGGCCGGCCGGGACGGAGAGATCGCGGCGGTGCGGGCGCTGCCGGTCGCGGCCCTGCCGGTCAAGGGCGCCGATCTCCTGGCGCTGGGGGCGGCGCCGGGACCGGGGCTCGGCCGCCTGCTCGCCGGGATCGAGGATTGGTGGCTGGCGGCGGGCCAGCGCCCGGACCGCGCCGCCTGCCTCGACGAGGCGAGACGCCGCCTGCCGTCCTGACCCCGGGGCGGAGCCCTGCGCCGCCGTCATGTCTCGGCCCGGCGGCTGGCGGTGGCAGGGCGGGAAGGCAGTGGCTATGGTGGGCCCCGGTCATTGCACAGGAACGGTCATGCATTTTTCTCCGCGGGTTCAGCGGCTGGGCGGCAAGGGCTCTGCCGCCTGGGGCATTCATTTCCGGGGCGTCCAGGCGCAGCGCGCCGGGGAAGAGGTGATCCTGCTGTCGGTCGGCGATCCCGACTACGACACCGCGCCCAATATCACCGGTGCCCTCAAGGCCTCGCTCGATGCCGGCGAAACCCATTACGGCGATATCCAGGGCGACCCGCGCCTTCGCGCTGCGATTGCCGCCTATCACACCCGGCTGACCGGCCAGGCCGCCGATGCCGACAATGTGGTGGTGATCGCCGGCGCCCAGGCGGCCATGTTCGCCGCCGCCCAGGTGCTGCTCGGGCCGGGCGATGCGGTGATCGTGCCGTCGCCGCGCTATGTCACCTATGAGGCGCTGATCGGCGCCGCCGGCGGCACCATCGTCGACGTGCCGCTCTACCCCGAGCGCGGCTTCCATCTCGATCCCCGCGACCTGGAACGGGCGGCGATGCAGCCGAACGTCCGCGGCATTATCCTGACCACGCCGAACAATCCGACCGGCACGGTGATGACCGCCGAGGAGGTCGAGGCCGTCGCCGCGGTGGCCAAGCGCCACGATCTCTGGGTCCTGACCGACGAGGTCTATGCCAGCCTCGCCCACGAGCGCCCGCACCTCAGCCCGGCCAGCCTGCCCGGCATGGCGGAGCGGGCGATCACCGTGTGCAGCCTGTCGAAATCCCATGCCATGACCGGCTTCCGCCTCGGCTGGGCGGTCGGGCCGCGGGATTTCGTCGAGCATTACACAAGGCTGGTGCTGTGCATGATCTACAGCTGTCCGCCCTTCATCCAGGCGGCGGCAATCGAGGCGATCGAGGGCGACCAGGAACCCCAGCGGCTCATGCGCGAGGCCTATAAGGCGCGGGGCCGGCTGGTGTTCGAACGCCTGGGGCAAAGCCCCTTCCTGTCCTGCCACCGGCCCGAGGGCGGCATGTTCGTGATGGTCGACATCCGCCGCACCGGGCTTTCCGCCGAAACCTTCGCCGATCTCCTGTTCGAGGAGGAACGGGTGACGACCCTGGTCGGCGATGCCTTCGGCGCAGAGGCGGGCGGCCACCTGCGCCTGTCCATGACCTACGACCTGCCGGTGATGGAGGAAGCCTGCCGCCGCATCATCCGTGTCGCGGAGCGGCACGCGAAACGCTGAGGCGCTTTTCCCCTCACCCCAGCTTTCCCCTCACCCCGCCCTCTCCCCGAAGGGGCGAGGGAGTCCGAACCGCGTCCCCTCGCCCCTTCGGGGAGAGGGTCAGGGTGAGGGGGAGGCCAGGTGAGGGGTCAGGCCAGCTCGAAGCGGATGTCCTGGGCGCCCTGCCACAGGGTCATCCTGCCCAGGGCGACGAGGTTTTCCAGGCCGCCGGTCAGGGTGATGAAATGGTTGCCGGCCAGTTGCCCCATCTTGCTGGCGAATTGCACGCCGCCATAGGCGAGCAGGATTTCCGTCTCGCTGATCCCGCCCGGGTAGAGCAGGATCTGGCCCGGCGCCGGATAGGACGTGTGGTTTTCGTAAGCCACGCCGAAATCGAGGTCGCCCAGCGGGATCCACACCCCTTCGCCGCTCCACCGCACATGCACCACCTTGCTGACGAAGGGCAGGTGGATGCGGAAGGCGGCGCAGGTCTTCGGCGCCAGATCTTCCTCGAGGCGGGCATCGAAGACATAGGGGCCGGCGGTGATGCGAAGTTTCGTCATGGGCGCTCGTGCCTCGAAAGATACCGGATCCGTCAAGGGACGCATGGGGATACGCCGTGGTCAAGCCTGCCGATGACATCGCGCTCGAAACCCTGGGGGCGGAGGCCGCGCCCTCCCTTTTCGCCCTGCTGCGGGCCTCTATCCACGGCCTTGCCGCCCGCCACTACACGCCTGCCCAACTGGTGGCCTGGGCCCCGGACGACGGCGACCTCCCGGCCTTTGCCGGCCGTCTGGCCGGGACGGCGATCATCGCCGCGCGCCGCGGCGCCATGCTCGCCGGCTTCGCCAATCTCGCCCCGGACGGGCTGGTCGATTTCCTCTTCGTGCACCCGGATGCGGCGGGGAGGGGGATCGGCCCCCGCCTTCTCGCCGCGGCCATCGCCGCCGGCCGGGCGCAGGGCATGGCGCAACTGTCGGCCCATGTCAGCCTGACGGCGCGCCCGACCTTCGAGGCGGCCGGCTTCGCGGTCGAGGCGGAACAGCAAGTGCCCCTTTCGGGCGAGGTCCTGACCAATTTCCGCATGCGCCTGGCCCTTTGATCCCTGTATAAGCGCGGCCATGCCCCAGTTCGATCATAGCGGCTTCGATGCCGTCCTGCCGCCCCAGGGCCGGCTTCTCGGTGTCGACCTCGGCACCAAGACCATCGGCCTTGCCCTGTCCGATATTTCGCGCACGGTGGCGAGCCCGTTGGAGACCATCCGCCGGGTGAAATTCTCGATCGACGTCCAGCGCTTCTTCGCCCTGATCGACGAGCATGCGGTGGCGGGCGTCGTCCTCGGCCTGCCCATGAACATGGACGGGACCGCCGGGCCCCGGGTCCAGGCCACCCGCGCCTTCGCGTCCGAAGTCCTCAAGCGCCGCGACCTCGCGCTCAGCTTCTGGGACGAGCGCCTGTCGACGGCGGCGGTGACGCGCATGATGATCGATGCCGACATGACCCGGGCGCGCCGGGCCGAACTCGTCGACAAGCTGGCCGCGACCTATATCCTGCAAGGCTTTCTCGACGGCGCGGCGACCCGCCGGCGCGCTTGCGGCGGGCAGGGGGGCGACGTATAGAACGGGGCTTATGAGCGACTCCGCGACCCTGGGCTATCCCCACCGCCACCTTCTCGGCATCGAGGGGCTGCTGCCCCCGGCCATCACCCATCTGCTGGACCTGGCCGACGGCTATGTCGACCTCAACCGCGGCATCGACAAGAAGAAGTCCAGCCTGCGGGGCCGGACCCAGGTGAACCTGTTCTTCGAATCCTCGACCCGGACCTCGACCTCCTTCGAACTGGCGGGCAAGCGGCTGGGCGCCGACGTCATCAACATGGCGGTCGCGCGCTCCTCCGTCTCCAAGGGCGAAACGCTGCTCGACACCGCCATGACCCTGAACGCCATGCACCCGGACGTGCTGGTGGTCCGGCACCAGGATTCGGGGGCGGTGCATCTGCTGTCGCAGAAGGTCGGCTGCGCGGTGATCAATGCCGGCGACGGCGCCCACGAACACCCGACCCAGGCCCTGCTCGACGCGCTGACCATCCGGCGCCGGCGCGGCCGGCTGGACGGGCAGGTGGTGGCGATCTGCGGCGACATCTTGCATTCCCGCGTCGCACGCTCGAACATCCACCTGCTGAACACCATGGGCGCCCAGGTCCGGGTGATCGGCCCGCCCACCCTGATGCCGCGCAATATCGACGAACTGGGGGTCGAGGTGCATCACGACATGCGGAAGGGCCTGCGCAATGTCGACATCGTCATGATGCTGCGCCTGCAGATGGAACGCATGCAGGGCGCCTATGTCCCGTCCTTGCGCGAATATTTCCACCTCTACGGCCTCGACCAGGAAAAGCTGGCGCTGGCCAAGCCCGACGCCCTGATCATGCACCCGGGCCCGATGAACCGCGGCGTCGAGATCGACAGCACGGTCGCCGACGACATCAACCGCTCGGTGATCCGCGAACAGGTGGAAATGGGCGTCGCCGTGCGCATGGCCTGCCTCGACGCGCTGACCCGCAATCTTCCCAATATCGGAGCGGCATCGTGAAGCGTCCTGCCAACCCCGGTGCCGAAAAGGGCAAGCTGGTCGCCTATCTGAACGCCCGCCTGCTCGATCCCGCCTCCGGCCTCGATACGCCGGGCGCCCTGCTGACCACCGGCGACCAGATCGCCGACGTCGGGCCCCGGCTCTTCTCCGGCGGCGTGCCGTCCGGGGTCGAGGTCGTCGATTGCGGCGGCCATTGCCTGGCGCCCGGCCTCATCGACATGCACGCCTTCGTCGGCGAGCCGGGGGCGGAGCACAAGGAGAGTTTTGCCTCGGCCAGCGCGGCGGCGGCGGCGGGCGGCATCACCACCCTGATCTGCCTGCCGAACACCGATCCGGCGATCGACGAGCCCGCCATCGTCGAATATGTCGAGCGCCGCGCCCGCGAGAACAGCCTCGTCCGCGTCCAGCCCATGGCCGCCGTGACCAAGGGCCTGAAGGGCGAGGAAATGACCGAGATGGGCCTCCTGGTCGAGGCCGGCGCGGTCGCCTTCACCGATGGCGACCGGGCGATCGCCTCCGCCCGGGTGATGCGCCGGGCGCTGGCCTATTCGACCCTGTTCGGCAAGCTGGTCATCCAGCATGCCGAAGATCCCTCGCTCGCCCGCGACGGGGCGATGAACGAGGGCGACGTCTCCACCCGCCTCGGCCTTGCCGGGATCCCGACCGCGGCCGAGGCCATGGTGGTGGAGCGGGACGTCCGCCTCGTGGCGCTCACCGGGGCGCGCTACCATGTCGCCCAGGTCAGCGCCGCCGACACGCTGGAGGTCATCCGCGCGGCCAAGAAGCGGCGGCTGAACGTCACCTGCGGCACCGCCCCCCATTATTTCGCCCTGAACGAGAATGCGGTGAACGACTACCGGACCTTCGCCAAGGTCTCGCCGCCGCTCCGCACCGAGGACGACCGCCTGGCGGTGATCGAGGCGATCAAGGACGGCACGATCGACGTCATCGTCTCCGCCCATCTGCCACAGGACGTCGAATCGAAGCGCCTGCCCTTCGCTCAGGCGGCCTTCGGCGCCGCCGGGCTGGAGACCATGCTGGCGGTGGCCCTGACGCTTCATCATTCGCACGGGCTGTCGCTGAACGAGGTGCTGGCGCGGATGACGGTGGGGCCGGCGAAACTTCTGGGCCTGAATTCCCGCGGCGTGCTGCGCGCCGGGGCCAAGGCCGACCTCATGCTGTTCGATCCGGACAAGCCCTGGCGCGTCAATGTCGACAAACTGAAGGGCAAGTCCAAGAATACGCCGTTCGAGAGTATTCCCCTTTCGGGCAAGGTGCTGATGACCGTCGTCGACGGTCTCAAGGTTTACGACGCCGCCACCGCCTGACCGGATGCCCTGATCATGGACGATCTCGCCGCCGCCGCCACCCTTGCCCTCGGTCTCGTCACCGTCGGGGGCTATCTGCTCGGCTCCATTCCCTTCGGTCTGGTCCTGACCCGGCTTGCCGGCTATGGCGACATCCGGAAGATCGGCTCGGGCAATATCGGCGCCACCAATGTGCTGCGCACCGGCAACAAGCCGCTGGCCCTGGCCACCCTGCTGCTCGACAGCGGCAAGGGGGCGATCGCGGTCGGTCTCGCCTGGTGGCTGGGCGGGAGCGTGCTGGCGGCGATCGCCGGCGGCGCCGCCTTCCTCGGCCATTGCTTTCCGGTCTGGCTGAAGTTCAAGGGCGGCAAGGGGGTCGCGACCTTCCTCGGCACCCTGCTGGCGCTGGCCTGGCCGGTTGGTCTCGCCTGCTGCGGCACCTGGGCGATCACCGCCGCGATCAGCCGCATTTCCTCGCTCTCCGCCCTGGTGGCGGCGGCACTCGGGCCGGTCTTCGCCTATCTCCTGGCGGGCCAGGAACAGGCCTGGATGGCGCTGTTCTGCGCCGTCCTCATCTTCATCCGCCACCGCCCCAACATCGAGCGCCTCTTCGCCGGCACCGAGCCCAAGATCGGTGCCGGCAAGAACAAGGCATAGGCGGGAATCAAAAGCCCCCCGGCTTGGCGCCGGGGGGCTTTTTTGTGTCGTCTTGCTTCGTTCAGGCCGCGCGGGCCTGGGGCGCGATGCCGTAGGCGCGGGCGTCGCGGTTCAGGCGGTACAGGCGTTCCGGCGAGTCGCTGGAAACGCGGCCGTCGTCCAGGCGATAGACCACCACATGGGCGACACGGCCCGCATTACGCCCCTGCAGGCTGGTGAAATCGATCACCGTGCCCTTCTGCTCGCCCCAAAGACCCGGCACCGAGATGCGCTCGCCGATGCGGAAACCCCAATGTTCGTTGATCATGGTCAGGTTCCTTCCGTAACCCGAGGGGTCAGATGCAGATGGTGTTCAGCGGCGCGAAGCCGTTGAAGTTCACCGAGGAGTAGCTGGTGGTATAGGCACCGGTGGCCAGGATCTCGATCTTGTCGCCGATCTTGAGGTCCACCGGCAGTTCGTAGCTCGCCTTCTCGTAGAGGATATCGGCCGAATCGCAGGTCGGGCCGGCCAGGATCACCGGGGCGGTCGCGCCGCCATCGTGCGGGGTGCGCAGACGGTACTTGATCGCCTCGTCCATGGTTTCCGCGAGGCCGGAGAACTTGCCGACATCGAGGTAGATCCAGCGCTTGTCTTCCGCCTCGTCCTTCTTCGAGATCAGCACGACCTCGGTCTGCAGGATGCCGGCATCGCCGGCCATGCTGCGGCCCGGCTCGATGATGATGTCGGGGATCGCATTGCCGAAGTGGTTGTAGATCGCATCCATGACCGCGGCGGCATAGGCCTCCAGCGGCGGCACGTCGGCCCGGTACTTGGCCGGGAAACCGCCGCCCAGGTTGATCATGCGCAGTTCGACGTCCCGCTCGCGCAGGATCGAGAACAGGCTCGCGACGCCGCCGACCGCCTTGTCCCACTGGCCGAGGTCGGTCTGCTGCGAGCCGACGTGGAAGGAGATGCCATAGGGATCGAGACCCTTCTCGCGCGCCTTCACCATCAGGTCCGCCGCCATCTGCGGGGTGCAGCCGAACTTCCGCGACAGCGGCCATTCGGCGCCTTCGCATTCGACCAGCACGCGGCAGAACACGCGCGAGCCGGGGGCGGAACGGGCCAGCTTCTCAAGCTCGGCTTCCGAATCGAAGGCGAACAGGCGCACACCCAGGGCATAGGCGGTCGCGATGTCGGTTTCCTTCTTGATCGTGTTGCCGAAGGAAACATTCGCGGGATCGGCGCCCTGGTCCAGCACCAGTTCGATCTCGCCGCGCGAGGCGGTGTCGAAGGATGAGCCGAGGGCGTTCAGCCGCGCCACCACATCCGGCATCGGATTGGCCTTCACGGCATAGAAGATCTTCGCCGCCGGCAGCAGGCGGTGAAGGTTGCTGTAATTGTCCTCGATGACGTCCAGGTCCACCACCAGGCAAGGGGTGGCGGGGCGGCGCTCGTCCAGGAAACGGCGGATCTTCTCGGTCATGTGCGTAGTCCCAAGCGTGCCGCAGCGTGTGCGGCCGAGAAAGACAACAGGTTTTATCGGTGAAGGTGCAGGGCGGCCCGTCGGGGCCGGGTGCCGGAAGTCAGTCCGGCGCCCGCATACTCGAAGCGAGGTTCGAGCTGAAAGCCGCGGCGAAAACCTGCCGGCCTCCCATGAGCTTGGAAGCCTGGTCGGCTGCGGGTTGGTCAGCTTTGGAGATGTAGGTCTGGTCTGTGCCAGCCTTCAGGCCATCACGGTGCAGCATCGTCGTTCCCTCTCGGGTTTCGGGTTTCCCCGGAAATTCCAAAAAGGACGCCTAACGTCGTTGCTGTACCACCTTGGGCCATGGGCACGTGCGGGTGCGTCTGGTGCGGAGATATAGGGCAAAATCGCGGGGGTGCAAGAAGAAATTTGCGACACCGCGGCAAGCCATCCCGCACTGTGGCAACGGTCACTCAATCGAGCCGCAACGGCCCCCAAACCAGGCAGAAATACTGGGTTTCGCCACCGTCTGCCGTTTTTCTGGTCAGCATGGTCGAGCCGCTGCGCGACCAGCGGAAGCGCAGGGTCTCGTTCGTGTCCGGATCGAGCCAGCGCAGGCTGATTCGATGGCTGCCCAGGGATTTCTCGCAGCACTCCCCGGTCCGGCAGTCGCCGGCGCAGCAGCCCCAGGGCTTGGCCGGGTCCGCAAGGCAGGCATGCAGCCCCGGCGGGATGGCGACGCTGGCGGCAGGCGGGGGCAGGGCGCGGGCGCCGCCGCCGGCGTCGAGGGCGATCAGGGGGGCATCGGCGAAGGCTTTGGCGATCGCCGCCTCGGCCGCGGCCTGGGGCAGGGTTTCCGAGAGTTGCCGGATGTCCCGGTCGCCCAGGGGCCAGCGCATCAGATAGGCGCGGGGCGGCGTGCCCAGGCGGGCGCGCTCGAGATAGGCCTTGCCGGGGCGGACGTCGGCATCGCCGCAGGCGATCACGCCTCGCGTCGCGCAATCGGGGCAGACGGCGGCGATCGCCGCGCGCAGCGGTTCCGGCAGGTGCAGGCGCTCGGTGCCGAGGGCAGGCCCGGCCAGCAACCCGAAAAAAGCGGCAACAGCGGCTATGCGGCGCATCATCAACCAGCCTTAATCCCGCGTATAAATCGTGACCATGTTAAACCGGGATTGCGCCGCCGCCATGTCCAGACTTGCCCTTTCGAGGCTGTTCGCCTGTCTTCTGGCCCTGCTGGCCTGGCAGGCCGGCGTGGCCGGCGCGGCCCCGGTGAAGACGGAGAACGCCGAGGCGGAACTGATCGCCGAAGGGGTTGCGGTGCCGGGCGGGACGGTGACCGTAGCACTTCGCCTGAAGGCGCGGCCGGGCTGGCATACCTATTGGCTCAACCCGGGCGATACCGGCCTGCCGACCACCATCGCCTGGACCTTGCCGGCGGGGGCCGGCGCCGGGCCGATCCAATGGCCGCTACCGAAGGCGCTGCCGGTCGGGCCCCTGATGAATTACGGCTATGAGGGCGAGGTCTGGCTGCTGACCGAGATCGCGGTGCCGGCTGCGTTCGCCGGCGAAAGCCTGGCCCTGGCCGCCCGCGCCGACTGGCTGATCTGCGCCGAGATCTGCGTGCCCGAAGGCGCGGACCTGAGCCTGACGGTGCCGGTCGGCCCGGCGCCCGCGGCCGATCCCGCCCATGTCCTGAATTTCGAGCGGACGCGGGCCCTGCTGCCCCTGCCGCTGCCCGAGCCCCTGGTGGCGTCGCGGGCCGGGGCGGCGCTCGAAATCCTGCTGCCCGAAAGCCTTCAGGCCCGGGCCGCGCGCTTCTTTCCGGCCGAAGAGGATGTCGTCGTCGCCGCCGAGCCCCAGCCGCTCGAAGGCAGCCGCCTGAGTGCCCGTCTGGAGCCTCGCTTTGCCGGCGATCGGCTGCGCGGCGTGCTGGTGCTCGAAAGCGCCGGCTGGACCCGGGCTTTCACGGTCGATGCCGCGATCGCCGGTGCGGCGCCCGGGCCCGCCGCGCCCGGGCGCGTCGCCCCGCCGGCCGCGCCGGCGATCGGCCTGCCGCTCGCCCTGCTGTTCGCCTTCGTCGGCGGCCTGATTCTCAATCTCATGCCCTGCGTGCTGCCGGTGCTGTCGATCAAGGTGCTGTCGCTGGCCGGGCACCGCGACGGCGCCCGCGGCCAGGGCCTTGCCTATACCGCCGGCGTGCTGGTCTGTTTCCTGGCCCTGGCCGGCGGCCTGATCGCGCTGCGGGCGGGGGGGGAGGCGATCGGCTGGGGCTTCCAGTTGCAGTCGCCGGTGGTGATCGGCCTCCTGGCCTATCTCTTCTTCGGTCTCGGCCTGTGGATGCTCGATATCGTCAGTTTCGGCAACCGGCTGATGGGCGCGGGCGAGGGCTTGACCCGGCGGGGCGGGCTGGCCGGTTCCTTCGGCACCGGGCTGCTGGCCGCCGTGGTCGCGACGCCCTGCACCGCGCCCTTCATGGGGGCGGCGCTCGGCTTCGCCCTGACCCGGCCCGCGGCCGAGGCGCTGGCGATCTTCCTCGTCCTCGGCCTCGGGCTGTCGGCGCCGTTCCTGCTGGTCAGCTTCGTGCCCGCGCTCGGCCGGCTGCTGCCCCGGCCCGGGGGCTGGATGGTGCGGCTGAAGAAGATCCTGGCCTTTCCGCTGTTCGGTTCGGCCGTCTGGCTGCTGTGGGTGCTGTCGGTGCAGACCGGCGCGGTGGCGGTGGCGACCGCGGGCAGCGGGTTGCTGCTGATCGCCTTCGCCGCCTTCGTGCTGCGCGAATTCGGCGGCATCGGCGGGCGGCTGGTGGCGCTTGCCGCCCTGCTCGGCGCTTTCGCCACCGCCGTCCTGCCCGGCAGCCCCGCGCCCGGGGCGGCACCGGCGGCGGCGGGGGCCGAGGCCTATAGCGCCGGCCGGCTGGCGGAACTGCGGGCGGCGGGTACGCCGGTCTTCGTCAATCTGACGGCGGCCTGGTGCATCACCTGCCTCGTCAACGAACAGGTCGCCCTGGACCGGCCGGCGGTGAAGAAGGCCCTGGCCGAGACCGGCACCGTCTATATGGTCGGCGACTGGACCAACCGCGATCCGGACATCACCCGCCTTCTGACGGAAAACGGCCGCTCGGGCGTGCCGCTCTATCTTCTCTATCCGGCCGGGGGCGGGGCGCCGCAACTCCTGCCCCAACTGCTGACCGAGGGGCTGGTGGTCGAGACCCTGGCTCAGCCCTGAGGGTCGGTCTCGTCGTCGGGCTTGGGGCGATCGAGGCGGTGACCCTCGTGGCGGCGGGCCTCCAGCGTCTCGCGCGCCGCCTCGAGGCGCTTTTCAGCCAGGGGGCGGCCGAAGCGGCTGCGGTTCTCGGCGGCCTTGGCCGCGGCGTCGGCACGGGTTTTCGCCTTCCGCGCCCGGCGCAGATTGACGATCTCGGCCGGGCCTTCACGGTCCTTGCTCATGTCCTCGCCCCTTGTTCTTTTCCGCTTGTCGCCGAAGGTGCGCCCGCCGTCAATCGCGGGCACGCTGCCAAAGTGCCGGAATTTTGCCTAATTCATTGAGTTGAAATGGAAAAATTCAGCGTCATGGGGTATTCGAGAAGGCGGCGGCGCCATGGCCCCGGTTGTTTCGGGCGGCGGGCTGCAAGCGTTTTGGAATTTGTGGCCGCGGAATTGGACGGAGGCGTGAGTTGCGCAAGCTCCTGATCGGTGTCGGCGCCGTGGTCGGCCTTGTGGTCGGCCTTGGCTTCGCCGCCCCGCTGTTGATCGATCTCAACGATCAGAAGCCCCGCATCGCCGCCCTGATCGAGGAGGCGACGGGCCACAGGGTCGTGCTCGGCGGCGATATCCGCTTTACCGTGCTGCCGGTACCGGCGGTTTCGGTGCGCAACGTGCGGGTGCTGGGGCGCGAGGCCGCGGGGCCCGATCTCGCCGACGTCCAGGCGATCGATCTCCGCCTCAGCCTGATCGCCCTGCTGGGCGGCAAGGTCGATGTCGCCGAGGTCCGCCTGTCCCGCCCGGTGGTGATCGTCGCCGAGGCCGACCTGGGCGCCCCCGCGCCGGCCGGCGAGACCCCGGCGCCAGCGGCAGCGGGCGGCGGCGGGGCCGATTCGGTCTCGGTCCAGCGGGTGCTGATCGAAGACGGCCTGATCGAATGGCGCCCGGCCGCCGGCCCCGCCCGCCGCCTCGAAGGGTTGGAAGCCAATATTTCCGCCCCCAGCCTCTACGGCCCCTATACGGTCAGCGGCGGGGCCAGCTATCACGGCCAGCCGGTCGCCCTCGATCTTGCGCTCGGCCGCTTCACCTCCGGCCAGTTGCTGGCCTATGACGTCAGGCTGGCACTGGCCGGCGGCACCATGGCGCTGGGCGGCAGCCTGGATCCGGCAGCACCCGGCGGGCCGGCGGTGCAGGGCAAGCTGCGCCTTTCGATCGACGATCCGGCCGCGATCGGGGCTTTGACCGGGATCCAGCTGCCGGTCAGGGGCACGATCGTCGCCGAGGGCGCGCTCAAGGCTTCGGCCGCGGCGGTCGCGATCGACGATCTCGCGGTCTCGGTCGGCGACTCGCGGGGCAGCGGCCGGCTTGCCGTCGCCTTCGGCCCGACCACGGCGGTTTCGCTGAAATTGCGCATGCCGCGCCTCGACGGCGATGCCCTGCTGGCCGCGGTCCAAGCCCCGGCGGCCGAGGCTGCCGCCGACGCCGCCGCGCTGCCGGCGCCGCCCGGGCCGGCGCTCGCCCTGCCGGCGGGGGTGACGGCGGATGTCGATCTCGCCATCGACGCGCTGCAATGGTCGGGGGCGGTGATCCAGAAGATCGCCCTGGTCGCGGCGCTGGAAGGCGGCAAGCTGACCCTGTCCAAGGCCTCCGCCGTGCTGCCGGGGGCGACCGATATCGGCCTTTCCGGCGCCGCCGCCAGCCGCGACGGGCGGCCGCGCTTCGAGGGCACGGTCGACGTCGCCTCGGACAACCCGCGCGCCCTGACCGACTGGCTGAAATTGACGCCGGACGGATTGCCGGCCGGCCGCCTGACCCGCTTCACCCTGACCGCGAAAGTCTCGACCGACGGCATCGGCGCCGCCCTGTCGGACCTCGTGGTCCGCCTCGACGGTTCGACCGCCCGGGGCAGCGCCGGCTGGCAGCCCGGGGTGCGGCCGACCGCCATGCTCTCCCTCGATATCGACCGGGTGGATGCGGACGATTACCTGGGGCTGGCGGCCCCCGCCGTCCCGGCCCCGGCGGCCCCGGCCAATCCCCTGGCCGAGATCGGCGCCGCCGCGCCGGCCGCGCCCTGGCCGGATCCCGGGTTCGACCTTGCGCTGCGCCTCAAGCTCGGCAGTCTCACCCTTCATGGCAACGAGGTGAAGGCGGTGGACCTGGACGGCCTGGTGACGCCGGACACCCTGCGCCTGACCACGCTTGCGGTCGCGGATTATGCCGGCCTGAAACTCGGCGCCAGCGGCAAGCTCGGCTTCGCCAAGGAGGCGCCGGAGGGCGATTTCGCCTTCCAGATCGAGGCGCCGTCGCCTCAGCCCCTGCTGGCCCTGGCGGGGATCGCCGCGCCGGCGGGCACGGCCTCGCTCGGCCGCCTCGCGGTCGAGGGCCGGCTGACCGGCAAGCCGGAGGCGCCGCTGGTCGATGCCTGGGCCAGCGTCGGCGAAACCCGGCTGGCGCTGGCGGGCGCCATCGGCAGCCTGCGCCAGCCCGTCTTCGACCTCAAGGGCACCTTCAGCGCGCCCGAACTGCTGGCGCTGGCGGTGCAGGCCGGCCTCAGCCCGGCGCCGGCGGGGCCGGTGCTGGGCCCGGTCGATCTCGCCATCACCCTGCGCGGGACCGCGGACCAGCCGGCGGTCGAGGCCAACGGCCGCCTGGGGCCGGCCGATCTGTCGCTCGCCGGCGCGATCGGGGCCGAAGGCTACCGGATCGCGGCCAAGCTGGAGGCGGCCAATGGCGCCGCCATGCTGACCCGCCTCGGCCTCACCGGGGCGGTGAGCGGCCCCCTGGCGCTGGCGCTCGAAGCCCGGGGCAAGGCCGGCGAATTGGTGCTGTCCGCCCTGAAGGCGACCGTCGGCCCCAACCGGATCGAGGCCGAGGGGACCCTGGCCACCGCCGGCAGCCGGCGCTTCACCGGCAGGATTTCGGCGCCCTATCTCGACCTCGCCCTGTTCGGCGGCGGCACTGGCCCGGCCGGGGCCGCGACGCCGGCCCCGGCGCGGCCGGCCGGCAATCGCTGGTCCACCCGGCCGATCGATATCGAGGGCCTGCGCCGGTTCGACGGCGCCATCGACCTTGCGGCGGACCGGCTGGTCGCCGGCAGTTTCACGCTCAGCGCGGTCAGCGCCCGCCTGACCGCGGCCCAGGGCGTGCTGTCCCTGGCCGACCTGAAGGCCACGGCCGATCCGGGCGCCGTGAACGGCACCGTCACCCTGGATGCCAGCGGCGATGCCCTGGGCATCGCGGCGGAGATCAGGGCGACCGGCTTCGACCTCGACGCCCTGACCGGCCGCAAGGGTGCCGAGCCCGGGCTTTCCGGCAGCGGCGACCTGACCCTGGGGCTGACCGGGATCGGCCGCAGCACGTTCGAGATCGTCTCCAGCCTGACCGGCCAGGGCAGCCTGCTCGCGACCGAGGGGCGCATCCACGGCATCGACCTGAAGACCCTGTCCGACGGCCTGAAGACCGTGAACCAGCCGGGCGACATCATCGGCCGCATCGCCGCCGCGGTGAAGGCGGGCTCCACCGCCTATCGCCGCATCGCCACCGACCTCGCGGTCGCGCGGGGCATCGTCAAGCTGGCCGGGATCGGGTCCGATATCGACGGCGGCACGCTTTCCGGCGACGGCACGGTGGACCTGCCGGCCTGGAACACGCGCCTGCGCCTTGCCCTGAAGCTGGCCGAGCCGGCCGACCTGCCGCCCCTCGGCATCGATATCTCCGGCCCGCCCGACGCCCCGGGGGCGGACGTCCGCAGCCGCGACATCGAGAATTACTACCTGCAGAAATTCATCGGCAGCAAGCTGCCGGATATTCCGGGCCTCGGCGGGGGCGGGGGCGGAGGCCGCGATCCTGGCAAGGCGATCGTCGATCAGATCTTCAAGGGCCTCGGGGGGAAATAGGCATGCGGCACCTGACGGTTCACCATGCGACGCGCTACAGCTATGCCCGGCCGGTCGCGCTGGGCGAGCACCGGCTGATGATCCGGCCGCGCGACAGCCACGACCTGCGTCTGGCCGAGGCGACCCTCGTCCTGTCGCCGCCGGGCGAGATCCGCTGGATCCACGATGTCTTCGGCAATTCGATCGCCATCGTCACCTTCGCCCAGCCGGTGACCGAACTGGTGATCGAAAGCACGCTCAGCCTCGACCGCTATCCCTATGTCCCGCCCCGGCTGGACATCGATCCCGATGCGGCGACCTATCCCTTCATCTATTCGCCGGAGGACCGCCGCGACCTCGGCCCCTTGCGCGAACCGCATTACGCCGATGCCAAGGATGTGCTGGCCGGCTGGATCTCGGCCTTCGTGATGGGCAAGGGCACGGATACGCTGGCCCTGCTGGCCGATATCAACAACGGCATCAAGACCGGCTTCACCTATCAGGCGCGCGAGGCGGAGGGGACCCAGACCCCGGTCGAGACGATCGAGAAGGGCAGCGGCACCTGCCGCGATTTCGCCCTGCTGTTCATCGAGGCGGCGCGCCATCTCGGCTTCGGCGCCCGCTTCGTCTCGGGCTACCTCTATGACCCCGCCCTCGACGTCGGGGCCGAGGGCGAGGATATCCAGGGCGCCGGCGCCACCCATGCCTGGGCCGAGGTCTATCTGCCCGGCGCCGGCTGGGTGGAATACGATCCGACCAACGGCCTGATCGGCAGCGAAGCCCTGATCCGCATCGCCGTCACCCGCGACGCCGGCCAGGCGACCCCGATCGGCGGCAGCTTCACCGGCGAGGCGGGCGACTATCTGGGCATGACGGTCGACGTCTCGGTCACCGCCCGGGGCTGAGGGGCCGGGTCAGGCGCCCGTGATCTCATAGCCCTGGCGCGGGAAATGGACGTGCAGCGTGCCAAGGCCCTTGACCTCGCGCGCGACGATCCAGCGCCACGGCGTCACCCCGGCCAGCGTGCCCCTGGTCGGTTCCTGCGCGTAGTCGGCCGGGGCGACGGCAACCGGGGTGCCGACGAGGGGATCCGCCGCCGCTTCCGCCGGGACCGGCCGGGGCTCGGCGGCACTGGCCACGGCCAGCGTCTCCTTGGGGTCGATCTCCTGGCGGTTTCCGTCGCCGAAGGCCCGCATCCGCGCCATCCAGCCCGAAACCGCGGGATAGGGCCGGACCAGCGGCGAGCCGCCCCTGTCGGCCATGAACCAGAGGGCGTGATAGGCCGAGAAATCGGCATGGCCCGGTGCCGGCCCGAACAGGAAATCATGCGCCTGCAAACGGCGCTCGGCATCGGCCAGGTGATCGAGCACGCGCTGGCGCGGGGCCTTGAGGCGGCGCCGGTCGACCGCCGATTTCCGGCCGATCTGGATGCGGTCGACGATCAGGCGCAGGCCGTCCAGCGGGCTCATGCCCGACCGGCCGTTGCGGAGCAGCGCCAGCGGCCGCGCCTGCATGATGCAGCACAGGAAGATTTCGAGGTCGACCGTGCGGACGTAATCCTGAACCGCCGCCCCGCCGGCCTCGAGCGACAGTGCCGGCTGGCCGGAGCGGGCGGCGATCTCTTCGGCGATGATCTTCGAATCGCAGAAGATATCGGCGCCGACCTGCGCCACCGGAACCTTGCGATAGCCGCCGGCCAGTTGCGCCAGCACCGGCCGGGGCGGGAATTCACGGGTTACGGCCGAACGCCAGGGCAGGCCCGCATGGCCCAGCATGGAACGGACCTTCTGCGAAAAGGGCGACAGGGCGTAATGGTGCAGAATGAATTCCGGGGAATTCATGTCTTCTCTCCTTCTTCGGCCCGGCCGCTTTTCTGTCCGGTCGCGGGCCATGATGCCGCGGCCATTGTCGGCTGCCGGGCGCCGGCATGGCCACCCCTGCGTATCGCCGGGAATCCCCGGGGGCGGGACTGAAGGGCAGGCGCAGGAAAAGGCCCGGGCGGGCGTTACAGATCGGAGCGGGCGATCACAAGCCCGCCTGGCGCAAGCCAGCCTGGGATGGGTCTGCCAGGGATGGGGCCGTGTCCGTTGTTTTTCGGGGCTGACATCATGGGTAATTTCATCAATCGCTATGCAACGCCGCTGACCACCGGCCTGTTCGTGGTCTCCGCCGTTTCGGGCCTTGCGCTTCTGTTCGGCTGGGCACCCCGGGCGTTCCACGGCATGCACGAATGGCTGAGCCTCGTGCTGCTGCTGCCCTTCGGCTTTCATGTGGCCAGGAACTGGCGGCCGCTGGTCGCCTATGCCAAGCGCAAGACGCTGTTTCTGCCGCTGGCCCTGTCGCTGGTGCTGGCGGCGCCCTTCGCCGTTGCCGGCCTTGCCGGCGGGCCCGGGGGCAATCCGGCGTTCCGGGCCCTGCCGCTGCTGGCCGCCGCGCCGCTGAGCGATCTGGCGCCGATCCTGAAGACGACGCCGGAAGCCCTGATCGAAGCCCTGAAGGCCCAGGGCCTGAACCCGACCTCGCCGCAGGATACGCCGGCCGCCCTGGCCGCGGCGGCGGGCCGGCCGGTCAATCCGGTGCTGATCGCCCTGATGCCCGCGCCCTGATGGGGGCGTCAGTCGGCGGCGGGGGCGGGCAGGGGCAGCCTGCCTGCCCGCGCCGCCGCCAGCAGGAACTGGCGGATCGCGCTCGACAGATTGGTGTCGCCGTCGCGGGTCGCATCGATTTCGGTCACCAGGGCGTTCACCGTCTGCCCGTTGAGGCGGGCATAATCGGCAAGCGCCATCCAGAAACTGTCTTCGAGGCTGACCGAGGTGCGGTGGCCGGCAATCTCGATCGAACGCTTTTGCATGATGCTCCTCTGGGGCTCAGCTTCCGTCGGGGCCGAGCATGGTCCGGGGGTCGAGCAGCACGTCGAAACGCGCGGCATCGATCAGGCCCAGGTCAAGCGCGGCCTCGCGCAGGGTCTGGTTGTGGTGATGGGCGTGTTTGGCGATTTTCGCCGCATTGTCGTAGCCGATCTCCGGCGCCAGCGCCGTCACCAGCATCAGCGAGCGGCGCACCGATTCATCGAGCCTGGCTTCGTTGGCGATGGCGCCGATGACACAGCGGTCGGCGAAGGACCGTGCGGCATCGCCAAGCAGGGCGATCGACTGCAGCAGGGCGGCGCCGATCACCGGCTTGAACACATTCAGCTCGAAATGGCCCTGGGTGGCGGCGAAGGCGATGGTGGCGTGATTGCCGATGACCCGGGCCGCGACCATGGTCAGGGCTTCCGCCTGGGTCGGGTTCACCTTGCCCGGCATGATGGAGGAGCCGGGCTCGTTCTCCGGCAGGGACAATTCGCCAAGGCCGGAGCGGGGGCCGGAGCCCATCAGGCGGATGTCGCTGGCGATCTTGAAGCAGGCGATCGCCGCCACCTCGACCGCGGCCGACAGCGCCGCCGCCGGCTCGTGCCCGGCAAGCGCCGCGAATTTATTGGCGGCGGAGCGGAAGGGAATGCCGCTGATGTCGGCCAGTTCCGCCGCCACTTTTTCGGCAAAGCCGGCGGCCGCGTTCAGCCCGGTGCCGACCGCCGTGCCGCCCTGGGCGAGGTCGAGAACGCCGTCGAGGGCATGCTCGATCCCCTTGATCGCGAAGGCCAGCTGCGCGGCATAGCCGCCGAATTCCTGGCCCAGGGTCAGGGGCACCGCATCCTGCAGGTGGGTGCGGCCCATCTTCACAATGTGGCCCCAGGCCAGCGCCTTCTGTTCCAGCGCTTCAAGCAGGTGGCGAAGGCCGGGCAGCAGGCGGTGGGTGACCTCTTCCGCCGCCGCGACATGGATCGCGGTCGGGAAACTGTCGTTGGACGACTGGCCGTAATTCACATGGTCGTTCGGATGCACCGGCACCTTGGAGCCGCGCACCCCGCCGAGGGCATCGATGGCGAGGTTCGAGACGACCTCGTTCACATTCATGTTCGACTGGGTGCCCGAGCCGGTCTGCCAGACGACGAGGGGGAACTCGGCATCATGCCGGCCATCGGCCACATCGGTGGCGGCGGCGGCGATGGCGGCGGCGACCTCGGCCGGGATCTTGCCCGTCGCGCCGTTCACCCGGGCCGCCGCCAGCTTCACCAGGGCGAGGCCCCGGATGATCGGCGCCGGCATCCTGTCGGCGGTGCCGCCGATCGGGAAATTCTCCAGGCTGCGCTGCGTGTTCGCACCCCACAGGCGATCCGCCGGCACCTCGATGGGGCCGAAACTGTCGCGTTCCGTGCGGGTATTGCCCATTAGATCCTCCATATGGACGGTTGCATGGTAGCGCCGATCGACGACGCTTCTGTGAAAGCCACAGACAATGACAAAGGTGGGGGCATGGCCAGGCATGTGCAGATCGTCTTATCCAATCCCGCGAGCATCGATCGCGATCGGGAATTCAACGACTGGTACGGCCGGCAGCATATACCGGACCTGATGCGCCTGCCCGGCTTCAAGGCGGCCCAGCGCTACCGCGTGGCGCTGCCCTTCGCCGGGGCCGTGCCCTGGTCCCATGCGGTGCTCTACGAGCTCGAGTGCGACGATCTGGGCGCCATGCTGGCCGAACTGGTCGATGCCCATGGCGACGGGCGGATCGCGGTCTCGGATGTGCTGGACACCGCGACCCTGACCGCCCTGGTGTTCAGCCCGCTCGGGCCCCACCAGGGGGTGAAGGGCCGCCGCCGGCAGGTCTTCGCCGCCCTGTCGAAGCCGGCCGCGGGGCGCGAGGCGGATTTCAACGCCTGGTACGACGGGCGCCATGTCCCCGACGTCATCCGCGTGCCGGGGATTTTCGGCGCCGGGCGCTATCGCCTGTCGACGACCTTCCTCGATCCCCTGGGCCAGGACCAGTCCTATCTGGCGCTTTACGATGTCGACAGCGAGGACCTAAGGGCGCTGGCCGCGCAATTGCGCGCCGATGTCCGCAGCGAGCGGACCCAGATGTCGGACGCGATCGATACCGGCGCCCTGACCGCCTTTTTCCTGGAGCCGGTCGGGCCGGTTTTTATCCGGTGACGGCGGCAGGGCAGTCAGTCTGCCGCGCGGGTTGAAAGCCAAGGGATGTTCGATTGATCTTCAAAAGTAGTATATTTTTGATATATTAAACTGAGGGATGCGTTTTGGGCGACTCTCCCGCTTAGGGATGCCCGCGTCCTCTTGATCGCATTGGAAATTTGCACGGTTGAGGGGGTATGTATAGAGAAAATAATATAAGGAATTTTATTCGAATCGTTGATCGCGGTTCAGTTTATATTATTGGTTTTCGGCATATTATATTCTCTTCATTCACTGAAATTCCTGTAGAGAATTATCTGCTCTCCAACGACCATTTCAGGGAAATGGTGTGCTCCGCAGCAGATGCGGCCATTCAAATTCGTGCATTCATCATGGCCCAAGGCGGGGCCGATGCCGCGGTGGTCGACGACCGCCAATTGCCCGATTTGGCTTTGGCTGAGGGGCTGGTGGCGTTCCGCGTGCCGGCCGTTCCGGAAGCCGGTATCGGCGGCGGCCAGGGGCGCCGCGACGAAATCATCGCGCTTGGCAAATCGCTGCCCAGGACCCCGAAGGTGGCGACGCCGCCACCCGCCGCGCCCAACGCTGTGCGGCCGATCGGCATGGTCGAGGCGGCGAGCGTGCCGGTCGACCTTGATGATCGCTTCGTCCTGGTGCTCGAGAGGGTCCCCGACTATTTGCCTGTGGCCCTGCGGCGGGAATTTCTGGCCCTGTTCACCCCGGAAATTATCGCCATAACCGCAGGCATCCTCGCGGTCTGGGCGCTGTCTCATCTGGTCGGGGTCGGCTTCTTGGTCGATGGCGCGTTGGTCCTCGCGGCCTTTGCGATGGTTGGCATGGCGTTCGTCGATGTCGTCGAGCGCTTGATGAAGGCGATCCGTCTGACCGTCAACGCCAAGAAACCGGCGGATTTGCTTACCGCTTCGCAACTCCTGGCAGACCTCGTCGCCGAGTTCGGCGTCGAGGTGTTTTCCGCTCTGGTCACCCGTGGCCTGGCCAAGAAGAAGGTGGGGCGCAAGGCGGCCAGCGAAGGCGGCCCGCCGCCGCCGAGGCCCCGCATGGAACCGGCACCGGCGCGCCCGTCCGAGCCGCCGAAGGCGCCGCCGCCATCGGCGGTCCGGCGCAAGAGCCTTGACTATATTCCGACCAGCAAGATCAAGATCGAGGCAGAGGAAGGGCGCGTCGTCACTATTCTCGGCAGCTATACAAGAGATATGAAGTACATCATTAAAGAGCTTGGTTTGAGTAAAACCAACGGAATTGTTGAAAATCCGAAGGGCTTTAATGTTCTGAACGTGAATGATGAAAAATATATCTGGAAAGATGATTTTGATGGGGAAGGATTCTGGGAAGAGGTGAACGAAAAATTTATTCTTGATGCTATTGCGCGGGGTGACAAAATTGTCCTAGCGACGCCTCCGAGACCGGAGAATCTTTATAAGGACGCCATGGTGCCGCTATATGGGAAACAATACGTAGATCCGCATATGGAATTGACTGGATTTGGTAAGGAATATTTTCTGCTGCAGAAACATGGCTATCGTTATGATCCGAGGACCTCGACCATGGTGCCGGGAGCTAAGAAATGATTGGTGAATACAAGAAAATGGTCGAATATATCGCAGCGGAATTGGCGAGCGAGGGTTACAAGCTCGTCGAGGATAATGATTTCGATGCCACCTTCGCCCGGGGGCAATACGAAAGCCTAGTGTTCGAGGGCGATCGTGTTGCCTATCCCGCAGCGATGATTTGGATATCTTGGGACGGGCAAAAGAAGCAATATGCGCTGAGGACATTGAAGAAAATATTCGAAGAAAAGAATAACTTGCCGATGACCGGATATTATTTAAATCAGCAAATAAAATTTTTCAAAGAGAATTGCGAAAAAATCAAGGATCGGCGATACCTCGAAATCTACGACCGCGACGATTTCATGTAATGCGCCGAGGCGCGTCTTGAACAGCATATTTTTCCGGCAAAACGAAGGCCGGTTCGCCGTCGGACACACGCCTGGTTGAGGGGCGCGGGGCGACATGCCGCTTCAATCAAACGGCACGTCGCTCGCAGGGGAGAATTACCCTCATGCCCCCCGCGGTTACATCAGGTTGGCGAAGAAATCATTGCCCTTGTCGTCGACGACGATGAAGGCGGGGAAATTCTCCACCTCGATCTTCCAGACTGCTTCCATGCCGAGTTCGGGGTATTCCAGCACTTCGACCTTGCGGATGCAGTTCTGGGCGAGGATCGCCGCCGGCCCGCCGATCGAGCCGAGGTAGAAGCCGCCATGCGCCTTGCAGGCGTCGGTAACCTGCTTCGAGCGGTTGCCCTTGGCCAGCATGACCATGGAACCGCCCGCCGCCTGGAACTGGTCGACATAGGAATCCATGCGCCCCGCCGTGGTCGGCCCGAAGGAGCCGGAGGCGAAGCCCGCCGGGGTCTTGGCCGGGCCGGCGTAATAGACCGGGTGGTCCTTGGCGTATTGGGGCAGGCCTTGCCCGGCGTCCAGCCGTTCCTTCAGCTTGGCATGGGCGATGTCGCGGGCGACGATCATCGGCCCGGACAGCGACAGGCGGGTGCGGATCGGGTATTGGCGCAGCGTCGCCAGGATATCCGCCATCGGCCGGTTCAGGTCGATCTGCACCACCTCGCCGGCGAGGTCGTCATGGGTGACCTCGGGCAGGTATCGGGCGGGATCATGTTCCAGCTGTTCGAGGAAGACGCCGTCCCGGGTGATCTTGCCCAGGATCTGGCGGTCGGCGGAACACGACACGCCGATGCCCACCGGGCAGGAAGCGCCGTGGCGCGGCAGGCGGATGACGCGGACGTCGTGGCAGAAATACTTGCCGCCGAACTGGGCGCCGATCCCGCTCTGCTGGGTCAGCTTGTGGATTTCGGCCTCCAGCTCGCGGTCGCGGAAGGCGCGGCCGAGGTCGTTGCCGGTGGTCGGCAGGTCGTCGAGATAGCGGCACGAGGCCAGCTTCACCGTCTTCAGGGTCAGTTCGGCGGAGGTGCCGCCGATGACGATGGCCAGATGATAGGGCGGGCAGGCGGAAGTGCCCAGGGTCTTGATCTTGGCCTCGACGAATTTCAGCAGGGAGGCGGGGTTCAGCAGGGCCTTGGTCTCTTGATAGAGATAGGTCTTGTTGGCCGAGCCGCCGCCCTTGGCGACGAAGAGGAATTTATATTCGTCGCCCGGGGTCGCATAGAGGTCGATCTGCGCCGGCAGGTTGTTGCCCGTATTCTTTTCCCGATACATGTCGAGCGGGGCCATCTGGCTATAGCGGAGATTGGTCTCCGTATAGGTGCGGGCGACCCCGCGCGAGATCGCCTCCTCGTCCTTGCCGTCGGTCCAGACGTATTGGCCGCGCTTGCCCATGACGATGGCCGTGCCCGTGTCCTGGCACGACGGCAGCACCATGCCCGCCGCCACATTGGCGTTCTTCAGGAGTTCGAGGGCCACGAACTTGTCGTTGGCCGAGGCTTCCCCATCGTCGAGGATCGCCTTCAACTGGGCCAGATGGCTGGGGCGCAGCAGATGCGAGACATCGCGATAGGCGGCGAAGGTCAGGGCCTCGATCGCCTCCGGCGCCACCTCGAGGACACGCTTGCCGCCGACCACGATTTCCTTCACGCCGTCGGACGTGATCTTGCGCCAGGGGGTATCGACCTTATGCGCGGGGTCGTGCTCGAACATGTCCTGATAGGCGAACGCCGTCATGACCGGAAACCTTCTCGGAAACGGGGGATCGGAAAGGGTTATTGACCCTATTTCTTCCGGAACGCATCCAGCGTCAAGACCTGGCCGCGCTGCTCGCCCTCGGGCTTGTCCTCGCCGTCCGGCTTTGTCTCCGGCGTTTCCTCGCGCCGGGTGGTCAGGCTGGCCGGCTCGGCGGGGGGTGCGACCGGGCGGGGGGCCGCCTCTTCGTCGCCCGTGGGCTGGAATTGCAGGCCGAACTGGACCGAGGGATCGAAGAAGCCGGTCATCGCCGCAAAGGGAATTTCCAGGCGTTCGGGCATCTTGTTGAAGTTCAGGCCGATTTCGAAATGGTCGTCCGTGACCTTCAGGCCCCAATACTGGTGCTGGAGGATGATGGTCATCTCGTCCGGATAGCGTTCGCGCAGGTAGTCGGGAATATCGACGCCCGGATGATGCGACTTGAAGGACAGGTAAAGATGATGGTTGCCCGGCAGCCCCTGGGCCGCCACCCGCGTCAGGGCCTGCCGGACGACGCCGCGCAGCGCGTCCTGCACCATGGCCCCATAATTCATGAAGTCCTTCGCCATGCCTTCTCGCTCGATGCTTGCTATGCCGCTATTCGCCCACCCTATCGCTTGAGGGCGCGCAGTCAATCGTCCTACTGTCGGCACAGCCCTGCGTTTTGAAGGAGATTCGTCTTGTCCGGCTTTCGCCAGGTCGTCGCCCGGCCTTTCGGGTTCCCGTACGAGGGGCCGATCGTGCCCGCGCGGACGGCTTTGCTCGTCATCGATCTCCAGGTCGATTTCCTCTCGCCCGAGGGTTATTTCGCCCGGAAAGGCTATGATCCCGGCCGCCTGCGGGCCATTCTCCCGACCGTGAACGCCCTCGTCGGGGCGGCCCGGCGGGCGGGCTGCGCCATCGTCCATACCCGCCAGGGCTATCGCGCCGATGGCGCCGACCTCACCCCTTACGAACAATGGCGGCGCGCCCGGTCGGGCATGGCCGGGACAAGGGCCCTCATGCGCGGCCAGCCCGGTTTCGACCTCGTGCCCGAACTCGACGTCGCCCCGGCGGATATCATCGTCGACAAGACGGCGAACGGCGCCTTCACCCATACCGACCTCGACCATATCCTGCGGGCGCGGGGCATTTCCCACCTCATGCTGGCGGGCTGCACCACCGACGTCTGCGTCCATACCACCCAGCGCGAGGCGGTGGACCGCAACTACCAATGCCTGCTGGTCGAGGATGCCTGCGCCTCGGGCGACGATTTCGCCCATCGGGCGGCGATCCACATGACCCAGGTCGAGGACGGCATCTTCGGCGTGGTGGCGCCGGCGGCGGCGGTGATCGCGGCCCTTGCGCCCTGATTGGGAACGAAGCAGCCTCGCCCCGTCCGCCCGGCAAGAGGCGGGAAGGGGAGGGTTGCCGTCGTGTTCCGCCGCATTCTGATCGCCAACCGGGGCGAGATCGCCATCCGCATCGCCCGCGCCGCCGCCGCCCTCGGGAGCGAAAGCGTCGCCGTCCATGGCGCGGACGATGCCCGTTCGCTGCATGTCGCGGCGGCGGACCGCGCCGTCGCCCTGCCGGGGGCGGGCGTCGCCGCCTATCTCGACGGCGCGGCCCTGATCGCCGCCGCCAAGGCCGAGGGCTGCGATGCCCTTCACCCCGGCTATGGCTTCCTGGCCGAGAATGCGGGCTTTGCCGCGGCAGTGCTGGCGGCCGGGATCGCCTTCATCGGCCCCACGCCGGAAACCCTGGCGCTGTTCGGCGACAAGCTGGCCGCGCGCCGGCTGGCGGAGGAAAACGGCGTGCCCGTGATCGAGGGCACCACGCGGGCCACCGGCCTTGGCTGCGCCGAGGCTTTCATGCGGAAGCTCGGCCCCGAGGTCCCGGTCATGGTCAAGGCGGCGGCCGGCGGCGGCGGGCGCGGCATGCGCGTGGTCCGCGCCCCCGCCGAGCTTGCCGAAGCCTTCGCCCGCTGCGCGTCGGAAGCCAAGGCGGCCTTCGGCGACGATGCGCTGTTCGTCGAACGCTTCATCCCCGCGGCCCGTCATGTCGAGATCCAGATCCTCGGCGACGGCACGGGCGCGGTCGGCCATCTGTTCGAGCGCGATTGCAGCCTCCAGCGCCGCCACCAGAAACTGGTCGAGATCGCCCCGGCCCCCGGCCTGCCGCCCGAGACCCGCGCCCGCCTGATCGAGGCGGCCCTGACCCTCGGCCGGGCGGCGCGCTACCGGACCCTGGGCACGGTCGAATTCCTGGTGGCGCCCGACGGCGGCGATTTCTGGTTCATCGAAGCCAACCCCCGGCTTCAGGTCGAACATACGGTGACCGAGGCGGTGACTGGCGTCGACCTGGTCGCCGCCCAGATCCGCCTGGCCGCCGGCGAAGCCCTGGGGGCCCTCGACCTCGACGGGGTCCGGCCCCGGGGATGCGCGGTGCAACTGCGTGTGAACCTCGAAATCATGGATGGGGAGGGGGGCGCGCGGCCGGCGGCGGGCACCATCGCCGTCTATGAAATGCCGGGCGGGCCGGGGATCCGGGTGGATGGCGCGGGTTACGCCGGCTATGCGGTCAATCCCGGCTTCGATCCCCTGATCGCCAAGCTGATCGTCCACCAGCCGGGAGGGTTTGCCCCGGCCATCGCCGCCGCCCGCAAGGCCCTGGCCCAGGCGCGGATCGAAGGGGTGGCCAGCAATCTCGGCTTTCTCGAACGCCTGCTGGCGGAACCGGAGATCGCCGCCGGGACCTTCGACAACCGCTGGATCGAACGCAACCTCAGCCGTCTCGCGACCGATGGCACGCGGGCGCCGGGGTTCTTTGCCGGCATCGGTCCCGTCGCCGCTGCCGAGACCATCGCCGGCCCGGCGGGAACCCAGGCGATCCCGGCGCCCCTGTCCGGCCGCATCGTCGCCCTGGAGGCGGAAGTGGGCGCCGCGGTGGCCGCCGGCCAGCCCCTGGCCGTCCTCGAAGCCATGAAGATGGAACATGTGGTCAAGGCGCCGGTCGCCGGCATCCTGCGCCAATGGGGCGTGGAACCCGGCGCGACCATCGCCGAGACGGCTCCGCTCGCCTTCATCGAACCGGTCGAGAGCGGCGCCGCGGTCGAGGAGGCGGCGGCCGCGATCGACCCCGAGCACATCCGCCCCGACCTTGCCGAGGTGATCGCCCGCCATGCCCCCGGCCTCGACGCCAACCGCCCGGCCGCCGTCGCCCGCCGGGCGCGGACCGGCCAGCGCACCGCCCGCGCCAATGTCGAGGATTTGCTGGACCCCGGCAGTTTCATCGAATACGGCGCCCTGCTGCTGCCGGCGCAGCGCCGCCGCCGCGGCTTGGACGACCTGATCGAGAACGGCCCGGCGGACGGGCTGATCACCGGCATTGGCACGGTGAATGCGTCCGCGGCCGGGCCGGAGAGGGCGCGCACCATGGTGCTCGCCTATGATTACACGGTGATGGCCGGCACCCAGGGCATGATGAACCACAAGAAGACCGACCGGGTGCTGCATCTCGCCCGGGAGTGGCGCCTGCCGGTCGTCCTCTTCGCCGAGGGCGGGGGCGGGCGGCCGGGGGATACGGATTGGGTCGGCGTCGCCGGCCTCGACGTGCCGACCTTCGCGACCTATGCCGCGCTGTCGGGCGAGGTGCCGACGATCGGCATCGTCTCCGGTTACAGTTTCGCCGGCAATGCCGCCCTGCTCGGCTGCTCCGACCTGATCGTCGCCACCCGCAACGCCTCTTTCGGCATGGCGGGGCCGGCGATGATCGAGGGCGGCGGCCTCGGCGTGTTCCGGCCGGACGAGGTGGGGCCGGCGGCCATGCAATGGGCGAACGGCAATATCGACCTGCTGGTCGACGACGAGGCGGCGGCGGTCGCGGCGACCAGACGCCTGCTCGGCTATTTCCAGGGCCCCGTTCCGGGCTGGGCGGCGGCGGACCAGCGAATGCTGCGCCATGTCGTGCCGGAGAACCGGCTTCGCGTCTACGACATCCGCGAGGCCATCCGCCTGCTCGCCGATACCGGCAGCGTGACCGAATTGCGCGCCGGCTTCGGCCGGGGCCTGATCACCGCGCTGATCCGGATCGAGGGTCGGCCCCACGGCCTGATCGCCAACGACCCCCGGCACCTGGGCGGTGCCATCGACGCCCCGGCGGCGGAGAAGGGGGCGCGGTTCCTGAAACTCTGCGAGGGCCACCGCCTGCCGGTGGTCAGCCTGGTGGATACCCCGGGCTTCATGGTCGGCCCCGCCTGCGAGGCCGAGGGCATGGTGCGGAAGGCGGCCGATCTCTTCGTCGCCGGCGCCAGGCTGACGGTGCCGGTCGCCGCCGTGGTGCTGCGCAAGGGCTATGGCCTGGGCGCCCAGGCGATGACCGCCGGCTCCTTCCACCGCTCGGTCTTCACCATCGCCTGGCCCAGCGGCGAATTCGGCGGCATGGGGCTTGAGGGCGCGGTCCGCCTCGGCTATCGCCGGGAACTGGAGGCGGAACCGGACCCCGCCGCGCAGAAGGCCCTGTTCGACCGGCTGGTGGCCCAGCAATATGCCAACGGCAAGGGCATCAACATGGCGTCCTTCGGCGAGATCGACGCCGTGATCGACCCGGCCGAGACCCGGGCCTGGATCGTCCGCGGGATCGGCGCCATTCGCTGAGGCCAAGGGAGGGCGGGCATGGAACGGTATGCGGGCGGCTGCCTGTGCGGCGATGTGCGGGTGGTGGCGTCGGGGCGCCCCTATCGGGTCGGCCTGTGCCATTGCCTCGACTGCCGCAAGCATCATGGTGCCCTGTTTCACGCCTCGGCGGTGTTCCCCGAGGGGACGGTGACGATCGAGGGCGAGACCCGCGACTATGCGGGGCGCCACTTCTGTCCGCGCTGCGGTTCCTCCGTCTTCGCGCGCACCGGCGACGAGGTCGAGGTCCATCTCGGTGCCTTGGATGCCCCGGACCAACTGACGCCGACCTATGAAAACTGGGTCATCCGCCGGGAATCCTGGCTGCCGCCGTTTCCCTTCGCCCGGCATTACGACCGCGATCGCGACGCCACGAGCCGCTTCTAGGGCTAGGGGCCCCGCTCAGGGCAGGACGAACAGCCCGTGGCGGCGGATGCGGGCGGTCAGCGCGTCGAGGTCGGCCGCCGGTTCCAGCAGCAGGAGGTCGGTGCGGTCCCAGCCGCCGACCGCGCGCAGCGCCAGTTCGGGAAAGCGGATGTCCATCAGCGTCACCTCGCGCAGGCTGTCGCGGATGGTGCGGGCGGCGGTCGCCGGGCATAGCGGCCCCTGGGCGTCGGTCACCCCGGTCAGGGCCATGCCGTCGTAAAGGGCGAGGAAACGGGCCTCGCCCGCCTCATAGGCGTCGAGGGCGCCCGCGCGCAGCGCCAAAGCATGGTTCATGACCGGACATTCGGCCGCCTCCTCCGCGCTCAGCCAATGGTCGAAGACCGAGACCCGGAGCACCCGGTAGCCCAGCCCCCGCAGGTCGGCATCGTCGAAGCTGGTGAGGGACGGAAATGTCATGGCGGTCTATCCTGCCCCCGTTAAGACTAAGACAAGGGAGAAGCGCGTGGACAAGGTGGCCATCATCACGGCGGGCGGCAGCGGCATGGGCGCCGCGGCGGCCCGGCGTCTGGCGGACGACGGTTTCAGGGTCGCCATTCTTTCGCCCTCGGGCAAGGCCGAAGTCCTGGCTGCGACCCTTGGCGGCATCGCCGTCACCGGCTCGAACCAGTCGCCGGACGATCTCGCCCGCCTCGTCGATAGGGTGATGACGGCCTGGGGCCGGATCGATGCCCTGGTGAACAGCGCCGGCCATGGCCCGCGCGGCCCGGTCCTCGACCTGAGCGACGACGACTGGCACCGCGGCATGGACACTTACTTCCTGAACGTGGTACGGCCCACCCGGCTGGTCACCCCGATCATGCAGGCGCAGAAGGGCGGCGCGATCGTCAATATCTCGACCTTCGCCGCCTTCGAGCCGGACCCGGCCTTTCCGACCTCCGCCGTGTTCCGCGCCGGGCTGGCCAGTTTCGCCAAGCTCTTCGCCGATCGCTATGCCGGCGACAATATCCGCATGAACAATGTCCAGCCCGGCTTCATCGACAGTTTTCCGGAACAGCCGGAAATCGCCGCCCGCATCCCCCTTGGCCGCTACGGCAAGGTGGCGGAAGTGGCCGAGTTGATCGCATTGCTGGCGGGCGAGCGCGGCGCCTATATCACCGGCCAGAACATCCGCATCGATGGCGGCATCACCAGAAGCGTCTGAGGACAGCCATGCAGATCGAGGTCGCCACCATCGGCTTCACCCAATCGAGCGCCGAACATTTCTTCGGCCGGCTGAAACAGGCCGGGGTCCGCACCGTCCTCGACGTCCGGCTGCACAATACGTCGCAACTGGCCGGCTTCGCCAAGGCGGACGACCTTGCCTATTTCCTGAACACGATCCTCGGCATCGGCTATGCCCACGAACCGCTGCTCGCCCCGACGGAAGAGGTGATGCAGGCCTTGAAAGGGGCGAAGAAAGGGGATTGGGGCCGCCAGCAGGACAGGTTCATGGCCCTGATGGCCGAACGCGGGATCGAGACCCGCCTCGACCCCGCCCGCTTCGACGGCGCCTGCCTGCTCTGTTCCGAGGCGGCGCCGCATCAATGCCACCGCCGCCTCGTCTGCGATTACCTGAACGGCAAATGGGGCGGGCGGCTCAGGGTCAGGCACCTTTAGCCCGAGGCCGGCGGCGCCAGTCCCGTTTCGGCTGCTGCGCCTTATAGGCGGCCAGCAAGTTCTCGAAGCTCGCCTGCATGGCGGTCTCGATGCCCTCGTTCTTTTCGAGGCGGGACAGAACCAGGGCGGCGGATTCGAGGGTCGACAGGCTTTCGCGCCGGGGTTCCTTGCGCAGCTTGCCGTAGGCGCTGGGCCGCTTGGGATTGAGGACGAAGCGCCGGCACTTCAGCAGCCAGGCATTGCGCCACCACAGGGTCTTCGCCTGCGACCAGGTGCCGTCCAGCAGGATGAGGCCCTGGAGGCCCTTCAGGGGATCGAACTGGTCGGCCAGGGGCAAGCCCTTGGCATCGACAGCGACGATCTCGCGGTCCTGGGGCAGGCTCTTCATCTCGACCGAGCCGAGATAGAGCACGGCCCATTTCGACGGTGTCGCTTCGTGCCCCAGGGCCTTGCTCAGGCTGGCCCAGGACAGGCCGATGCGGAAGGTCGCCTTCGCCAGATGCAGCAGGGTGAGGCGGGCGGTGCCCAGGCCCTTGTCCTGTTCCTGGGGGTGCTGAAGGATCAGCAGTTCGATCCTGTTGGCGATCGGTTCGATCCCGGCGCAGATGCACAGCGCCGGCAGCTTGCCGCAGCGCGGGCAGGCTTCCGGTTCCGGGGTTTCGGGGGCGGGAAGGGGGGCGGTGTCATCGGTCATCGTGGGCGGATCATGCCCGAAACCGGGGTCGGGCTTCACGCGAATAGTGCGCCGCCGTCACGATGGTGTTTTTTGTGCAGTTGCGTGATGTCCCTTGTTGACGAGCGCCGGCCCTTGCCTATCCTGAAGGTCGAGCGGGGGCAGCCGGCCCCGGTTTCGACTATTCCCTGTGGGAGAGATCGGGGCGAAAGCCCCGGCGCCGAAGGAGCAACCGCCCCGGAAACTCTCAGGCAGAAGGACCGCAGGGAAGACGGCACTCTGGAAAGCAGGCGGGGGCCTGGGCGCGAATCGCGTCATGCCCGTGTCCTCACCCATGGGGTAAGCTGGCGGCGGGTCTTTGCCGTCGCCGGTCAATCTCTCAGGTCCATCCGACAGAGGGGGCGGTACGGAACGGGATACCCGTTTCGCGCCCGCGTCCATTCTCTGCTGCGGAGGCCTGCCTTGGGCCATGACGAAGACCTGAAGTTCACGCCGCTCTACGACCTGCACCGCGAATTGGGCGGCAAGATGGTGCCCTTCGCCGGCTATGCCATGCCGGTGCAATATCCGGCCGGCATCCTGACCGAGCACAAGGCGACGCGGGCCGCCGCCGGCCTGTTCGACGTTTCCCACATGGGCCAGGCCTGGCTCGAGGGGGCCGATGTCGCCGCCTCGCTGGAAACCCTGGTGCCCGGCGACATCAAGGGCCTGCTGCCCGGCCAGATCCGCTACACCCTGCTGATGGCGGCGGACGGCGGCATCCTGGACGACCTGATGGTCACCCGCCCGCTCGACGATGCGGACGGCAGCCGCCTGTTCCTGGTCGTCAACGCCGCCTGCAAGGACCAGGATTTCGCCCATATCGCCACCCGTCTGGCCGGCCGGGCCCGGCTCACCCGCCTCGACGATCGCGCTCTTCTCGCCCTTCAGGGGCCAAAGGCGACGGAGGTCATGGCCCGCCTGGGGCCGGCCGCCAATGACCTGGTGTTCATGACCGCAAGCCCGGTCGCGGTGGCCGGGATCGATTGTCTGGTGTCGCGTTCCGGCTATACCGGCGAGGACGGTTTCGAGATTTCCGTGCCGGCGGATAGGGCCGTGGCGCTGGCCCGCGCCCTGCTGGCGGAGCCTGAGGTTTCGCCCATCGGCCTCGGCGCCCGCGACAGCCTGCGCCTCGAAGCCGGGCTCTGCCTCTACGGCCATGACATCGACACCACCACCGACCCGATCGAGGCGTCGCTGGCCTGGACCGTGCCGAAGCGCCGGCGCGAGGCGGCGGATTTCCCCGGCGCCGCCCGGGTGCTGGCCGCCCTGAAGGACGGCGTGGCGCGCCGCCGCGTCGGGATCAGGCCGCTGGGCCGGGCCCCGGCGCGGGAAGGCACGGCCGTCGCCCTGCCCGGCGGCGGGGCCGTGGTCGGCATCGTCACTTCCGGCGGTTTCGGCCCGAGCGTCGACGGGCCCGTCGCCATGGGCTATGTCCCGCCCGATCTGGCCAGGGCCGGCACCGCCGTCGACCTCATCGTGCGCGGCAAGCCGCTGCCCGCCGAAATCGTTTCCCTTCCCTTCGCCCCGCATCGCTACGCCAAGGCTTGAGAGGCCGTCATGACCGTCAAATACACCAAGGACCACGAGTGGATCGCCGTCGACGGCAAGACCGGCCGGGTCGGCATCACCGATTACGCCCAGTTGCAACTGGGCGACGTCGTCTTCGTCGAACTGCCGCCGGTGGGCAAGGCGCTGAAGAAGGGCGGCGAGGCGGCGGTAGTCGAATCGGTCAAGGCCGCGTCCGAAGTCTATTCGCCGGTCACCGGCACGGTGACCGCGGCCAATGATCCGCTGGCCGACGAGCCGGCCCTGGCGAACAGCGACCCGCAAGGCGAGGGCTGGTTCTTCGAGGTCGAACTGGCCGATCCTGCCGAACTCGACGGCCTGCTCGACGAGGCGGCCTATCGGGATTACGTCGCCTCGCTCGGCTGACCCGGAGTATCGTGATGCGTTACCTGCCCCTGACCGGGGCCGATCGTGCCGGCATGCTGGCGGCGGTCGGGGCATCCTCGGTCGATGAATTGTTCCGCGACGTGCCGGCGGCGGCCCGTCTGCCCGGCCCGGTGGACCTGCCCCGCCACCTCGGCGAATGGGAGGTCGAACAGGCGATCGGTGCCATGGCGGAGAAGAACCGCCATTCCGGCCGGCTTGCCAGTTTTCTCGGCGCCGGCGCCTATCGCCACCATATCCCGGCCGCGGTCGATCACCTGATCCAGCGCTCGGAATTCCTCACGTCCTATACGCCCTACCAGCCGGAAATCGCCCAAGGGACGCTGCAATATCTCTTCGAGTTCCAGACCCAGGTGGCGCTGCTGACGGGGATGGAGGTCGCCAATGCCTCCATGTACGACGGCTCGACCGCCTGCGGCGAGGCGGTCGAAATGGCGCGGCGCATCACCGGGCGGGGCCGGGTCGTGCTGTCCGGCAACCTGCATCCGCATTATGCCGCGGTGGTGAAGACGCTGGGCGCCCTGCATGAGACCGAGATCGTCCAGGGCGCCCCGGCGCCGGCGGGCGAGGCGGACCTCGCCCCGGCGCTCGACACGGAAACGGCCTGCGTCGTCGTGCAATACCCGGATGTCTTCGGCCATGTCCGCGACTGGTCGGCACTGGCCGGGGCGGCGCAGGCGGCAGGCGCCCTGCTGATCGTGGTGGTGACCGAGGTGGTTTCCCTCGGCGCCCTGGTGCCGCCGGGCGCCATGGGGGCGGATATCGTCGTCGGCGAGGGGCAGGGTCTGGGCGTCGGGCTGCAATACGGCGGGCCCTATCTCGGCCTCTTCGCCGCGCGGCAGAAATACGTCCGGCAGATGCCGGGCCGCCTGTGCGGCGAGACCGTCGATGCCGAGGGGCGGCGCGGCTTCGTGCTCACCCTCTCGACCCGCGAGCAGCATATCCGCCGGGAAAAGGCGACCTCGAACATCTGCACCAATTCGGGCCTCTGTTCGCTGGCCTTCAGCATTCACCTGTCCCTGCTGGGCGAGGCGGGCCTGACCCATCTCGCGGCCCTGAACCATGCCCGCGCGGTGCAGGCCGCCGAAGCGCTGGCCGCCATCCCGGGGGTTACCCTGGCGACGGACGCCTTCTTCAACGAATTCACCCTGAAGCTGGACCGGGACGCGGCCGCCGTGGTCGAAGCCCTGGTCGAGCGGGGCGTGCTTGCCGGGGTGCCCGGCGCCCGCCTGTGGCCGGGGGATGCGGCGCTGGCCGGCCATCTTCTCGTCGCCGTCACCGAAACCAATACGCCGGCGGAGATCGATGCCTTCGCCGCCGCCCTTCGCGAGGTGCTCGCATGATGAACCGTCAGGGCCGGCCCAGCGCCCCGGGCACCGCCGGCAGGGCGGGCGCCGCCGATACGGTGCTCGGCCATCGCGGCCTCGATCACGAGGAAGCGCTGATCTTCGAACAGGGCCAGGAAGGCCGCACCGGCGTGGACCTGCCGCCGGTGCCGGCGGTCGAGGGCCGTCTCGGCGCCCTCGCCCGAAAGGGCCCGATCGGCCTGCCCGGCCTGTCGGAACCCCAGGTGGTGCGCCATTACGTGCGCCTGTCGCGGCGGAACTACGCCATCGACATGGGGCTTTATCCCCTCGGCTCCTGCACCATGAAGCATAATCCGCGCCTGAACGAGAAACTGGCGCGGCTGCCCGGCTTTGCCGACCTGCACCCGCTGGCGCCGCCGTCCACCACCGCGGGCGCGGTGGAACTCATGGCGACGCTGGCCCATTGGCTGAAGGTGCTGACCGGCATGCCGGCGGTGGCGCTCAGCCCCAAGGCCGGCGCCCACGGCGAATTATGCGGCATCATGGCGATCCGCGCCGCCCATGTGGCCAAGGGCGAGGGGGCGGTGCGCACCCGCATCCTGGTGCCGGAAAGCGCCCATGGCACCAATCCGGCGACCGCCGCCTATTGCGGCTTCAAGGTCGATCCGGTGCCGGCGACGGCGGACGGCCGGGTCGATCTGGCGGCCCTGAAGGCGAAGCTCGGGCCGGATGTCGCGGCGATCATGCTGACCAACCCCAATACCTGCGGGCTGTTCGAGCGCGACATCCGCGAGATCGCCGATGCGGTCCATGGCGTCGGCGGTTACTTCTATTGCGACGGGGCGAATTTCAACGCCATCGTCGGGCGGGTGCGGCCGGGCGATCTCGGCGTCGATGCCATGCACATCAACCTGCACAAGACATTCTCGACGCCCCATGGCGGCGGCGGGCCGGGCTCTGGGCCGGTGGTGCTGTCGGCGGCGCTCGCCCCCTTCGCGCCGCTGCCCTGGGTGGTGGAGACGGACAGCGGCTTCGCTCTGGTCGAGGACGCGGCGGGGCAGAGCTTCGGCCGCCTCACCGCCTTCCACGGCCAGATGGGCATGTATGTGCGGGCGCTGGCCTATATGTTCAGCCATGGCGCGGACGGGCTGGCCCAGGCCTCGTCCGACGCGGTGCTCGCGGCCAATTACATCCAGGCCCGGCTGGCGGATGTCATGACCGCGGCCTTCGACGGTCCCTGCATGCATGAAGCCCTGTTCGACGACCGTTTCCTCAAGGATACGGGCGTCACCACCCTCGATTTCGCCAAGGCGATGATCGACGAGGGCTACCACCCGATGACCATGTATTTCCCCCTGGTCGTCCATGGCGCCATGCTGATCGAGCCGACGGAATCGGAATCCCGCGAAAGCCTGGACGAGTTCATCGCCGTGATGCGCCGCCTGGCCGAAGCGGCCAGGGCGGGCGAGACGGAACGCTTCGCCGGCGCGCCGCATTACGCCCCGCGCCGCCGCCTCGACGAAACCGCCGCCGCCCGCAAGCCGGTGCTGCGCTGGACCCCGCCGGCCCCCGCCCAGGCGGCCGAGTGACCGGAGCCCGCCCCGGCTGCTTGGCCGGGGCGGGAAATGCCGCGTTCAGTATTCATCGCCCGGATGCGCCGCCAGCGGCGCATGGATCTGGTCCAGCCCCCAGGTGATGATCAGTCGCGCGGTGCCGAAGCGCCGGTAAAGCTCTTCGAGCGCCTGGGGCAGCCCCGCCGTCCGTTCCTTGTCGACGACCGAGGCCATGAAGCGCGAGCGCGCCGCGATCCCGAAGCCCTGGGCGATCTCGGCGCCGAAGGGGCCGAGCGGCCCGGCGTCGTAGAGATACAGCAGGTGGATGAACCACGCCGGCTGCTCGCGCCGGGCGCGGTCGATCAGGCGCTGCGCATCGCGTATGGGCAGGGTGGTGTGGCCGAAATAGTCGATCGCCATCCAACACCCTGCTTGGCAACACCCTGCCTGGAGCACCCGGACGGGCCGCCCAGGCGGCGGCCGTCATAGGGGATCAGAAGCCGGCGACCAATTGCCGGTTGGCCTGGAACACCGGCCGCCCGGCGACCACGGTGGCGGCGACCCGGGGCAGGGCCGGCTGCTCGTCGTCGACCAGGACGAAATCGGCCCGGGCGCCGGCGCGGATCATGCCCCGGTCGGTCATGCCCGCCGCGCTGGCCGGATTGGCCGAGATCAGCGCCCAGGCCTTGGCGAAGGGCAGGACCCCCTCCCGTGCCAGGCGGAACGCGGCATGCAGCAGGGACGGGTAGTAATAGTCCGAGGCCAGCACCTGGCACAGGCCCTTGGCGATCATCGCCGATGCGCCCACGGCGCCCGTGTGGCTGCCGCCGCGCATGACGTTGGGGGCGCCGAGGACGATCGGATCGCCGAGGTTCGCGGCACGCCGCGCCGCCTCTTCCGTGGTCGGGAATTCGCTGATGGTGCAGCCCATCTGGTGGAATTGCTGGCGTTGCTCGGCGCTCAGGTCGTCGTGGCTGGCGCTGGCGACCCTCGAGGCCGCCGCGGCCTTGGCGAGGCGGCGGATGGCGGCCGGCACCTCGTCGCGCCGGGCCCAGACCCGGTGCAGCAGGGCTTCGAATTCGGCGACCGAGAGATGGGCGCGCTCGGCGTATTTCTGCAATTTGGCCGGCTGGCCCAGCAGCTTGTGGATCGAGGGCGTGTGGTCGTTGAAGGCGAGCAGGCGGATGCTGCCGTCCGCCAGCCAGCCCGCGATCTCCTCGACCGCCTCGAGGTTGAAGGTCTCGTGGCGGAGATGGATATGGGTGTCGGCGGCCAGGCGCCCGCGCATGGCCTGGATCGCCTCCTTCAGGCGGTGCGCCATGTCGCGCCCGCGCAGGCCCGGTTCCCACGACCAGGTGATGGCGTGAAAGACCGTGGTGATGCCGTTGCCGACCACCTGGAGGTCGGTTTCCTGCAATGCAACGCCAAGCGATACTTCGACGCCCGGCCGGGGCATGATCTGGCGCTCGAAGGCATCGCCGTGCAGGTCGACGATGCCGGGCAGGACCAGCAGGCCGCGGGCATCGATCACCCGATGCGCGGAAAAGCCGGTGGCCCGGGTCGGCCCGGCGATGCGGCCGCCTTCGATCGCGAGCGATCCTTCCTCGATCGTCCCATCGGGCCAGAGAATGCGGCCCCCCCTGATTTCGACGCGCATCGGCGTGTCTCGCTCCAATCCAGGCAATTTGCACGACCCTAATGCGGTTGGGTTGCAGGGGAGTGACAATGGCGCCTGTTCCGGCGCCGTTGCCGGCATTTCGATTCACTAGCTAACATATTGTATAGAAAGGAAGAATATGGATGAAAACGGTGGATCATCCAGATTTCGCCGCCAACGTTTCACGTCGCTGTCATCGGAATTTCATTCTAGTCGTCTAGACCAATGGCGGGACGCGGAAGGATGCGCGGATGACCTCGTCAGTTTTCCACGGTGAACTGCACGCGGGGGCCCGAGAAACGGCTGTGGCCGAATTCGATCGGGGTGCCCGCGATATCGACGTTCACCGCCTCGGTCACCAGGATCGGCTGGTTGCGCGCCTGTTGCAGCAGGCGGGCGTCGGCCGCGTCCGGCATCTGGGCGGTGATGCGGGTCACCTTGCGGAAATAATCGTCGATGCCGCGCTCGGCCAGGGCCTTGGTGATGGAGCCGACGCGGCGGTAATCCTCGATGATGCCGTCGAACCGCGCCTTCGGGAAGTAATGGGCGCCCACGCTCATCGGCCTGCCGTCGGCGAAGGACAGGGTTTCCAGCAGGATCACCGGCTTGCCCGCGCGCATGGCCAGCGCCCGGGCGATCCGCGCCGGCGCCGGCAGTTCCACCCCGCGCAGGAAGGTGGAGCCGGGGGTGCGGTCCAGCTTGCGCAGGTTCTCGGTCAGGCGGATGCGCTGGCCGAGGGCGTAGTCGATCACATCCTCGGCGACGAAGGTGCCGCGCCCCTGTTCGACGCGCACCACGCCCGCCTCCTGCAAGGCGGCGACGGCGCGGCGCAGCGTGTGGCGGTTGACGCGGAAGCGGGCGGCCAGCACCGCCTCGGGCGGGAGTTGCTCGCCCGGTTTCACCACGCCCCGGGTGATCTCGTCCTGCAGGATTTCGGCGATCTGGGCCCAGATGGCGAGGCCGCGGCCCCGGGCCGGCTCAACCAATGTCACGATAGATCCCCCTTGTCGCGGCACGCGATCGCCGCCACCCTACAAACATATAGACGATTAGACAATATGGTGATCGGATAATGAGTGACGACAGGCAACAGGAAGGGCGCCGCCGCTGGCTTGCGGTGCTCGCCCGGGCGCCCCGGGCGCGGCTTGCGGCGGCGCTCGACGATGTGCCGGCGGGGCATGGGCTGCGGGTGCTGCGGCCGGCCGAAACCGGCCTCGTCATGGTGCGCGGCCGGGCCGGCGGCACGGGCGAGCGCTTCAACATGGGCGAGATGACGGTCAGCCGCTGCACGGTGGCGGACGGCGAGGGGCGTCTCGGCGTCGGCGTCGTCGCCGGGCGCGACCGGGCCAAGGCGGAACTGGTCGCCCGCCTGGATGCGCTGATGCAGGACCCGGCCCTGGGCCCCGCGCTTGACCGCGACCTGATCGCGCCGCTGGCGGCGGAACAGGCGGCGGCGGCGGCGGCCCGGGCGGGACGGGCGGCGGCGACCAAGGTCGATTTCTTCACCATGGTGCGCGGCGATGTCTGACACGGCCCTGATCGCCGGCCTCGACGCCGGTTTCGCCGATGCCGCGCTCCAGTCGCAGGCCTGTTTCCGGGCCGTGCTTCAGGCCCTGGCGCGGCCCGGCCGGATCGAGACCCTGGCCCGCCCGGCGGCGGCGCCGGCGGGGCTCAGCCCGGCCGCCGCCTCGGTCCTGGCGACGCTGGCCGATCTCGACACGCCGGTGTTCCTGGCGCCCGGCTATGCCGGGGGCGCGGTGGCCGGCTTCGTCACCGCCGGCCTCGGCGCGCCCCTGGCGGCGGCGGGGGCGGCGGCCTTCGCCCTGGTGCCGGCGGCGGACCTGCTGCCGCTGGACCGTTTCGCGGCCGGCAGCGATGCCTATCCCGACCGGGCGGCGACCGTGATCGTCGAGGTGGCGGCGCTGGGCGCCGGCCCGGCCCTCACCCTGGCGGGGCCGGGTATCAACGGCAGCGCCACCTTGGCGGTCACCGGCCTGCCGGCGGCTTTCGCCGCGGCCTGGAACGCGCAGCGGGCGGGTTTCCCGCTCGGCGTCGATCTCGTTTTCTGTTGCGGCGAGCGCGTGGCGGCCCTGCCGCGCAGCACCCGCCTTCTCTAGGGGGACGGCCATGTATGTCGCGGTGAAGGGCGGCGAGGCGGCGATCGATGCCGCGCACGCCTGGCTGGCGGAAGAACGGCGCGGCGATCCGGCGGTGGCCGAGATCGGCCTCGACCAGATCGCGGAACAATTGGGCCTCGCGGTCGACCGGGTGATGGCCGAAGCCTCGCTCTATGACCGGGAACTGGCGGCGCTGGCGCTGAAACAGGCCCAGGGCGACATCATCGAGGCGGTCTTCCTGCTGCGCGCCTATCGCACCACGCTGCCGCGCTTCGGCGCCAGCAAAGCGGTCGATACCGGCGCCATGGCCATCGACCGGCGGATTTCCGCCGCCTTCAAGGACCTGCCCGGCGGCCAGGTCCTGGGCCCGACCTATGACTATACCCACCGCCTGCTGGACTTCGTCCTGGCCGCCGGGGGCGAGGTGGCGGCCCCGCCGTCCGCGGCCCCCCTGGCGGAGGGAATGCCCCGCGTGCTCGATCTTCTCGCCGACGAGGGCCTGATCGAGCGCGAGCACCCGCCCGCCGACGAGACCGGCGCGGTCCCGGACCTGACCCGCGAACCGCTGGCCTATCCCGCCGGGCGGGCGCTGCGCCTCCAGGGGCTGGCGCGCGGCGACGAGGGGTTCCTGCTGTCGCTGGCCTATTCGACCCAGCGCGGCTATGGCCGCAACCATCCTTTCGCCGGCGAGATCCGCCAGGGCACGGTGACGGTGGAGGTCGAGGTGCCGGAACTCGGCTTCGCCGTCGAGATCGGCGAGATCGCGGTCACCGAATGCCAGATGATCAACCAGTTCAAGGGCGATGCCACCCGGCCCGCGCAATTCACCCGCGGCTACGGCCTCGTCTTCGGCCGGGGCGAGCGGAAGGCCATGGCCATGGCCCTGGTCGACCGCGCCCTGCGCGCCGAGGAATTCGGCGAGGCGGTGCAGGGCCCGGCCCAGGACGAGGAATTCGTGCTGTCCCATGCCGACAATGTCGAGGCGTCGGGCTTCGTCCAGCACCTGAAGCTGCCGCATTACGTCGATTTCCAGGCGGAACTGCAATTGGTCCGGGCGCTTCGGGCGCTCGATGGCAAGGACCGGCGGGAGGCAGCGGAATGAGCACGGCCGAAGGTTACAATTTCGCCTATCTCGACGAACAGACCAAGCGGATGATCCGCCGCGCCCTGCTGAAGGCGGTGGCGGTGCCCGGCTATCAGGTGCCCTTCGCCTCGCGCGAGATGCCCTTGCCCTATGGCTGGGGCACCGGCGGTATCCAGGTGACGGCGGCCGTGCTGGGCCCGGACGATACCCTGAAGGTCATCGACCAGGGCGCGGACGACACCACCAACGCGGTTTCCATCCGCCGCTTCTTCGCCCGCACCGCCGGCGTCGCGACGACGACGGCGACGGCCGAGGCGACGGTGATCCAGACCCGCCACCGCATCCCGGAACAGCCCCTGACCGAGGACCAGATCCTGGTCTATCAGGTGCCGATCCCGGAACCCTTGCGCTGGCTGGAACCGCGCGAGACCGAAAGCCGCATGCTGCACGCGCTCGGCGATTACGGCGTGATGCAGGTCGAGCTTTACGAGGACATCGCCATCCACGGCAAGATCAAGCGCGCCTACGACTACCCGGTCGAGGTCGCGGGGCGTTACCTGACCAGTCCCAGCCCGATCCCCAAGTTCGACAACCCGAAACTGGCTGATTGCCCGGCCCTGCAATTGTTCGGCGCCGGGCGGGAGAAGCGCATCTATGCGATCCCGCCCCACACGCCGGTGCGCAGCCTCGACTTCGAGGACCATCCCTTCAGCCTGGATCACCCGGGCGTGCCCTGCGCGCTGTGCGGCGATACCGAAAGCTATCTGGACGAGATCGTGATCGACGACCGGGGCGGGCGGATGTTCGTCTGCTCCGATACGGATCACTGCACGTCCCGCCGCGAGGAGCACGACGATGCCGCCTGACGTCCCGCTGCTCGAAGTCGAGGATCTCGCCCATGATTACGGCAACGGCAAGGGCATGCGCGGCCTGTCCTTTCGCCTCTGGCCCGGCGAGGTGCTGGGCGTGGTCGGCGAATCCGGTTCCGGCAAGACCACGCTGCTGAAGGCGCTGGGCGGCGGCTTGCGGCCCGACCGTGGCCGCATCCTCTATCGCCAGGCGGATGGCGCGGTGGTCGATCTCCTGATCCTGAGCGAGGCGCGGCGCCGCCATCTGGCGCGGACCGAGCTTGGCTTCGTGCACCAGAACCCGCGTGACGGCCTGCGTCTCGCCGTTACCGCCGGCGGCAATGTCGGGGAGCGGCTGATGGCGGCGGGCGGCCGGCATTACGGCCGCATCCGCACGGCGGCGCTCGACTGGCTGGGACGGGTGGAGATCGACGCCAGCCGCATCGACGACCGGCCCGACACTTTCTCGGGCGGCATGCAGCAGCGCCTGCAGATCGCGCGCAACCTGGTCTCGGGCCCGCGCCTGATCCTGATGGACGAGCCGACCGGCGGCCTGGATGTTTCCGTCCAGGCCCGCCTCCTGGACCTGTTGCGCGGGCTGGTCGCCGATCTCGGCCTGACCGTCGTCATCGTCACCCATGATCTCGGCGTCGCGCGGCTGCTGGCCGACCGGCTGATGGTCATGCAGGGCGGGCGGGTGATCGAAAGCGGCCTGACCGATCAGGTGCTGGACGATCCCCGCGAACCCTATACCCAATTGCTCGTTTCCTCTGTCCTGGCGGCCTGATCATGGCGGAACCGGTTCTCGCCCTTCGCGGCGTCACCAAGCATTTCGTGCAGCACCTGCGCGGCGGCATCCGCCTGGACGTGCTCGCCCGGGTCGATCTCGATGTGGTCCCGGGCGAATGCGTGGTGCTGGACGGGCCTTCCGGGGTCGGCAAGTCCACCCTGCTGAAGGTGATCTACGGCACCTATCGGGTCGATGGCGGTTCGGTCTCGGTCGCCGGCACCGACATCGCCCGGGCGGAACCCCGGGCGGTCCTGGCACTGCGCCGCACGGTGATGGGCCATGTCAGCCAGTTCCTGCGCGTGGTGCCGCGGGTCGCGGCGCTCGATATCGTCGCCGAACCGGCGCGGGCACGCGGCGTGCCGGCGGCCGAGGCCAGGGACCGGGCGGCGGCGCTGCTCGCCCGCCTCAACCTGCCGGAAAAACTGTGGTCGCTGCCGCCCGCCACCTTTTCGGGCGGGGAACAGCAGCGGGTGAATATCGCGCGCGGCTTCGTCGTCGACTGGCCCCTGCTGCTGCTGGACGAGCCGACCGCCTCGCTCGACGCGGAAAATGCCGCTATCGTCGCCGGCCTGATCGAACAGGCGCGGGCGCGCGGCACGGCCATGGTCGCCATCTGCCACGACGGCGCCATGCGCGGGCGCATCGCGACACGGCTGTTCGGCATGCAACGGGTGGAGCAGGCGGCATGAGCACGGAAACGATCCTGACCAATGCAACGGTGGTTACACCCACGGCGGTGCTGGCCGGGGCCACCCTGGTGGTGCGCGACGGGCGGATCGCGGCGGTCGAGAGCGGGCGCAGCCATGCCCCCGGCGCCGTGGACCTGGGCGGCGATCACCTGCTGCCCGGCCTTGTCGACCTCCATACCGACAACCTCGAGAAACACATGATGCCGCGGGTGCGCGTGCCCTGGCCGGCGGCGGCGGCGATCATCGCCCACGACCGCCAGGTGCTGGCGGCGGGCATCACCACCGTGCTCGACAGTCTCGCCGTCGGCGACGTCTGGCCCGACGGCGACCGGGTGAAGACTTTCGGCCAGGCGGTCGAAGCCTGGAAGGCCGGGCGCGACGGCGGCGTGTTCAAGGCCCGCCATGCCCTGCACCTGCGCTGCGAGATCGGGCACGAGAATGTCGTCGACCTGTTTTCCAGCCTGATGGACGACCCGGACCTTCTGCTCGCCTCGGTCATGGACCATACGCCCGGCCAGCGCCAATTCGTCGATGCCGGCAAATACCGCCAGCAATATCCCCAGCTCAGCGATGCGGAATTCGATGCCTATGTCGAGCGCCGCCGCGCGGTGCGCGATGCGCTGGGCCCGCGCCACCGGGGGGCGATCATCGCCCTGTGCAAGGCGCGCGGCGTTCCGGTCGCCAGCCATGACGACCGCACCCCCGAAGAAGTGGCGGAGGCGCTGGCCGACGGCATCACCATCAGCGAATTCCCGACCAGCCTGGAGGCGGCCAGGGCGGCCCACGGCCAGGGCATGAGCGTGATCGGCGGCGCGCCCAATCTCGTCCGCGGCGGCTCGCACAGCGGCAATGTCGCGGTGGCGGAGATGGCGGCGGCGGGCGTTCTCGACGTCATGGCATCGGACTATGTGCCCGCCTCGATGCTGATCGCCGCCTTCGCCCTGCACGACGACCTGGGCCACGGCCTGCCCCAGGCGATCGCGACCGTCAGCGCCAACCCGGCCCGCGCTCTCGGCCTCGACGATATCGGTGCGCTGGAGGCCGGGCGGCGGGCGGATGTGCTCCGGGTGAAGCGCCACGGCCGCCTGCCGGTGGTGGACATGGTGTGGCGCGACGGCCGGCGGGTGATGTGATCATGGCCAGCCGTTACGCCGTCTATTGGGCGCCCCCGGCGGCGGGGGCCCTGCATCGCCTGGGCGCGCATTGGCTGGGGCGCGACCCGGCCACCGGTGCTACCCCGGCCCAGCCCCTGCTGTCGCCGATCACGCCCGCGCGCTTCGCCGACCTGACGGCGGATGCCCGGCGCTATGGTTTCCACGCCACCCTGAAGCCGCCGATCCGCCTTGTCGACGGGGCGGGGCGGGACGATCTCCTGGCGGCGGTGGCGCGGGCGGCGGCCGGCTTTCCCGCCTTCGAGGCGCCGGGGCTGAAGGTCGGCCGCGTCGGCGGCTTCCTGGCGCTGGTGCCGGAGGGCGACATGGCGCCCTGGCGGCGCCTGAGCGACCATTTCGTCCGCGACCTCGATCCCCTCCGCGCTGCCGCCGGGGCGGCCGAACTGGAAAAGCGCCGCGCCGCCGGCCTGACCCCGGCGCAGGACGCCAATCTCACCGCCTGGGGCTATCCCTATCTGTTCGACGAATGGCGCTTTCACATGACCCTGACCTGCCGCCTGACCTCGCCCGAGCGGGAAAGGGTGGAGGTCGGCGCGCTGGGCCATTTCGCCGGCGTGCCGGGCAAGCCGGTGGCGGTGACCGAGGTCGCGGTCTTCGAACAGGCGGACGACGGGCCGTTTCAGATCATTTCGCGCCATGCGCTGAACGGCTGAGGCTTGCCCGGCCGGCGCCGCCCCGCCACTATGCGCAGCAAAACTGCAACATGGGGAATGGGTAACATGGCGTCGGTACGGGGTAACGCGGGCTTGCTGCCCATCCGCTTGGACCAGGGCGCGCCGCGGCGCATCAGCCTGCGGGCCCGGCTCATGCGCTTCGCGCTCCGCCGCATGTTCAAGGAGGCGCTCCGCTTCGACGTCCCCGTCCAGGCTGTGCGCGCCCGCACCGAGAAGATGGCGAAGCGCCTGCCGCCGGTGCCCGCCGATATTTCGGTGGTCGATACGGTGGCGGACGGCGTGCCCGGCCATTGGATCACCCCGGCCGAGGCGGCCGAGGACCGCCATATCCTCTATCTCCACGGCGGCGGCTATGTGATCTGCTCGCCGCGCACCCATCTCGGCTTCACCTGGCGGATCGCGCGGGAAGCGCGGGCCCGCATGCTGGTGATCGATTACCGCCTGGCCCCCGACCATGCCTTCCCGGCCCAGATCGACGATTGCCTGGTCGCCTATCGCCATCTGCTGGACCGCGGCATCGATCCGAAGCGGATCGCGGTCGTGGGCGATTCCGCCGGCGGCGGCCTGACCTTCGGCCTGCTCATGCGCCTGAAAGCGCTCGGCCTGCCCATGCCGGGGGCGGCGGTCGGGCTTTCGCCCTATCTCGACCTGACGGCGACCGGGGAAAGCCATTTCCTGAACGCCAAGGCCGACCCCATGATCCCGCTGTCCGGGGTGCTGTTCGGGGCCATGGCCTATCTCCAGGGCGCGGACCCGCGGCACCCGGAAGCCTCGCCCATCTATGGCGATGCCGCCGGCCTGCCGCCCTGCCTGATCCATGTCGGATCGGACGAGATCCTGCTCTCCGATTCGACCCGGATGGCGGCCAAGCTCCGGGCTGCCGGCGTGCCGGTGCAGATCGACATCTGGCACCGCATGCCCCATGTCTGGCACGCCTTCGCCCGCTATATTCCGGAGGGCAGGGCGGCGATCGCCGAGGTCGGCGCTTTTCTGCGGCGGACCATTCGCTAGCTCGGCTGCGGCCGGTCGTCGCCGGGGGCTGGCCGGCACCGGCCTTCGGCCCTATGGTGGGGGCCTGACGCGAGGGTTGGATCATGGATGTTGATATCGCGATCGTCGGCGCCGGTCCGGCCGGTCTCAGCTTCGCCCAGGCGCTGGCGGGCAGCGGGCTCGACATCGTTCTGATCGAACGCCAGCCGGAAAGCGCCCTGGCCGATCCCGCCTTCGACGGGCGGGAAATCGCCCTGACCCATGCCTCGCGCCGGATCATGACCGATCTTGGCCTGTGGCCGCTGCTGCCGGCGGCGGAGATTTCGCCGCTGCGCGATGCCAAGATCATGGACGGCGCCTCGCTCTTCGCCCTCAACATCAGGGCGGCCGCGGTCGGCGAGGACCAACTCGGCTTCCTGGTGCCCAACCACCTGATCCGCCGGGCGGCCTATGGCGCGCTGAAGGCCAGCGGCGCCGGCCGTCTCGTCACCGGGCGGATGGTGACTGGCCTCGACCGGACCCGCGACGCGGTGACCCTGACCCTCGACGACGGTGCGGCCGTCCGCGCCCGCCTCGTCGCCGCCGCCGACAGCCGCTTTTCCGAAACGCGCGACATGCTGGGCATTGCCGCCGCACGGCGCGACTACGGCCGCTCGATGATGGTCTGCCGCATGGCCCATGAGTTGCCGCACGATCATGTCGCCTGGGAATGGTTCGATTATGGCCAGACCCTGGCCCTGCTGCCCTTGAATGGCTTGCAGGCCTCGGTGGTCCTGACCCTGCCGGCGGACGAACTGGCGGCGGTGATGGCGCTGGACGAGGCGGCCTTCAACGCCGATATCACCAGGCGTTTCGGCAACCGGCTGGGGGCCATGCGCCAGACCGGCACGCGCCATCTCTATCCGCTGGTCGGGGTCTATGCCCGGCGCTTTGCCGGGCCGCGCTGCGCCCTGGTCGGCGATGCCGCGGTCGGCATGCACCCGGTGACCGCCCATGGCTTCAATTTCGGCCTGCAAGCGGCGGAACGCCTGTCGCAGCGCCTGCTGCGGGCGCGCCGCCTCGGCCTCGACATCGCCGATCCCGGCCTGCTGGCGGAATACGACCGGGTGCACCGGCAGGCGACCTGGCCGCTCTATCAGGCGACCAATATCATCGCCGGCCTCTATACCGACGATCGCACCCCGGCCCAGATGCTGCGGAAGGCCGCCCTTCACCTCGCCAACGGCCTTGCCCCGGTGAAAAAGGCGATCGCCGCCCATCTCACGCAGTCGGCGGCCTGATCAATCCAGCTTGGCGAGGTCCGGCCCCAGCGGCCAGGCCAGCCGGTCGCGGGTCGCATAGGGGGCGAAGCCGAATTTCTGGTAGAGCGCCAGGGCCCGCGGGTGGTCCAGGGTGCAGGTATCGACGGTGAGGCGCTGCGGCCCGCGCTCCCAGGCCAGCTGGATCGCCTGGTCGAGCAGGAAGGGGCCCAGCTTCCGGCCGATGAATTCCGGCATGATGCCGAACAGGCCGAGGTCGATCCGGGTGCCGCCGTCATGGGGCACAAGCTCGAAGAACCCCGCCGGCCCGCCCTTCAGGTACAGGACATAAAGCGCATAGCCCGGCGCGGCCAGATGGGCCGCCAGCCTGTCGTCGTCCCAGCGCCGGCGGTCGATCCACATCCAGTCGCGGCCGGTGTGGTGATAGAGCCAGCGGAAATAGGCGAGTGCCGGCTCCTCCACCCGCATCAGGGCGTGGGCATCCAGCGGCGGCGGGGCCCGGCGCGGCGCCGGCCGGGCGGTCATCTCGAGAAAGGTGATGCGGCTCGGCCGGGCCGGGCCCGCCGCCGGCACCCAGTCCGGCGGCGGGGCTTCGTCGGTCACGTCAGGCTTCGACGAATCAGGCTTCAACCGGGGCGTCGGCACGCGCGCCCCATTCGGCCCAGGAACCGTCGTAAAGTGCGAGATCGCGGGCGCCGATCTCATGCAGCGCCAGCAGCACGATGCAGGCGGTGACGCCCGAACCGCAGGAGGCGACCACCGGCTTGGCGGCATCGACGCCGGCCGCCGCGAACTTGGTCTTCAGCGCGGCATGGTCGAGGAAAATGCCGGTCTGCGGATCCAGCAGTTCGCCCGCGGGGACATTCACCGAGCCCGGGATATGGCCCTTCTTCAGGCCCGGACGGGGTTCCGGCTCGGTGCCGGCGAAACGGCCGCGGCTGCGGGCGTCGACCACCTGTTCGCGGTGGCTGACCAGATTGTTGCGCACCTGATCGAAATCGCGGATGCGCATGGTGTTCTGGCGGGCGGTGAAATGGCGTTCGCGCGGGGCGGGCGGCAGGTCGTCCAGCGGGCGGCCCTCGGCCTTCCACTTGGCGAGGCCGCCGTCCAGGACCATGACGTCGTCATGGCCGAAGGCGCGGAACATCCACCACACGCGGGCGGCGGCAAAGGGCGCGCCGCCGTCATAGACGACGATGCGGTTGCCGTCGCCGAGGCCCTTCTTGCGCACCCGGGCGGAGAATTTCTCGGCCGGCGGCAGCATGTGGGGCAGGGGCGAGGTCAGGTCGGCGATTTCATCGATATCGAAGAAAACGGCGCCCGGGATATGGCCGGCGGCATATTCCGCCTTGGGGTCGCGGTTCGCGCCCGGCAGGTACCACGAGGCATCGACGACGCGCACATCGGGCGCGCCCAGGTGATCGGCAAGCCATTCGGTGGAAACGAGGCCTGTCTCATTCGGCATCAGGGTTGCTCCGGGTCTCGGTCACAGCCAGTCGGGCGTCGGCAGATTCCGCGCCTTCAGGAATTCGGGGTTGAACATCTTGCTCTGGTAGCGTGCGCCGCCGTCGCAGAGAATGGTGACGATGGTATGGCCCGGGCCCAGCTCGCGGGCAAGCCGGATGGCGCCCGCGACATTGACGCCGGTCGAGCCGCCGAGGCAGAGACCCTCGTCCTTCAGCAGGCGGAAGACGACCGGCAGGCTCTCGTCGTCCGGGATCTGGTAGGCGGCGTCGACGCTCAGCCCTTCCAGGTTGGCGGTGATGCGGCCCTGGCCGATGCCCTCGGTGATCGAGGTCCCCTCGGCCTTCAACTGGCCGGTGGTGTAATAGGAATAGAGGGCGGCGCCCGGCGGGTCGGCCAGCGCGACCTTGATCGCCGGGTTCTTTTCCTTGAGGAACATGGCCGTCCCGGCCAGCGTCCCGCCCGAGCCGACGGCGGAGACGAAGCCGTCCACCTTGCCGTCGGTGTCGGCCCAGATCTCGGGGCCGGTGGTCTCGAAATGGGCCTGGCGATTGGCGACATTGTCGAACTGGTTGGCCCAGACGGCGCCGTTCGGCTCGCTCGCCGCGATCTCTTCCGCCAGGCGGCCGGAATATTTCACATAATTCATCGGGTTGGCATAGGGGACCGCGGGCACCAGGCGAAGGTCGGCGCCGCACAGGCGCAGCATGTCCTTCTTTTCCTGGGACTGGGTCTCGGGCATCACGATCACGGTGCGATAGCCAAGGGCATTGCCGACCAGGGCAAGGCCGATCCCGGTATTGCCCGCCGTGCCCTCGACGATGACGCCGCCCGGGCGCAGCAGGCCGCGCCTTTCCGCATCGCGGACGATGAAGAGGGCGGCGCGGTCCTTCACCGAACCGCCCGGGTTCAGGAATTCCGCCTTGCCGAGGATCTCGCAGCCGGTCGCTTCCGACGCCGCCTTGAGGCGGATCAGGGGGGTGTGACCGATGGTGTCGATGAAATCGCTGCGAATCGCCATAACGCCGAAATTCCGGGAAGTTGCCGCCCACTGAGGCGTTGAACGTAATGGCCGGGAGAGGCCGGTTCAAGCCTCTCTGCCGGATCAGCCTCTCTGCCGGATCAGGCCGGCTCGCGCCACAGGCTCGCGCGGTTCAGCGCCAGCCAGTAAAGCGCCACCAGCGCCGGCAGGCTGCGCAGCGTGCCGGCCGCCGCCATCGCCAGGGCCTCGTCGACGGTCACCACCAGGGTGCGGATATCCTCGTGCTCGTCGGCAAGGCCGTGGGTGCCGGGCTGATAGCGGCCGAGATCGCAGCGCCCGACATAGACCGTCGCCACTTCCTTCAGGCAGCCGGGCGAGGGATAGCCGATCCCGGCCCGGACCAGCGCCGAAGCCTCGATGCCGGCTTCCTCGACCATTTCGCGCCCGGCGGTCGCGGCCGGGTCCTCGCCGTCCTCGGTGCGGCCGGCCACCGCTTCCAGCATCCAGGGATCGTCCCCCATCATGAGGGGGGCGGGGCGGAATTGCTCGATCAGCAGGACCCGCCCCGATACCGGGTCGTAAGGCAGGACGACGGCGGCACCGCCCTGTTCCAGAATGTCGCGGCTGATCTCCTCGCTCATCCCGCCGTCGAAGCGGCGGTGCTTCAGGCGGATCACGGTCTTCGGATAGAAGCCCTGGTGCACGATCTCGCGAGACAGGATCTCGACCTTTTTGTCCACGCGCCGATACTCCTTATAAAACACAATAAAAACAAAGGGTTATATGGTTTCTGGAAGGATTTTCGGAACCATCGCCGCCAGCGTGCGTTGGTCAGATGTGCAAGGGCGGGGGCCCGCGCCGGAAGGCGGCGGATATCGATAGTCTGATCGGAGGATGAACGATGTTCAAGTCGACGACCATGGCCGCGCTGCTCGCGGTCGCCACCCTTGGCCTTGGTGCCTGCTCGGGCCTCAATCATCAGGAACAGCGGGCCCTGTCGGGCGGCGCCATCGGCGCCGGCGCCGGTGCCGCGATCGGGGCCATCACCGGCGGCAGCGCCGTGACCGGCGCCCTCATCGGCGGCGCGGGCGGTGCCGCGATCGGCGCCCTGACCGCGGACGACGACCAGCCGCGCAAAAGGCGCCGCTGATCCCGCCACCTGACCGCAGGCGCCTTGCCGTTGATCCGGCGCCTGCGGCCTTGCGTAAAGGCGGGGACGGAGACGGCAGCGGGCGCGGAGGGCGGCAATGAGCACGGCGGATCTCGATCGCGCGCTGGCGCGCTATGCCGCGGCGATGGAAGGGCTGCGCGCCGACACGGTCGCAACCCTCGGCGATGTGATGGCGCCCGACATCCGGTTCCGCGATCCGTTCAACGCCGTTACCGGCCTCGACCGGGTGCAGCGGATCTTTTCCGCCCTGTTCGAGGATTGCGATGCCGTCCGTTTCAGCGTCGGCCGGCGCTTTCGCGACGGCGAGCACGCGGTCCTGGCCTGGACCATGGCGTTCCGCCTGCGCCGCTACGCCAAGGGGCCCGACTGGACGATCGAGGGCTTGAGCGAAATCACCCTCGATCCGGCCAGCGGCCTGGTCGTCGCCCATGTCGACCATTGGGACGCGGCGGGCCAGTTCTACGAGCGTCTGCCCCTTGTCGGCGGCGTATTGCGCCTGCTGCGCCGCCGCCTGGCGCATTAAGCCGATCTTACTCCTGGTCGGCGAGGGCGGCCTGGCGCGCCAGCTTCCGTTCCAGCATGGCGCGCAGCCGGGCATGGCGCTCGCGGGTGATCGGGTAGTTCCAGATGATCCGCACCGACAGAAGCCGCAGCACCGGCGGCAGCACGGCGAACAGCACCACCAGCGTCGTGATCGCCGCCGGCGGGTTGTCGTAGCCCTCGGCCGGCTTGAAGCCGAAATAGCCGAGCAGCGGCAGGGTGACGCCGGCCGCGATGCCGCCCGCCATCTTGGTCACCATGTTCCAGATGGCGAAATAGAGGCCGGCGCGCTGCTGGCCCGAGCGGATCGAATCGATATCGACCACATCCGCCTGCATCGACGAGGCCAGGATCTGGTCGCAGCCGAGGCTCATGCCGGTCAGGATCGAGATGACGAAGAAGATCCAGACGTCGCCGGGCCCGAGGAAGGGCGTGATCAGGAAGATCAGCGCCGATGACAGCATGGAGAAGGCCCAGGTCCGGTGCTTGCCGAAACGTTCCGCCAGCCACATCCACAGCGGCACGGCGACGATGCCGGCGACGAAATAGATCAGCAGCAGAACCGGCCCCATGGCCGGCGCCTGAAGCACGAATTTCACGTAGAAGAAGAACAGGGTCGCGACCATGGCCTGGGCCGTCGCGTTCAGCAGGAAGGCGCTGATCAGGCGCAGGAACGGGCCGTTCTTGCGGATCGCGTCGAAACTGGCGCGCCAGCCGTGGTGATGGCTGGCGGCCAGCATGGTCGGCTCCGGCACCTTCCAGAACACGAGAACCAGGGTCAGCGGCAGCACGACGATGACGAAGAGGCCGATGGTCTCCATCGTCGCCGCCTTGCCGCTGAGGCCGAAGGTCTGAAGGATCGTCGGCACCCCGGCGGCGAGCACGGTGCCGACCAGCAGGAACAATTCGCGGATCCCGGCGATCCTGGTGCGTTCGTCGAAATCGCCGGTCAGTTCGGCGCCCCAGGCGACATAGGGCACGATGACCATGGTCCAGGAGGCATAGAGGATGGTCATCCAGACCAGGAAATAGACCCAGCTCACCTCCGCCGGCGGCAGGAAGGCATGCCAGATCGCGACAACCAGCAGCACAGTGCCGACCAGCAGCCAGGGCCGGCGCCGGCCCCAGCGCGTGCGCACCCGGTCGGAAATGGCGCCGAAGGTCGGATCGAAGATCGCGTCGGCCAGGCGGACGGCGAAGAGAATGCCGCCGACGACCTCCGGATGCAGGCCCTTTTCCTCCGTATAGAAGGGGACGAGGTAGAGCAGCAGCGGGATGCCGACTGCGGTCAGGGCGAGAGCGGGCAGACCGTAGAGCCAGACCTGCGCGGCGGGGAGCCGGGACTTCGATGAATGAACCACGCGAACGTGCTGCCGTCTTTCAATATTCGATCCAACCGTTCTGTAGCCTGCCCGATGGGATGGCAAGCCCTAAACGGCGCTCGGCGCGCCAAGCCCCCTGATCGGGGGTATTCAGCCCTTGTGCAGCGCAACCTGCATGACGTCGATCGAGGCGGTGCGGAACCCCGCCTCGCAATAGGCGAGATAATAGGTCCACAGGCGGCGGAACCGGTCGTCGAAGCCGAGCGGGCGCAGATCGTCGAAGGCGGCCAGGAAGCGGCCGCGCCACGCCGCCAGGGTGCGCGCATAGTCGGGGCCATGGGCGGTGACCTCGCCCCGGGCGAGGCCGGCCGCCGCGGCGGCCCGTTCGAAGGCGGCGGGCGAGGGCAGCATGCCGCCCGGGAAGACGTATTTCTGGATGAAATCCACATGCCGGCGGTAGCGGGGGAAATAGGTCTCGGCGATGGTGATCACCTGAAGGGCGGCGCGCCCGCCCGGCGCCAGCAGCGCCGCGACCCGATCGAAGAACACCGGCCAATAGCGCTCGCCCACCGCCTCGAACATCTCGATCGAGGCGATATGGTCGAAGCGTCCCCGAATGTCGCGATAGTCCTGGAGGCGGATCTCCACCCGTTCGGCCAGGCCGGCCTCGAAGATGCGGCGGCGGGCGAAGGCATATTGCTCGGCGGAAATGGTGACGGCGGTGACCCGGCAGCCGAAGCTCGCTGCCGCCCGCTCGGCGAAGCCGCCCCAGCCGCAGCCGATCTCCAGCAGATGGTGATCGGGGCCAAGGCCCAGCTTGCCGGCCAGCAGGTCGTATTTCGCCGCCTGGGCCCCGGCAAGGTCGTCGACGCCCGGCGGGAAGACGGCGGCGGAATAGGTCATGCTGGGATCGAGCCAGGCGCCGTAGAAACGGTTCCCCAGGTCGTAGTGATGGGCGATGTTGCGCCGGCTGCCGGACCTGCTGTTGCGGTTCAGGGCGTGGCCGAGGCGGGCGAGCAGCCTCGTCACCGGGGCCCCGTCCAGCACCTTGTCCAGGAGGGCGTCGTTCACATTGGCGATGCCGAGCAGGGCGACGAGGTCCGGACTGTCCCATTCCCCGGCGAGATGGCTTTCGGCGAAGCCGATGCCGCCCTTCAGCAGGATCCGTTTCGCCATGCGCTGGTCGTGCACGTGGATCTCGGCGACCGGGCCCTTGGTGCGGCCGCGCAGGACCACGGTCGGGCCGGCGGGCAGGGTCATCAGCACGGTGCCGTGTTCGAGATGGGCGGCAAGGCGCAGCAACACCCGCATCCACCGCGTCAGACCGCCGAGTTGCAGGGCCCGGTCGCGTTCGATCAGGTCGCGTTCGATCAGGCCGGGGGCGGGCCCGCCGGGGCAGGGCCCGGCGGTGGAGGACAGGCTCATGAACGGGCTCCGGCGGCGGGGCGGGGATGGATGGGCAGGCGCTTCAGCCAAAGGCGCAGCGCCTGCCAATGGATGGCGGCGACCACCTTCACGGTCATCAGCGGATGGCGGACCACGGCGGCGGCCAGCGCCCGGTCGGTGAAGGGCCGCCGCGCGCCGGTCAGGCTGGCGATCAGCAGGCGGCCGCGGTCGTCGTGCTCGTCGATCGTGACCTGAAGGCGCTCGCCCGGCACGGACAGGCGGAAGCGATAGGTCGCGGCCATGGCGACGAAGGGCGAGACGTGGAATGCCTTGTCCGCGTCATGGCGGATCGGGCCCCCGCCCGGGCCGGCCGCCAGGACATAGCAATGCTGCTCGCCGAACGTGTTCTTCACCTCATAGACCACGGCGCCGATCGTGCCGTCCGCCCGGGCGACGTAATAGATCGTCAGCGGATCGAACACGAAGCCCCAGAGGCGGGGAAAGCACAGCACCTCGATCCGCCCGCCGGCCAGATGGCCGAGACCGTGGTCGGCCAGCCGCGCCTCGATCCAGGGGCGCAAGGGGCTGCCGTCGCGGGCACCATGGTCGCGGTCGTGAAAGGACAGGAGATTGAAGCGGTTGTGCGAGAACAGCCGGCAGCCTGCCGCCGCCTCGTCCAGGCGGTCGAGATCGAGCAGCAGGGAAAACACCCGGTAGCGGAAGGCGTGGCGGACCGGCCGCAGCCGGCCGTGGAACACAAGGCCGAGATAGAGGGCGGCAGGCGGGCGTCTCATTCCGCGGCCGCCTGGCGGCCCGGCGCCCAAGCCGGCGCCACGCCGAACGCGGCGGCGACATCGATCGCCGCCTTCAGGCCGTCCTCGTGGAAGCCGTTGCCGCAATAGCTGCCGGCGAACCACAGGCGGTCGCGGCCCTGCAGCGACGGGATCTCGCGCTGGGCGGCAATGGCGGCGGCGTCGAACATCGGATGGGCATAGTCGTAGCGGCCGAAGACCAGATCGTCCCGCACCGCCCGGTGCGGGTTCAGCGAGACGAAGACCGGCGTCGCGCCGTCGATGCCCTGAAGCCGGTTCATCCAATAGGTCAGCGCCACCTTGCCGCCGCCGGCCCCGCTCAGGTAGTTCCAGCTCGACCAGACCTTGCGGCGCCGGGGCATCAGGGCGGGGTCGCGGTGCAGCACCGCGTGATTGGCCGTATAGCGGAAGGCGCCCAGGACCCGCGCCTCGGCGGCGCTCGGCGCCTCGATCAGGGCCAGGGCCTGATCGCCGTGGCAGGCGAGGATCACCGCGTCGAAGCGGTCGCACCCGCCCCGGCCGTCGACGACGGTGGCGCCGAAGGCATCGCGCGCAACGCGCAAGGCCGGGCAGGACAGGCGCAGCCGCGGGCCGAGCGCCGCCGCGATCGCCTGGACATAGCGGATGGAGCCGCCTTCGACCGTGCGCCAGGGGTGGCGCTCCTCCAGGCCGCGCAGCAGAGCGTGGTTGTCGAAGAAGCGGATGAAGCTGGCGGCCGGGAAGGCCGACATGTCGGCGACCGGGGTCGACCAGATCGCCGCCCCCATGGGCAGCAGGTAATCGTCGCGGAAGGCGGCGCCGTAGCGGCCTTCGGCGATATAATCGCCGAGGCTGCGCCCGTCGAGCCGGCCGGCGGCGAGATCCGCCGCCGCATTGCGGTTGAAGCGCAGGATGTCGCGCAGCATGCCGAGAAACCGGGGCCGCGCCAGGTTGCGCTTCTGGGCGAAGACCGTGGCCAACGTGTCGCCCGCCCATTCCAGCCGCCCGTCCCGCGCGGAGACGGCGAAACTCATGCTGCTGTCCCGTGTCGCGACGCCGAGCGCGGCGAAGAGGCGGGTGAGATGGGGGTAGTTCACCTCGTTGTAGACGATGAAGCCGGTATCGACCGGGATCGCGGTGCCGTCGTAATCGATGGTGACCGTATGGGCATGGCCGCCCGGGCGGCCGTCCTTCTCGTAGACCGTGACGTCGTGGCGCTCGCGCAGCAGCCAGGCGGCGGCAAGGCCGGTGATGCCGGTGCCGATGACGGCGATGCGCTTTCTCTCCGTCATGCGGCGCTGTCCTGCTTCAGGGTGGCGAGGGCGGCCAGCGCCCGCCGGCGGGCGAAGCCGTGGTCGATGATCGGGGCGGGGTAGTCCCGGCCGATGGTCACGCCGCAACGGCGGGCGAGATCGGCCTGGGCCCAGGGCCGGTGGAGGGCGGCGGCGGGCAGCGGCGCCAGTTCGGGCACGAAGCGGCGGATGTAATGCCCCTCCGGATCGAATTTCTCGCCCTGGAGCACGGGGTTGAAGATGCGGAAATAGGGCGCGGCATCGGCGCCGCAGCCCGCCACCCACTGCCAGGAGGCGGCATTGCTGGCGACATCGGCATCGAGCAGCGTCTCCCGGAACCAGGCCTCGCCGCGCTGCCAGGGTACCAGCAGGTCCTTGACCAGGAAGGAGGCGGCGATCATCCGCACCCGGTTGTGCATCCAGCCGGTCTGCCACAGTTCGCGCATGCCGGCATCGACGATCGGATAGCCGGTCAGGCCGCGCCGCCAGGCTGCCAGCCCGTCCCCGTCCGCGGCCCAGGGAAAGGCGGCGAATTCGGCGCGCAAGGGGCGTTCGGGCATCTGCGGCTGATGGAACAGCAGGTGATACGAGAATTCCCGCCAGCCGATCTCGGCCAGGAATTGCGCGGCACCCGGCGCCGCGGCCGGCTCGCGGCCGCTGGCGTGATGCACGGCGTGCCAGACCTGCCGGGGGCCGATCTCGCCGAAGGCGAGGTGGGGCGACAGGCGCGAGGTGGCGGCGAGGTCCGGCCGGTCGCGCGCCGCCTTGTAACGGCCGACGGCACCGTCGAGGAAATCCCCGAGCCGGGCGCCGGCGCCGGCTTCCCCCGGCTGCCAGCAGGGGGCGAAGCCGGCCGCCCAGTCGGGCGCGCGGGGCCGCAGCGCCCACTCGTCCAGCCTCTCGCCCGCCGGAAGGCTGGCGGGGGCGAGGCGGGGCGGGGCGGGCAGGGGGGCATCCGGCGCCGGGGCGGCGAGGCAGGCCTTCCAGAACGGCGTGAACACCTTGAAGGGCCGGCCCGATTGATTGCGGATGGTCCAGGGCTCGAACAGCAGGGCGGCGTTGAAGCTGGCGACGGTGATCCCGCGTGTCGTCAGTGCCGCTTTCAGGGCGGTGTCGCGGGCGATGGCGGCGGGATCGTAGAGACGGTTCCAATGGACCGTATCGGCCCCGGTCTCCTCCGCCACCCGTTCGAGGACGTCGGCTGCCGGGCCGCGGCGCAGCACCAGGGCGCTGCCGAGCCGCCGCAGGGCGGCGTCGAGGGCGGCGAGGCTGTGATGCAGCCACCAGCGCTGCGCCCCGCCCAAGGGGCCGCCGGCCGAATCGTCGAGGATATAGAGCGGGATCAGCGGCTGGCCGCCGGCCGCCGCTTGGGCCAGGGCCGGATTATCCGCAAGGCGGAGGTCCCGGCGGAACCAGAGGATGTGGGGGCGGGGGGCGGCCATGGGCGTCACGTTCAAGCAGTTCCGCCGTCCTATACGCGGCCGGGCCGCGGGCGGATTTGTCGCCCGGCGCGAATTGCGCTTGCCAAGCGGGCGAGGCGCGGCCGACCCTTCCCGCCACAGGGAATTCGAGGGCAGAGGAGGGCATATGACCGACCCCGTTACCGCCGTGCTGGCGTCGCCGCCGCATTGGACCTTGCTTTATGCCGGGCTCAACGGGCTTTTGAGCTTTGCCCTGGCCTTCCGGGTCGGGCTGCAGCGGATGAGGGCCAATGTGATCTTCGGCGCGGGCGACGACCCGGGCCTGCAACGGGCGATCCGGGCCCATGGCAACAATGTCGAATATGTCCCGCTGGCCCTGGTGCTGATCGGGTTTCTCGAGGTCGCGGGCCAGCCCGGCTGGCTGGTCCATGCCCTGGGCGCCGCCCTGTTCCTCGGCCGCGCGCTTCACGCCTTCGGCCTCAGCATGACCGAGGAAGGCTCGCCCGGGCGGCTCTACGGCATTCTGCTGACCTGGATCGTGCTGGCCGTGGCCTCGACGTGGTCGGTGATCGCGGCCGTGATCTGAATTTGACCATTGGCCGTGGGGAACAGAAAATATTGTTAATTATTTTTTGAACCCTCACCCCGTTCGGGGGCGGATACTTCTATTCTTTCCAATATTTATGGGAGGGAAAGATGAAGCTGAGATATTTTATGATTTTTTGCTTTTCTATAATATCTTTCTCGGCAAAATCGCAGGATTTTTCAGAAAAGAATATGAATGACGTAGTGCTTCAGGTGCAATCCTCTCTTGATATGGCGGGGGAGGAATGTGTTCCGGATGAGGATTTGCTAAAAGCAGAGAAAATAGTGAATTTTATAAAATCTTCTAAAAAAGAGCATATTGTAGGTTGGGAATTACGTAAAAATAATAATGGCGATAATTATTTGAGGGTATTCATGTCGAATGAGGGGCGTAATCTGCTTCTTGATGTCGATGTGCGGCATGGGGATTGTTTTAAATTTAATGCTTGGTGGATTTTGGAATAATTTTGTGTTCATGAATTTGGGCGGCGATCCGCTCTTTTGGTCTTGTCGATCAAAAGGCTTCGGTCTTTTTGGCGGCCTGCCGCCGCCCGAGCCTAGTCGGCACCGGCGCAGGGCATCGGCGCTTCCTTACTGAAGGCGAATTTTGAGGTCCGGCCGGTGGCCGATACGGTGCCGTTGCAAGAACGATCGGGCCAAATGCTGGATCGTCGGCTGTAGGGCAATCGCGATGGGGGAGGGTAATCGGATAACGCCAGATCTCCTCCAGACGCTTGCGGCGTCTGGAGGAAACTATGGAGAGGAAACTGCGACACGTTGCGTTCGCAGTCTCGCTCCGAACTGGCTCCCCGGGCCGGATTCGAACCAGCGACCAACCGGTTAACAGCCGGTTGCTCTACCGCTGAGCTACCGGGGAACAGCCGGGCGTGCCGGCGAAACTGTTCCCGCTTGATGCGGAGGCCGGCCTTATACATTCGATTCGGCTCGAAGCAAAGGCCTTTCTGAAATCCCCTGGAGGCGACGGCCGGAATCGAACCGGCATACACGGATTTGCAGTCCGCTGCGTAACCATTCCGCCACGTCGCCATCCAAGAGGAGGCGGGATATAGCAGAGCCTTATGGCCAACGCAACGAAGACCGCGCCGGCGCCGCGGCAATTCGCCTCCGGCCGGCGTTGTCTCGGGCGTTCCGACCTCGTATAAGTCGGAAACCATCATTGAAGCGGATCACGAGCATGGCCGATTTCGCCGCCCTCCGGCGCCTTATGCTGGATAGCCAGATCAAGCCGAACAAGGTTACGGACGTGCGCGTGCACGATGCCCTGCTGGCCGTCCCGCGCGAGGATTTCGTGCCCGAGGCGCTGCGGCCCGTCGCCTATGTCGACGAGGACCTGAACCTCGGCGCCGGGCGCTATCTGGTCGAGCCGCGCGTCTTCGCCCGCATGTTGCAGGAGGCGGCAATCACCGCCGCCGACACGGTGCTCGACATCGCTGCCGGCACCGGTTACACGGCCGCCGTCCTCGGCCATCTGGCGAAGCACGTGACCGCCCTCGAATCCGTCGCCGATCTCGCCGCCCGCGCCAAGGCGGCGGTGGCCGGCCTCGGCCTCGGCAACGTCGCGGTGGTCACCGGCGAACTTGCCCAGGGCCATGCCGCCGGCGCCCCCTATGACGTCATCCTGATCGAGGCCTCGGTGCCTGAAGTGCCGGCCGCGCTTTACGACCAATTGGCCGAGGGCGGCCGCCTGATCGCCGTGCTGCGCAACGGCCCGATCGGTGTCGCCACGCTCTATACCAAGACCGGGGGCATCGTCGGCCGCCGGCCGCTGTTCGATGCCGCGACCCCGGTGCTGCCCGGGTTCGAGCGTCCCGCCGCCTTCGTGTTCTGACCTCCTCAGCGGTTCCGACCGGGATGGCCGAGCTTCGAATCGATGTCGAGACGCTGGCGGCGCGGCTTGCCGCCGGCGAGCGGCCCTTCCTGCTCGACGTGCGCGAACCCTGGGAATTCGACCTCTGCCGCCTGGACGGCTCGGTCAACCTGCCGCTCGGCCAGTTGCAGGATTTCGACCCCGCGGCGGTCGGCGGCGGGCAGGACCTGATCGTCATCTGCCACCACGGCATGCGCAGCCTGCGCGCGACCCTGTGGCTGCGCGGCCAGGGGCTGGAGGCGACCAATCTGGACGGCGGCGTCGATCGCTGGGCGGCCGTCGTCGAACCCGATATGGCCCGATATTGAAGGACAACCCTGACCGGTCCATTCCGCACTTGACGGATCGATAGAGTGAACGTTCATTCTAATGCTGCGATGCCGTCGTGGCGAGTTGCCAGGATGTCCATCCCCCTGTAGTTTACAGCGTTAATGACCCGCCTGTTTCGCCCTGTCGTTTGCGCGGCGGGACCCGGTGGCGGCTTTCGGCAGGACGGTAGAAATGGCAAAGCGACTGGTAAGCCTTGTGGCGCTGATGGCGATCGGCGGCGGAACCCCCGCCCTTGCCGAGTCCCTGTCCGAAGCCCTGGCCATGGCCTATGCGAACAACCCGACGCTGGAAGCGCAGCGCGCCCAGCTGCGCGCCACGGACGAGGAAATCGCCAAGGCGCTGTCGGGCTGGCGCCCGACCATCACGGTCACCGGTTCCGCCGGCTACCTCAGCCAGGAGAACACGGTCGCCGGCACCGGGGTGAAGGTGAACACGGACCTCAATCCCTGGGCCGTCGGCATCCAGGGCAGCCAGCCGCTCTACCGCGGCGGCCGCACCACGGCCGAGACCAAGGCGGCGGACAACCAGATCCAGGCCGGCCGCGCCCAATTGCGCTCGACCGAGCAATCGGTGCTGCTCGCGGTGGTGCAGGCCTATGTCGGCGTGATCACGAATCAGGGCCTGGTCGAACTGAACCAGAAGAACGTGCAGGTGCTGCAGCGCGAGCTGGACGCCAGCCGCGACCGTTTCCGCGTCGGTGAGCTGACCCGAACCGACGTCGCCCAGTCCGAAGCCCGCCTGGCCGATTCCCAGGCCCAGCTGCGCACCTCCGAGGCAGACCTGAGCGCCGCCCGCCAGAACTATGAACGCGTGGTCGGCGCCGCCCCCGGTTCCCTGGACCCGCTGCCGCCGCTGCCGCCCATGCCGCCGAGCGCGGAGGAGGCGCGGTCGATCGCCCTTGCCGAGAATCCGGACCTGATCGCCGCCCGCTATGTCGAACAGGCCGCGCGCGACGGTATCGACATCGCCTTCAGCAGCCTGTTGCCGCAGGTCAGCCTGGTCGGCTCGGTCACCCATTCGCAGGACCAGTCCGCCAGCGTCGAGAAGACCGACCAGGCCTCGATCGAGGTCCAGGTCAGCGTGCCGCTCTACCAGTCGGGTGCCGAATACGCCACCATCCGCCAGAATCAGCAGACCGCCAGCCAGCGCCTGTCCCAGGTGAACGAGGCCCAGCGTTCCGTGATCGAATCCGCCTCCAACGCCTACAGCCAGTTGCAGGCGGCCCGCGGCGTGATCAATTCGCAGCAGGAAGCGGTGAAGGCGAATACGCTGGCGCTCGAAGGCGTGCGCCAGGAAGCGGCGGTCGGCTCGCGCACCGTGCTCGACGTGCTGAACGCCGAGCGCGAACTGCTGAACGCCCGCGTTTCGCTGCTGCGCGCCCAGGGCTCGGAATATTCTGCCGCCTTCGGCCTGCTGTCGGCGGTCGGGCGGCTGAGCGCCGACAACCTGAGCCTCTCGGGCGACCGCTACGATCCGACCAAGCATTACGACGCCACCCGCGGCCGCTGGTTCGGCATCGACTGACGGCCGCGGCCGGTTCGCCGGGGGCGGCAGCGTCCCCGGCAGGACTCCGCCCCCGGCAGGACTTCCCATCGACCGGCGTGTAACGTAGTTTGGTCGGGCAAAGGTGGCGCCGGTACGGCGGGGACGTGGAATGACCGACGAGTTCAAACGGGGAGGCGAGGCCGCGAAGGGCGGCGCCGACCCGTCGATGGAAGATATTCTGGCGTCGATCCGCCGGATCATCGCCGAGGACGGCGAGGCGCGCGATGCCCAGGCCGCGGACGCCCAGGCCGATATCCTGGAACTGACCGAAATGGTGGCGGACGACGGCAGCGTCGTTTCCCTGCCGTCGCGCCAGGCGGAGCCGGAGGGTGCCCCGCTGCCGGCCGTCGAGCCTGTGCCCGAGCCGGCGACGGTTGCCCCCTTGCCGGCGGCCCCTTTGCCCGCCCCGGTGCCGGCCCCCGTGACGCCGGTGTTCGAACCCGATCCCGATCCCCTGGAGAATTTCATCGCCGAGGCCGAAACCGTCCCCCCCAGCTTGCGGGACGCGGCCCAGAAGGAAGCCGTCATGTCGAGTGCGCCCCCGCCGCATGATCCCCTGATTTCCGCCAATGCCGCCTCCCAGGCGCGCAATGCCTTCGCCCAGCTGGCCGAGGCGAGCCGGCCGGTGCCGGTATCGGTACGCGAGACGGCGGAGGCCGGCCGGACGGTGGAGCAACTGGCGGAAGATCTGCTGCGCCCCATGCTGAAGGCCTGGCTCGACGCCCATCTGCCGTCGATCGTCGAAAAGGCGGTCGCTGCCGAAATGGCCCGCATCACCGGCCGCAATTCCTGAATCCCCGGCGGGATCTCCCGCCCGTCTGCCGCGGTCGGAACCATCGCCCTGAAGGCGATGACTGGCCGCTTATGAGATTCGATCATGCTCGAGAAGACTTACGAACCCGCCGCCGTCGAAGCCCGCCTTTACGAGGCCTGGGAAAGCGCCGGTGCCTTCAAGGCCGGGCGCAATGCCGGCGGCAAGCCCTATACGATCGTCATTCCGCCGCCGAATGTGACCGGCAGCCTGCATATGGGCCATGCCCTGAACAATACGTTGCAGGATATTCTCTGCCGCTTCGAGCGCATGCGCGGCCGCGACGTGCTGTGGCAGCCGGGCACCGATCACGCCGGCATCGCCACCCAGATGGTGGTGGAGCGGCAATTGGCCCAGTCGGGCGAGAATCTGGGCCGGCGCGAATTGGGGCGCGAGGAATTCATCCGCCGGGTCTGGGCCTGGAAGGATGTCTCGGGCGGCACCATCACCCGCCAGCTCCGCCGGCTCGGCGCGTCCTGCGACTGGAGCCGCGAACGCTTCACCATGGACGACGGCCTGTCGGCGGCCGTGCGCCGGGTCTTCGTCACCCTGCACAAGCAGGGCCTGATCTATCGCGACAAGCGCCTGGTCAACTGGGACCCGCATTTCCTGACCGCGATCTCGGACCTCGAAGTCGAGAGCCGGGAAACCAAGGGCCACATGTGGCATATCCGCTACCCGGTCGAGGGCGGCGCCGAGGCGATCACCGTCGCCACCACGCGGCCGGAAACCATGCTGGGCGACAGCGGCGTCGCGGTCCATCCGGACGACGAGCGTTACCGGCACCTGGTCGGCAAGCTGGTGGTGCTGCCCCTGACCGGGCGCAGGATCCCGATCGTCGCCGACAGCTATTCCGATCCTGAAAAGGGCACGGGCGCGGTCAAGATCACCCCCGCCCACGACTTCAACGACTTCGAGGTCGGCAAGCGTCACGATCTCGAACAGATCGCGGTGCTGGACATCCATGCCAAGGTCGTCGATGCCGACTTCATTCCCGCGGCCTACCGCGGCCTCGACCGTTTCGAGGCGCGCAAGCGCATCGTCGCCGACCTCGAGGAACTGGGCTTCCTGGTCGAGGTGAAGGACCACGTCCTGATGCAGCCCTTCGGCGACCGTTCGGGCGTCGTCATCGAACCCATGCTGACCGACCAATGGTATGTCGACGCCAAGACCCTGGCCAAGCCGGCGATCGAGGCGGTGGAAAGGGGCGATACGGTCTTCGTGCCGAAGAACTGGGACAAGACCTATTTCGAGTGGATGCACAATATCCAGCCCTGGTGCGTGTCGCGCCAGCTGTGGTGGGGCCATCAGATCCCGGCCTGGTACGGGCCGGACGGCCAGTGCTTCGTCGAGGAAACGGAAGCGGCGGCCCTGGCCGCCGCCGCCGCCCATTACGGCAGCGCCACCGCGCTCACCCGCGACGAGGATGTGCTCGACACCTGGTTCTCGTCGGCGCTGTGGCCGTTCTCGACCCTCGGCTGGCCCGAGGACACGGAGATCCTGAAGCGGCACTACAAGACCGACGTCCTGGTGACCGGCTTCGACATCATCTTCTTCTGGGTTGCCCGGATGATGATGATGGGCCTGCACTTCATGAAGGAAGTGCCGTTCCACACCGTCTATATCCACGCCCTGGTCCGCGACGAGAAGGGCCAGAAAATGTCGAAGTCGAAGGGGAACGTCATCGATCCCCTCGACCTGATCGACAAATACGGCGCCGATGCGCTCCGCTTCACCCTGTCCGCCATGGCGGCCCAGGGGCGCGACATCAAGCTGTCGACCCAGCGGGTCGAGGGCTACCGCAATTTCGCCACCAAGCTCTGGAATGCCGCGCGTTTCGCCGAGATGAACGAATGCCGCATCCGGCCCGGCTTCGACCCCAAGGCGGCGGCGCATACCATCAACCGCTGGGTCCTGGGCGAGGCGGAACGGGCGACGGCCGCCGTGGTCGAGGCGATCGAGGCCTATCGTTTCAACGAGGCGGCGGGGGCGGTCTATCAGTTCGTCTGGGGCACGTTCTGCGACTGGTATCTCGAACTGATCAAGCCGCTGCTGAACGGCGCGGACGAGGCGGTGAAGGCGGAAACCCGCGCCACCGCGGCCCATGTCCTCGACCGGATCCTGGTCCTGCTGCATCCCTTCATGCCCTTCATCACCGAAGAACTGTGGGCGCGCACGGCGGAAGGCGCCGGCATCGCCCGCGCCACCGATCTGGTGCTGGCGCCCTGGCCGGCGGTCGATCCCGCGATCGCCGATGCCGCGGCGGATGCGGAAGTGGGCTGGGTGATCGACCTCGTGACCGAGGTGCGGGCGCTTCGGGCCGAGGCCAATGTGCCCGCCGGCGCCAAGCTCGACCTCGTCCTCGTCGGCGCGGACGCGGTGGTGACGGCCCGGGCCGGGCGCCACGGCGACCTCATCGCCCGCCTGGCCCGCCTCGGCACCATCGGTTTCGCCGAGGCGGCGCCGCGCGGTTCGGTCCAATTGGTCGTCGGCGGCACCACGGTCGCGCTGGCGCTCGGCGAGGTCATCGACCTCGGGGCGGAACGCAAGCGCCTGGAGAAGGAAATCGCCAAGGCCGACCAGGAACTGGCGAAGATCGCGGGCAAGCTGGGCAATGCCGCCTTCGTCGCCAAGGCCCCGCCGGAGGTGATCGAGGAACAGCGCGAGCGCAGCGAGGAAACCACCCGCGTCCGCAACAAGCTGGCCGATGCCCTGGCGCGGCTGGTCGCCAGCCTGTAGGGCCGGAGGGGGGACCTGCTACGCCCGGCGGGCGATGGCGCGGGCCAGCCCCGGCCCGATCGCCAGCACGACCAGGAAACGCGCCATCTGCATCGTCATGACGAAAGGCGCGTCCACCCGGGTCGAGGCGGCGATGATGGCGACCGTATCCGCCCCGCCCGGGCTGGTGGCGAGATAGGCGGTCAGCGGGTCGAGGCCGGCGACGGCGACCAGCACCATGGCCTGACCGGCGCAGAGCGTGTAGCGCGCAACGCATTTTGAGCACTCCCGCAAGCCGCTTTGAGCAAAACAAGGGGCGTCAACCGCCGCCCCTCGTGTAGTCCGGGCTTATCAGTTGGGCCGCCATGGTAAGGCATGGCTTTGCCGCTCTTGCGGGGGGCTGGCGCTGGGGATGATCGCCGCGTAGGGTCCTTATCCGCGCCCGCGCAGGACGGCCCGGCCCCCGCCGGTCACTCCGAGATCTGGGAGGCACTTGCCAGTGCCGCGGCCAGTTGCCCCGCATCCGCCCGTACCTGCGCCAGCATTGCCTGGAGAACAGCGATTTGCTCGGCCGCCGCTGTGGCGGCACCTTCGGCGAGGCGGTGTGCCGCCACAGCCGCCCGCTCCTGTCGAATGGCATTGGCGGCGATCTCGCCGAGGACGAGATCGAGGGGATAGCCCGCGGCCTCGGCTTCTTCCGGCGTCAGCGGGCCGCGCAGGGCGTATTGGGGCTCGCCCGCGAAATCCATCGTCAAGCGCAACCAGACGCAATAACTGTTCCCCGCGGGATGGCCGAACGGGCGGGTCTGGATTTCGACGCGATCGAGAGAGAGCATCATGATGTAACCTCACGCTATGGTGACGGCGCTGCCGTCGATATAGACCCAGGCGGTGCCGTTGCAGTAAACGAACAACGATTTCCCGCTTTCCGGGTTGGAGACCTGCGCCCAGCCGACAGTGAAGGCGGCGGGGGTCGGAAGAGTGCCCCTGGTATAGACGCGATAGCGTACCGGCCCGTCACTGGTCAGCCCACCCGACATCGTGATCAAGCCGGTGCCGCGATCGATGAACATCGACGTGCCCAAATAATCGCCGTTATCAGAAAAGCGGTTGATCCCGAAATCGGAACCGGTATTGCCCCCGCCTTCCGATCCCGAATTTGCCGACACCGACCACCGAGGGATGCCGTCGCTGTAAATGCTGAAAGACCTATTTGTACCGGGCGGCTTGGAAATGCTGATGTCACCCGCCGCACTAATCTGCCCATCGTGCCCAAATTGAATGATGTTACGAATGTAACTGCCGAAGTCGCTCGTTGCCTGAATGGCCAGCAGGCGGCGGGGGTGGTCGATGATGATCTTGAAGGCGCGCTGATCTGGCGTGCCGTCAACCGTAGTCGCGATCCTGATCTCAGGATAAGTGCCGCTTTTCACAGTCAGCGGACTGCTGATCTCCGGCCCCTCTGTGCCCGCTGCGGCGATCGCCGTCCTGAGCCCGGCGGCGTCGCCGACACCGGACAGCCCGCGCACAAAGCTGCTGAGGTCATAGGTCGCGGGTGCCCCGATGCCTGCGAAATAGAGGCCCTTGCCGGCGGCGGTGGCGAGGCTGGCGATAGCCGTCAGCAAGGCGGCCAGCGGCTGCTTGGCGGCCAGCGCGGCATCGACCGTGCCGGTGCCCACCGCCGATGCCGCGGCCGACGCAGCGGAGCCCCCCGCCGCCGCGGCCGCGGCCGCCGCCGCGGTCGCCTCGCGGGCAGCGGCGGCGAGGGCTATGCCGATGTCATTGACCGCCGCCGGAAAATTAATGGCATGCCCATTGTTTCCAAAACCGCCAGCATTACCTGTCGGGTGATAGTCTCCGGTCCTGTACTTGTTTGCCAACCGATCAACGGCAGCAGCTTCCGACGGTGATAGCGTCATGCGATCAACTCCTCCAAAGTAACGCTGACAGTCCAGAGGCCATCGCCGGTCCGAGACATCTCTCCGATTGACCCGACCAAGCGCGCGGGAAAAACATCGCGAATAGAGGCGGCGTCCAACAAATCTGGATCTGGAATAAAGAGCACGAGATCGACACCGTCGCGATTTTGCGCCAAATCATAGATCGTCGACGCCTCCGCGACGCTGAGCATCGACCAGGTCATTGAGTGGCTGCGCACTGCGCGTCGCCGGTCGATGATTTGCCCACCCCCCGGTGTCATTTCAATAATTGATCGCGAGGTCCGCCCCCGCCGCCTGCCAAGGTCGAAATTGTGTTCAAAGCTGATGGGGGTGCCTGCGATCATGTAGCCGAGGTCCAGGTAACCTGCGGGATTTGTCGGGTCCGAAAATTCAACGCTCCACCAACGGGCCTTTGTCGCGGGGATCGCGATGACGAGATGTCGAGGGTAACCCGTTACGTCTTTTTCTCGAGGTAAGCCATACCACCAGCCAGGATGTTCCCATGGCAAGGACATCGACGGCGAGGTTCCTCGAAATATCGGCTGAAACCCGGTATCGAGTAGATCGCCGGCGTGGCCCGAAGTCGATGACGCGCGGAGGCGATAGGTGGAACCGCCGAGCGACGCGGTGATATGAAACACCGCCCACCTGGAAATTGAGACGTCCTCGCCGAAATCGATCGTCACCGTCGCGGCGCCGGGCGTAGCGATAGCGGTGCAGCGTGCCGGCTGCGCGACCATGGCCCGGGTCAACAGGTTGGTGACCGGCAGGCTCCAGGTGCCACCGCCGAGCGTCACGCCGGCGCCGATCAGCAGGTTGTCGTGGAGCAGCTCAGCGTTGCTCATATCACCCCCAGAGCCGCAGCGTCATCAAATGGCGGGACGGCGAAAACAACTTGCGCCCCATCACCCGGTAGAGCCCGCCGATGGCCAGCGGCCTGTAGTCGAGGGCTAGGCAGGTGATGCCGGGTTGATAGGCGAGCCGCGCGGCGGTCAGCTCGACCGTGACCCGCCACGAGCGCCGGGGCTGGCCCAGGAGCCCCCCCAGCCGATCGGCCAGGGCCTGGGCGTCGGCCTGGGCCACCAGCGCCGTGTCGAGCACCAGGTCGCGGGCGGCCGGATAAGCCGCCTTGACGGCCGGAGCGCTCCACACGGCCTCGCGCCACTCGCGCGCCAGCTCGGCCGCGCGATCGGTTTCGCGCACCGCTCCGGCAAGATCAGAGCGGCGCATTACCGTGTAATTGCGTGCGTGCCTAACTGTTACGCGCCAAGCCGGAATGGCATCATCGGCGTCGTCAACCGCAAGGTCGCGGATGCTGTAGCTGTCGAGGGTTTCGGCCGGGGCGCCGGCGGGCGCTGCAAGCAGGCCGATTTGCCATACCCCGACACTGTCCGGCGCGACCCAGCCGCCCATGCTGGCCGCCAGGGTCTCGATCACTGAGCGATATGAGGTCGCGCCCTCGATCCATAGGCCCACCGGCGCCGGTGCCGACACAGCGCCGAAGGTCCCGCCGATCTGGCCGGCCGGGGTGCCGCGGCGCTCAAGAAGTCGCTTGATCAGCCCCGGTGCGGTCGCGACATAGGCGCCCCCGACCGCGCCCTTGAGGGTCGCGCTAAGGGCGGCCGAGATGATGCCGCCGCCCAGCATGACCAGGCCCCTGGCCCGGTCCCTGACATAGGCCCCCGACGCCGGCGCCATCGAAGCGTCGAAATCCGCTGACGACAGGTCGCCGGCCATGGTGGCGCCGGCGTCGCCGCCGCCGACACGCAAAATCTCGTCACTGTAGTCGCCGCCGTCGTTGAGCTGATACACCTGCCGTGCCGTGTTAACGCAGGGGGGCGAGATATTGGCCCGCGTCAGGTCACCCAGCGCGATCGGCACCGCCTTGCCGATGAGGTCGTCGCTCGTGCCCTCATAGCCGGCCGCGCCGCTATTGGTGCCCAAGTAAGTGCGGCCCTGCACCGCCTCGTCGAGTGTGCCGCGCGGGTCGTAGCAGAGCAGGCGCAGCCGGCTCGGGCCAGTAACGGAGAGATCCTGGCGCACCGCCTCGACGCGGCCAGACATCAAGCGCGACCAGGTCGCCCAGGGGGCGGGCGTGCCGTCGATTGCGGTATCGCCCCAGTAGATGGCGACGTCACCCCAGGTCGCGCCGGCATAGGCTGCGAGCGCTCCGCCGGTGGCGGAGAGCACGATCTCGCCGCCCCCCACCGTCGATGCCAGCCGGGAGAGATCGGCGTAAAGCTCGGTTGAGATCTCGCCAACCTCGACGAGCAGCTCGCGTGCGCTGGCGTTGGGCCGGGCCGGGTCGGCGGGCGACCATGGCCTGATCGGGCTGTCGCTGACGCGCAGCACCTCGGGGCTACCCCCGGCCGGGGTGACGGCGATTTCCGCCACGATCGCGCGCAGCCTGGTCATGCGGCGACCCTCGCCAGCATCTTAGTCAGCATCATCGAGAGGTTTTCGACCGCCCTTCGCAGGGCGGCGATTTCGGCACGTGTCGCATCACGCTGGTCGGCAGCCTGGTCGGCATCGCCCTGGCCGCTCAGGGTCAGGGCGGCGACGCGGTCGTTGAGCGCCCGCAGCTGCGCCAGCATCTCGCCCTGGTCGCCGGCGGCGGCGCCGGCCGAGTGGATGACGATCGGCGACGAGCGCAGGGCCTCCGGCAGGCGGCCGGCCCGGTTGATGTAGTCGAGGGCGGGGCCCGTTTCTGCATTGTTGCTGGGGGCCCGCACCACATACTCGTTTCCAGCCAGTATCGTCTTGACCGAATCCACCCCCCAGATGCCGCCCTGCACCGTGCCGCCGGCGGCGTACCCGACAAAAGGCCTTCGGGTCCACTCCGCGGCCGCGGCGAGATTATAGAAGCCACCCGTAATGTCACTCCAGTCAACACCTTCCAGCATGCCGCGCCACTGGTCGCTCAGCCCGCTAATGGTCTCGTCGAGATTGTGCAAATAAGCACGATAAATCGACTTGTAATCGTTGGGGTCGGCGGCCACCCCGACGCGACCGTTAGCCATCCACAACTCAAGAGCGGCGGAGCCGTCCTGATTTTGCAGGTCCTTATCCTTGACTTCGACGCGAAAGGGGGGGAGCTCGCCGCCGACGATCGACTGCACTTGCTTACCGAGATCGACCAGCTGCGCCGCCAGCGCTTGAGCACGCGGAATGTTAGTTTCGGCGCCGTTGGCGCTGCGCAAGGCCGTGCCCGCGATATTACCGGCAGCATCGACGTCGACGGCGACGTGCCTGATATACTGCGACTGGCTGGTGGTCGGCAGCACCCGGCCCACGGTAGCACCGGCTTTACCCGCTGCGGCATTGGCGACCGAGCCGACGCCGGCATTGTACTCGGCGAAAGCCGCATCTTTGGCGGCCTGCTCGGCCGTGATCGCGGCCGCGGCTGCGATCCGGTCGCGCTCGGCCTGGGCCAGGCCCAGGTACTGGGACAGCAGCTCCGCGACGGTTGCATTGCCGCGGACAACCGCCGTCACCAGCGCGCCCTGGGCGGCATCGCCGCCAGCAATCACCTGCTTTATTTGTTCGGAAATTGCCACCTGCTGGGCACTCAAGCGTGCCATGACATCCGACAGCGCATTGCCCGTGACGATCTCGCCGGTCTGGTCTTTGACCGCCCCGGCTGTCAAGTCGGCAAGACTATTGCCGGCCCATAGGGCCACCAGCTGGTCGCTGGTCAGCTTGCCGATGCTGATCAGCTGCCCGGTGGCGGCATTAACGGCCGTCGTCGTGGTGCCCATGATGGTGACAAGCCCGGCCTGGACGGTATCCAGCGCTTGGCGCAGGGGCGCGGCGGCCTCGACGTCGCCGAGGCCGGCCGCGGTCACGTAGCGGAGCGCCTCGATGACGTCCTGCACAGCCCGGCCGGAGGTCGAGGTCGCGTCGGTGATGCCGGCCTCGGCGGCCGCCAGCGCCTGGCGGGTGGCATCAGCCCTGGCCGTGCGATCAAGTCCCTGATCGGTCATGATCCAGAGCGCATCGAGGAGCGATCGGGTGGCGACCGATTCGCTCCAGTTGATGTAGGCGAGATGGTCGCGGCTTTGGCCGATCGCCTCGCGGAGAGGCACCGCCTCGGCGGTCGCGATCAGGCCATCGGCTGCGACAGCCCGCAGCCTGTCGATCAGGCCCGCCAGGATGGCGGTGCCGGCAGTGTCGGTTGACGAGATCGCCGCCTGGGCGCGATCGAGCGCGGCCTGCACCCCACCCGTCGCCACCGCGCCGGCAAGGTCGCCGGCTTCCGTCGCCGCGCGGAGGGCGGTGATCAGGGCGCCCAGTGCCTGGCCGGAGGCCGAGGTCGCGTCGGTGATGCCGGCCTCGGCCACCGCCAGCGCCTGGCGGGTGGCATCAGCCCGGGCCGTGCGATCGAGCCCCTGGTCGGTCGCCACCCACAGGGCATCCAGCACGCCACGAGTGGCGACCGATTCGCTCCAGTTGATGTAGGCGAGATGGTCGCGGCTTTGGCCGATCGCCTCGCGGAGAGGCGCCGCCTCGGCGGTCGCGATCAGGCCATCGGCTGCGACAGCCCGCAGCCTGTCGATCAGGCCCGCCAGGATGGCGGTGCCGGCAGTGTCGGTTGACGAGATCGCCGCCTGGGCGCGATCGAGCGCGGCCGTGGTCGGGCCCGCCGCCACCACCGCCAGCAGCCCCTGCTGCATGACGACCTGTAGTGCCGCGACGGTGCTGCGGAGGCTCGCCGCCTCGGCGCTCTCGACCCCGATCAGGGCCTGCTGCACGGTGGCGAGGCGGCCGTTGATGGTGGCGGCGTCGGTGATCGTGATGCCGCCGGCGATCTGGCCGCGCACGGCGATGATCGCCTGCTCCGCGGCCACGAGCCGGGCGCTGGTCGTGCTCGTCTGGCCGATCGTCAGGGCGTTGGTCGACTCGATCAGGCCGCCGATTGCCGCCAGCGCCGCCAACTGCTCGCGGAGCAGGAGTTCGTTGACGCCGGCCTCATCCGCCAAGTTGCTCCTAATGCTCTCCAGCACGCGGGTCTGGGCATCAATGAGTTCGGCCTGGTACTCGGCGGCGCTGGCCAGGCCGGCGCTGCTCGCGGTGGCCGCGGCCAGTTGCCCCTGCACGAGGTTGTAGTCGCCGATATAGGCATCGGTGTCTGAATTGTAATCCCGGGAGGCGCGGAGGAACGCCTCGGCCAGTTGTGGTAGCCGGGACAGGGCGCTCTGGTCGCCACCCTTGGCCGCCGCCGAGGCCGAGAAGAAATCGCCCCGCAGGTCGGTCAGCACTTGCTGGGGCGAGAGGATCGAGAGGTCGCCCCGGGCCAGCCCGTCCCGCGCCGTCGCCAGCGACCGCGCCGCCTCGCGATAGGCATCGGCACTCTGGCGGGCCGTGGTCGCCGAGGCGGACGAGGCTTTGATCTGGCCGTCAACCGCCGTCGACAGGCCGCGGAAGGCGATCTCGACCTGCAACGCAAGGCTTTCCGCGGCACCCGCAACCGTGTTGATCGCAGCGAGTTGGTCGGCGGTCAGGTCCTTGATTTTTGAGCGGACTTCCAGCGCGTTTAGCCGATAGATCCTGCCCATGTCGGCACCAAGCGCGGTCGCGTCCTTAATCCGCTGCCCCTGCGCGGTCAGCAGGTCCTCCACGTCGTTCAGATAGCCGGCCCCAAGGCCCTCGGTGATCGATCGATCCAGCGCGGCGTTGAAATCGTTCCGCAGCTTGGTCAACGACGCAGTGTAACCGGCATTGACATCGTCGAGTGTCAGGCCAAGGGTACCCAGGTTTTCGCGGAAGACTTTGAAGGACTCGTCCAGCGCGGAAAGAGCAGCCTCGGCCTCGCTGACGGTGGCCTTCTTTTCCTTGAGGCCGACCAGCGTCAGGCCGAACTCGCGGACGGCCGCGGCGGCATCGCCGAGATCGAGGCGCGCCGCATCGGCCTTGAACACCCTCAGCGCCTCGACCTGCTGCTCGATGCTGTCGCGCGCCGCCTTCCGGGCCTGGTCTTCGAGGCCGTAGCCTCCGACCAGCGCCTTGATCGTGTCGTGATACCCAGCCGCGAAGTCGAGCAGGCGCAGCGCCTCGTCGATGTCGGCGGAGAAATCGATCTTGGCCAGCGCCTTCTGCATCTCGATCGGCAGCGACTCGGCATACTGGCGGCCAATGGCGGCAATCGACTGCCCGATCAGGCTCTTGATGCCGGCCTCGTCGCTGGAGGCGCGGAATTCCTGCCGGACCTCGCCGTTCTCAAGGATGTAGGAACGCGAGCCATCGCGGCTGCCAACCCCGAACGAGACGCCCGCCGCCGACAGATCGGCGTATTTGCCGAAGGCCGCCTGCGCCGCATCGCGCACGGCATCAGATGCCACCCTGGCCCCGGCCCAATTCTCCGCGCTGTATTTCTTGCCGGTCTGCCCCTGATCGACGCCCGGCGCATTCGAGGACAGGTCAATGATGGTGTTGACGCCCTCCATGTTGCTTGGCTTGCTGTTGAGCATGCCCCCGAGCAACCCCGCAACGCCGCCGACGAGCGCGCCGAGGGGGTTGCCGCCGGTGATCAGTAACCCGCTAAGGGCGCCGGCGGCGGCACCGCCGCCTGCGGAGACCAATTTGTTGCCGGGCGCCAAGCCGGAGAGGAACTGAGAAATGCCAAACCCGGCACCGCCAGCGCCGAGGATCGAGCCGAGGCCGATCTCACCAAAGGTGCCAAACAGCCCGGCAGTGCCATTGCCTGCCGATGTGACGCCGCCGCCCGTGAGGAAGCCCGGCGCGGCGCCGGTGGTGGCCGCGACCGAAGCCGGCGCAGTCGAGGCCGTCCCGAAAAGATAAGAGTTGATCCCCGCCATCCAGCCTCCGCCGGCCCCGCCGCCGAGCAGATTGGACAGTCCCATCAGGTCGGTGATTGATCCACCGCGGCCGCCGGCAGAGGCCATGGCGCTGCTGGTCGACAACCCCAGGCTGGCAGCGGCCTCTGTGCCAAAGGCAGCGTTGACGACGCCGCCGATGATCGGCCTGAAGACCAGCGCCGCGGCGATCTCCGCAGAGAGGTCCCAAAAGAGGCCTTTGAGATCATCCGCGAAACTCTCGAAAGCATTTTCGCCGCCATCAAGGACTTTTCGAAAGGCCGTTGAAAGGCTGTCCTGGATCGCCTCGCCCGCTCGGCGATAGGCACCCGTCAGGATGTCGCTTTGAGCCGTCCTGGCCGTCAGCGCGGCGGTGGTGCGCAGCGTCTGCTCATAAAGCCGCAATTCCGACGCGCCGACCTCTCGCCAGTTGGCCCCGTAGCGGCCCTGTAGCTCGATCTCCTTTTCTCGCAACGCGATCAGGTATTCCCGCCGCGCCGTGCTCTCGCCCAACAGCGTCAGCTCGTATTCCGCTAACTCCAGCGCTTGGCGCTGCCGGTCGATGCCGGCCAGTGCCATGGCGCGCTCCGCCTCGTCGTTGGCCCCCGCCATAGCGCCGCGCATCTCGGTGATGATGCGGGTAAGCTGTTCCTTGGCGTCACCTTCGGCGACGGCCGCCGCCGCGATCAGCGGGCGTAGGGCCTGCTCGACCTGCAATGCCCGGGTGGCATCAGCAGCCGTCAGCGTCCCGGCCTCCACCATCCCGTTTACTGCCGCCTGGGCCGCCGCCTGATCCCGGATCTGCGCGACCTGCTGCGCCGCCGCCAGGGCTGTGCCGGCGACCTGCTCGGCCAGCAGGCGCTGGGCCATGACGGCGGCGTTGACCCCGGAGGTCACGGCCTCGATCGACGCTTCCCGTTGTGCGTCGGCCCGCATCCCGGCGGCCGACGAGATCAGGTAGGCGTCCGCCGCAGCAAGGCTGGCCGTCAGTGCCGCTGCGCGCTCACCCAAGGCCTGTGTCCCCGCGGCGATGGCTTGGTCGCCGGCGGCGCGAATCTCCGCCTCGCGCTGCTCCGCGGTCATGACCCGTGTCGATAGCTCGACACGCTTCAGGGCTTCTGCCGCGGCGCGTTTTTCCGCTGTGGTCCGGGCCTCCATCGCCGCCTGCTGTGCCCTTAGCGTCGCGGCGGCGGGGTCACCAATCGCGATCGTCTCGCGCAGTGTGTCGTTAAGCGCCTGCTGTTGCCGTGTGATCGCGACGGTAGCAGCAGGGGCCTCCCCCGGCGCGCCGCTTGGCAGGTTATTGTAGTAGGCCGCCTGGTTTTGCAGATCCTGGAGCTGCCGGGCATAACTGTTCACCGGGGCCTCGCGGGCCCGGGTCGCGGCTTCATCGCGGCGGCGGCGCTCGGCCTCCGAAGAGGCTGAGGCGGGGTCGGCGGGTGCCGCCGGCAATGCCTCCAATTGGCGGCGCAGCCCGCGGTTCTCTTCACGGAGTTGCTCGATCAGCCTGCCGCGCTGGCCCGGAAACTCGCGCTCGTACTGGCCGATTTCGCGATCATTGGCAGCAATCCGCCCCTCCAACTCGCGACGAATGACGGCCGGGGAGGCCTCACCCAGCGCGATCGACGCGCGATCGTCGACATATTCGCCGATTGCCCGGATCGCATTGCTGGACCAGTTGTATACCCCCTCCCACGCTCGACCGAGCAGTGAGGTTGCCTGCGCCGCATCCGCCAGGCGGCCGGTCAGGCCGGCGATCAAGGCGTCCTGGGACGCCGTCAGCCGGCCCTGCTCGGCCAGGGTCCTCACGTAATCGGCAGTGGCGCCGTCGAGCAAGCCCATTTGCTCAAAAAGCGTCCGCGCCCCTTTGACGGGATCGGCCAGCATCTCAGCCAGCCTTTCGGCGCCGCCGGCAGCATCGGTGCCGATCGTCACCCCGAAATCGCGCGACATCTCGATTAGCCGGCCGAGCTGAGCCTCGCCGATCTTGCCGGTCGAGACAAAGCTCGTGGCCAGCTCGACGGACGCAGACTTCGAAACGCCTGCCGCATCAGCAGAGGCTTCGGCGACTTCGATCAGGCGCTCTACCGTCACGCCGCTATTGCGGCCGAGACCTGTAACGGCGACCTCCACAGCCTTGGTCGAGGCCAGGTAGCCGGTGTAGGCAAGAGCGCCGCCGACCACCGCGCTGGCAATACCACCGATGGCCAGTCGCGCTGGCGTCAGGTACCCGACCAGCGCCCGCGCCGCATTGCCCCAGCCCCCGAAAATTTGTGAGATCTGGGGCCCTTGCTGGAGGGCAACCATAGCTGGGCTCAGGCCGCCCGCCAGGGAGACGACGACGTCGTTGATCTGATAAGCGAGGTTGGAGGCCTCGTGTGCGGCCAACCGCCCGGTCGCGGCGTAACCCGTCAGGCCCGAGCGCGCCCCGGCCAGCGCCGCCCGCTGGCGATCGAGCGCCTGGGCCTGGCGCTCGATCGCCACAGCAGCCTCGGCCTTGGTCAGGATGCCCAGGCGCTCGGCATCCTGGATGTCGCGAAGCGCGGCGGCATGGGCCTGCTCGGCCGCCGCCAGCGGCAAGTATTTCGCGCGTACCTGGTCGGTCGCGACGGCGCCGGCGACAACGGCCGCCGCCAGGCCGCGCCAGGCGGCTTCGGTGGGATCGAGGGCCCGGCGCTGCTCGTCGAGGGCGGCGCTGGCTCGGGCCGAGGCGGCGGCAGCCTGGTCCTGGGCGATCGCGCCCAGCCGGACGGCCAGAGTGATCTCATCCTGGGCGCGGGCATGGGCCTGCTCGGCCGCCGCCAGCGGCACATAGCGGGCGCGCAGGGCCTCAATGCTGGAAGCGGCGGCACCGGCGGCAGTCACCACGGAGCGCCAGGCGTCCGACTGGCGGGTGGTGGCGGCCACCGTAGTGTCGGCCGCCTGGGTGGTGGCGGCGGCCATGCCGCCGATCGCGGCGGTGACTTGGTCGCCCGCCGCGCGGACCTGGCCGCCGACACCGATGACGGCGGCCTCGATCCTGGCGAGGCCGGCGCCAAGGGCGGTGATCGCCGTTGTGACGTCCGCCGTCATCGCGGCGGTGGCGGCGCCCAGGCCGACGATTTCGGCCTTGGCCTCGCCGCCGCCGTCGACGGTCAGCCGGATTTTGAGCGCAAGATCGCTCATCGCCGGGCCGCCCGCTGCTCGGCGAGGATCTTGAGAGCCTCGTCCTCCATGGTCGCAAGATCACCAAGGAGAGCCCGGTCGAGAGTCTGGCCCAGCGCCGCGGCGCAGATCGCCACCGCCTGCATGTCGAGGCCGGCCGGCACGCCTTCGATCATCATGCCTCCCATCGGTGCGGCCCATCCCTGTGCGACGAAAACCCAGCGGCCCTCGACGGCCGCCCAGAGATCGAGGGCGGCCTCATTTTCAGGCCAGACCTCGAAATCCTCGCCAGCCGCATGGCGCCGGCTGGCGAGATAGTCCTGGACCTGCTCGGGCGAAAGCCCGGATGCCTTCAGGTCTGCGGCAAGATCGCCGTCAGCGGTCGGCTGGCGGCGGCGTGCCGCCAGGCCGTGCCGGACGGCGCCCCTCAGTTTTTTGCGCGGACGGCATCCTTGCCGATCAGGCCGGTGGCGAGCGCGACGTTCAGGGCCAGGAAAATGGCCGTATCGCCCAGCAGGGCGGCCTTGTTCTCCGGCGAGAAGGGCAGCGGGTGCCCGCTCTCGTCGGTCAGGTCGGCGCCCCACCCGATCAGGGATGCGTCCAGCACCGCCTTGGCGCCCTTGTCACCGCCGCCAGCATTTTCCGACAATGACCGTCGCTCATCATCAGGCAGGACGATGAACTTGCCGATGAAGGTGTGGCTGTCGAAGCTGCCATCCGCCTTCGGAACGTCAACGGTAACAGGGGCCTCGAAGGGGCGGCGCGATTTGAAGACGAACATGATTTTCCTCTTTGAGCTTAGGTGAAGGACAGCGACAGCTCGTCGTTGCCGGTGGTGGGGCAAAGCACCAGGTTCAGGCTTTCGCTCAGCACATCGTCGTCATTGCTCCAAGTCGGCATTTCGACCTGCACCTTGGGGGCGGCAATGGTGACGATATTGCCCGTCGTGGTGCCATGGACGATCGAGAGGGCATCACGGGTGCGGGCGGCTGCCGTTGCCTGCCAATCCTTTGTCGCAAGCGTTACGGCGTCGAACTGGAGGCTCCCGACCGCCTTCCGCGTGAAGGAGGTGATAACCTCCTGCTCGGTGAGATTGCGGTATTTCGGGCTGAGACCGCAGTCGACGGTGAACTGCTTGGTATTGAGCGGCACCCCGTGGAGGGTGACGGCGGTGTTGGCCTTCGAGATTTCCCACGGCTGGATAAAGCTGGGCAGGGTGGTGCTGGGCAGGGCGGTATCGGCGCGACCGCCCCAGAGCCCGAGCCCGGTGAATTCCAGCATCGGCAGACCCAGCGCCGAGCCCGAGACCTTCCACGAGCCCCGCCAGCCGAGCACCTTCAGCCGCCAGCCGCCGTGATAGAAATAAAGCCCCGCGCTGCTGCCCGTGCCGGCGGCGGGCGTGTAGACGGCCGAGGTCGCAGCCGTGATGACCTCCGTCATCCGGCAGGCAAGCAGCGCAGCGGCGTAGGCCGGCGCGGTACCGGCGACGCCCGATCCGGCCAGTGCCACCTTGAAGCTGACCTGGACGTGTGCCCCGACAGGCAGAAAGCCCATGTTGCCGTCCACGCCGGCGTCGATGTTGCGTTCGACCTTCTGGCTCATGATCTGGATCGACAGCTCTTCGGTTTCGAAGGCGTCGACCGCCGCTGTCGGGGTCGGGTCCGTGCCGTAGACCGTCTCGGGCTTCAGCAGAAGCAACTTGTTTTTGAACTGGAACATGCTCAGACCTCCTTGGCCTTGCGGCCTTTGCCGGCCGGGGCGGCTTCACCCTGTGCGGCGCTTTCCGCCTCGCCGGCCGGCGAAGGCGCTTCAGGTTCGGGTGCCACGGTGGGCGCCGATTTCGGCGGGGCCTCGGCGGTGGGCGGGGCCACCAGCGTGAGGGCCCCCGTTTTGGGATCGCGGGCGTACCGGCCGCCATCGGTGGGATTGGTCATGTCAGGCCTGCTGGTGGTAAAGGGTTGTCACGTAGGTGTCCTGCCAGGCGACCAGCCCGGCGTGCGCGTCGATCACGATGCCCTCGGAAAACTGAATGGGCGATTGGGTAACTCCCGCCGTCTCGCCCCAGCCATAGAGAGCGGAGAGGACGGCCGCCCGCACCGGCTTCAGCTCGACAAGCGCCGAGCCTCCTCGGCCGAGGTCCGAGACATTGCGGCAGATAAGGACCACACCGAAATGCACGGTCACCTTCTGGCGGAGCCGCAGGGTATTGCCCGCCGGCTCGGCCCGCTCCGACAGCGGCGTCACGAAGGCGGCCGGCATCGCGCGCGGCTGAGCCCCGTTGAGGCTTTCGATTTCGGCCATGCCCTCGACCAGGCGCAGCGGCGGCATCGCCTGGGCGCGCAGGCGGGCGATCACGGCGTCAATCATGGGCGAGCACCGCAGTTACGGCCTCGGCTATGCGGCCCACCAGGCGCGGGCCGACACCAAGGAAGGGGCGCGCGGGAATGCGGATCTTGTAAGAGCCGATGCGGACCTTTTGGGCGTAAGCGCCGACCGCCTTGGTGCTGCGCTTCGCAAAGCGCAGCCGCGAGCCCGCGCCGTCCTTGCCGGCCCCCTTCCGCGCGAAGCGGAAGTGCACCACCCGCTCGCCGCCTGGGTGGTCGATGTCGCCGCCGAATTGGTGGACGCCGGCGTAAACGACATTGGTGCCGACCTCGACGGCCTCGCCCTCGACACGATACGTCAACGACTGATAGAGCCGCAGGCGGTGACGGAGGATGGCAGCGGCGGCGCCGCGCCGCTCCAGGGTGCGCTTGGAAAGCGGCGCCCACTTGATGCCGGCCGGATCGGCTTCCGCCTGAAAGTTATCTTGGGTGTCCGCCAGCGCCGCACCGCCCATGGCGTCGAGCAGTTCAGCCCGGGCGTCCAGCCGACCGGCCAGGCGTGTCAGTCCGGCTTGGACTTCAGCGTCGTCGAATTTGATCGAAACGCCGGTCATCTGAGCCCCTGAACGAACGCTCTCAACGCATCGCGAAAGAAGACGCGGGGCGGCGCCATCACCTTGACGCCTTGGGCCGCGGAGGCCGCCGCATCGACGCCACCGGCGGCGAGGGTCATGGCGCCCGAGGTGACCTCGCCCAGCATCTTGACGGCGTTGTCGTAGGCGCGGCGCACGTCCTCGGGCACCCCGTCGCGATACAGGTACAGACGGGCGATGTCGCAGGCCCACTTGACCACGATGGGCGGCACCGGGGTCAGCGGCACCGCGTAGCGCGAGGCTACATACGAGTTGATCAGGTCATCCGCGTCCACCAGGGCGCGGGCGACGACCCCCGTATCGATCGCGCCTGCATGAGCGTGATCGCTGAGTTGCACGATTTCGGCGGCGCCGAAGCGCGTGTTCAGGTCATCGGCGGTGGCGTAGGTCACGACAGCACCTCGGCCGCACGGTCGCCCCAGAAGGCGGCCTCTTCGAGGCGGCGCTGAGCGAGGGTCGCCTCCGCCTTGTTGGGCAAGGCGTCATAGAGATCCCAGAGATCACGCGCCAGGACGAGCGGGGCGAGAGCGATGCAGAGTTCCGGCGCCCGCCCAGGATCGGGCAGCGCCTCGGGCACGCGCTCACGGAAGGGGTTCCGCCTGATCATCGCGAGCCCTTTCCGGCCTTGCTCTTGGCCTTTTCGGGCGGGGCGGAGGTATCCTCGACCGTTTCCCCCTCCCCTTCGTGATGGCCACCCTGTTCACCGCCCGCCGCAGTGCCCGCCGCAGTGCCGACATTCGACACGGCCGCGGGCGCAGGGGTCGAGGTGGCCCCGGTATCTTGATGCGGCGCCGCCTCGGCGACACCGAGGCCGACCAGCTCATCCGCCTGCGCGCGTTCGACGAGCGCGCGAGTGCCGGGGCCGAGCTTCACCGGGGCGAGCAGGATGATTTCGATCATCGCCTGCCCCCTTACGCCGGGTTCTGGATCAGGTAACCGGAGGCGATGCCCGAAAGCACCGGCGAGCGCTCCATGGTCACGGGGTAGATCCAGGACTTCGCGTTGTTGTCGTAGTAGGGCTGCTCGACGACCGGGTGACCGTCCAGCGTGTAGGTGTAGCCGTATGAGGGCTCCTCGGCCCCGGCCGGGGAACTGGGGACATAGGCGAGCACCGCGTTGTTGCCCCAGATGTCCGCGAAGGCCCCGCCGTCGCTGACGGTGACGGCACCGCCGACGACGACCCGCGAAATGCCCCAGAGGGCCGCCAGCATTTCCGTGGTGATGCTGTCCTTGCTCACATACTTGAAGCGCTCGACCACAGCGGGGTTGTTCTTCGCGGCCGCGAAGGCGACGGCCGACAGCAGGGCGACGTTGGGGTAGGCGCCGGTGCTGGCCCGGATTGCTTCCTTGCCCGCTTCGATGTCGGCGCTGGGCGTGCCCGTGGCTGCGGACCATTTGGTGCCGGCGGACAGGGTAACCTTGTGGTTGGCGTCATAGTTCGCGGTCGCCGTGGCGATGGCCGCCTGCTCCTCTTCGAGGCTCTTCGTGACCACCTTGAGCACCATGTTCACGGCACGCGCGGCGAGATTGATGCCGGGGACCTGGGCTTCCCGCGAGTGTTCGCGCGGCACCGTCGCCTCCAGCGCGTCCTGCACCAGGGCGAAGGGCTTGCCGGCGTAGCCGAACGAGATCCGCTGGGTCGCAGCGCCCGGCGCCCGGCGCAGGTTGTAGCGCCTGAAGCTCTCCAGTCCGAATTCGATCACGCGGCCACCGGAGACTGCGACGGGGACGCGGGGGAACAGCGTCTCGCCGACATAGTCGGGATGACGGTAGCCCTGTGCATGGGTGGTCAAAATCGGATCGATGACGCGAACCTGGGCATTGCTCATTGAGGTGGTCATGGTCGGGCCTTCAGTTCGGGATCAAAATGATTTCAAGCGCTTCACCCGCGGCCGCCGCGGCAGTGCGCGTGCGCGCAACCTGCACGCCCGTGGTGGCGGTAATCGCCCGGCCGGATGCGTCGCTTTCGATCGCCGCGCCCGCAGCGACGGCGGCGCCGGCCTCGATCACGGCGGTGCCGAGCACATCGACGGCGACATCGTCGCCGATCGCGGCGGCGGTTCGGGCCACGCCGGCAACGGCGGCGCCCGCCGCCGGCACCGCGCCGGCCAGCGTCACGAAACGCTGCTTGGTCAAGGCGGCGGTCGCCTTGATGGTCAGGGTCAGGACGGGGATGGAGGTCAGGGCCATGGCCGGCTCCTCAGCGGCTCACCGCCTGCACGGCGGTGAGATAGTCGGTTTCGGGATGCTTCTGCTGGTAGGCCAATGCCCGCTGGTGGAGGGCCAGATTGGCCTTGTCCACCTGGTAGCCGGCCGGCGCCGCGAAGGCGACGGACTGGCCGCGACCATCGGCCGGGGCCGCCGCGCGCTCGCCGAACTCGACCATCGCCGGCAGCGAGGAGAGCAATTCACGGAGCGCCGCGCGGGGCGTGAGCGAGGCCCGCGCCTCGCCTTCGCCGAACTCCACGGCCGTGTCGGCATCCAGGTGCCCGAGCAGGTCGCGGGTGCGGCCAGCCAAGCCGGAGGGCAGCTTGGCCCCGGTGACCAGGCTCTCGACGAAGGCGGCATTTTCCGTGGCGGCCAGCGCGACGGCGCGCTGCCGATGAAGGTCAGCGGCTGCGTTCAAGGCGGCTTCGCGAGCGCTCAGTTCCGCCTCGCGCCGGGCCAGGTCCTCGGCGGTAAGGGTTGTCATACGCGGTTCCTCTCGCTGCGCTTCGAAAAAGGCGACCGTGACCACAGCGTCGTCATCGGCAGCCGAAAATGACGGTGTGCGCAGCCCCTTCACCGCAGGCGGCTGCGCCCCGAGAAACCCAACGTGTCGCAGGTACCAGACGCCCGGCACGGGGTTGGCCGGGCTGCGCGGGCGGTAGAAGGACGCGGACACATGCTTGAAGCGGCGCCCGTTAACCAGCTCGGCGAAGGCCGGCTCGACGTCGCGGGTGACGGCCCGCAGGAGGTCGCCCTCCACGGCAAGGCCGGCCACCCACCCATAGGCCGGGTCATCGCTGGCCGGGTGGCCAACGACAAGCGGCGCGTCATGCGTCGCGGGATCGTAGGCAGCGACGGTCGCGGCGAGATCGGCCGCGCTGAAGGTCAGCGCCTCGCCGCTCGCCGCGATGTGACGGCCCGTCCGGAAAATGTCGATCGTGCTCATGGGCCCATTTTCGGGCGCGGGGCCCGCGGGCATCAGGACGGCTGGAGACGCCCCGACAATGCGTCGATGCCGCCCCATGATCCCCCCACGGGCCGCCATCGCGGCACCGCGCCCGCCGACCGGCGTCTTACGGCCCCGGCAACCCCGGTTGAACGATTTTTGAGAGGGGGTAAGGACGTCCCGCGCCCCAATGGGGCGGGCAAGGCGAATTGACGCTCTACGGCGCGCTATTGCGGCCAGGCGGGCGCTGGGCCATAGTGAGGATGTGGCCGCCGTGGCAACCGGGAAATCGCACGTCCGGTTGGGTCAGCCCGCCCTGGCAGCGGGACACTCTTACGGGGATGGTGGCGTACCCCCTCGACGGTCACAACAACCTTCCTGAAATCAGGTCGTAAAACTGACTGTCCGCCAGCCGGGAAACCTCGACCAGCCCGGCCGTTCGGACCGAATTTGTGACGATCGTTTCTTTGCGGCCCCCGGGCGGGCGGACCTTATCGGCGTAGTCGATGCGGACAACGATCTTCCCCAGACGGGTATCCCCCGGCACGTCGAAAACGTAAAGCAGGGCGGGATCACGCTTGTCCCAGAGGATCGCCGTCGCCCGCGACAGGGTTTCCGGCAGCCGGCGGATGGCATCCATCGGCGCAGCTGTGCCCGCCCCTGCCTTGACGTCGCGGACGATGTGCCCAATCGCGGCTTGGTGGGCGGTGATCGCGCCGCTCGCCGGTTGACGGCCCTGCGCGGCGAGGAAATCAAGGACTTCGTCGTCAAGGGCGTGGACGGTAAAGATTGATCTCGCGACCGGCCCCTTGGCAGCGATCGCATCCACCCATCCCGAGAACTCATCGGCTAACGGCTTGGTAAGCCAATCCGGATCACGCATCGCCGCCGCAGTCAGGCGCGGTGGCGCATCGATCAGCTTGTCCGCGGCGGCGGCGGCATGGGCGCCGGCCTTGCCCGGGTTGTAAGCCCAGCCGGGGTCAATCCCGGCCGGCACTTGGGTGACCTCGCCCGTTCGGCGATTGAGATATTGCCGCGGGGTGTCCGGCGGTGGCTTTTTCGCCCGCTCGCCGAGGCGTCGATAATCAGCCTCCGAAAGGCTTTGCAGCGTGCAGCGGCAGTTCCAGCCGCAAGGCGGCGCCCAAGTATCCCAGATCGGATCATCGACGAGGGCGCACATGTTATGGCGCGCGGCGTGTTCAGCCCGGGTGTTGCCGTCCATCACCGCGACATAGCGCAACCAGGGCCGGGCCCGCTTTGTGCGCTCGAACTGGGCCCAATGCCCAGCCGCATAGGATACCCGCATATTGACTTCGAAGATCGTCCTCAAGCGCCGGGTCGACCCCAACTGAGCGCTGACCAGCTGGCCAGTCTCAGGGTCCATCACGTCCCGGCGCCCCCACCACCCTTTGTCCTCCAGCACAGGGCGGATGCGGCGCGACCACGCTTCTATCGTTTCGCCGTTGCCGAGGGCAGAGACGAGCGAGCTATGGAGGTCCTTGAGGATGTCAAAGCCGGCGGATTTCGCGACGGTCCACGCGCGGGCGTGCTCTTCCTGCCATACATCCAGGTAGGAGAATGATGGATGAAGGCGCTTGCCCCGTGCCTCAATGGCTGCGATAGCTTCCTGCAGCGGCAGCGGCGTGAGCGTAATCGACACTGTGTCACCCGCCGCTCAAGGGATCATCAACTTCGCCGGCAAGGCGAGCGGCGAACGACGCCCTGGCGAGGGCTTCGGCCAGCGCCGATATCCCCATGCGGCCGAAAACCTCCGACAGGATGGCAGTGGCATCCTCTTCCGTTTTGGCGCTGGCCAACTGCTTTTCGAGGCCGTCGACGAGGCCGGCGACCAAGGGTTCCCACCCATCTTCCGCCAGGAGCTTCGAAACCGCCTCGTCAATCGCATCGCTGCGCTCGGCAAAGGCCGGCCCCTCGCGTGCAGGTGCACTCGCACGCACGGGCGCACCTGCACCTGCACCTGCACCTGCACCCGCGCGAAGGTCTGCGCCCGGCGGGACCTTCTTCCACGCCCCGCCGTAAGTGCCCCGGACATAGTCTTCATCCGGCTCGAAGCCCCAGGACCTGATGATGCTGTCGCGTTCCGCAAGGACCTTAAGGTCTTGCCCGTCTGGCTTCTTCCGCCAGAGGCGCGGCGCCGAAGCGCCCGGCATGTTGACACGCACAATCCAGGGCAACAGCGTCGTGTTCAGAACGTCCGAAAGCAGATCCGCATCGGCGTCGGTCAGCTCTTCCCGAACTTCGTTGTGCGTCTGTGAGGCCGCGCGGCTGCCGGTGCCGACGACGCTGGTCGACAGCGTCTCACCAAGTACGGCTTCGGAAATCTGCTCGTCCATATAGCGGCAGAGCTTTTCATAGCTGTCGATCGAGCCCGAGCGCATCGCTTCGAGCAGCCGGATCGCCATGCCCTGCGGCATGATGATCCCTGTCTCCTGGCTGAGCGCCCCCAGCGCCGCCAGCATTTTGTCTTGCTCGGCTTCGCTGGCGTTGGGCGGGTATTCGCCGATCACCGTGGGGGCCGCAAAGCGCTCCACGAAGGTGAGCCAAAAGGCTATGCCTTGTCGTTTGAAGTAGACTGGCCAGAACAGCGTGGCCCCCAGGCCGAGCCCATAGGGGTCTTCCACTTCATCGCCGCCGAAGACGGCGACGATGAACTTGAAGGGGGGAAGAGCCTCCCCGTCGACGGGCTCCTCAACCGTCAGCAGCCGAAGGGCGCCGTCGGCGCCGAAGACAAAGCGCCGGCTGCCTCTTTTGAACGCCGCGATGGGGATTATTCTGGTTACGCCGATCACGGCCTCTCCCCACACGACCTCCGCCACGCTATACCCCAGCAGGAGCCCATGGAGCAGGCCAAGGCAGAGGCGGTCGAACGCCAGGCGCTTCAACACAGCCTCGCACAGGTCCTTGGCGGCGGCGTCGACAGGCGCCTCCGAAGCCGCCTCCAACTCCCACTCCCGCGCGATGACAGCCATCCGGCGCTTGCGCAGCACCGCCATGGTATGCGGGTCCCGGTGCAGATCCTCATAGAGCTTGAGGCCGAGACCGCCGCCTTGCTGGATCAGCGTCTCGTCGCGGGGCCGCAAGACGAAGCCGGCCAGGGGCGCGGTGACGTCGCGGGCGATCGTCGCGATTTCACGGCGGAGGTCGGCTTGCTTAACTTCTGAAACCATTGTCAGCGCCTCCAAAAGCCATCCCGGGGCGGTCCCGCAAATCTCGAAACACGGTTGAAATGCCGCCGGACGCCCGTGCCCCGGAACTCAATCGGCGCCCCGCCGTCGCTTGCCGCGGCGATCGCCAGGAACAGCGCCCAGGCCCGGTCGGCGTGACTTTTCGCGTCGCGCCCCGTGATCAAGCGCGGCGCCCCCGTCGCGCCGACCTGGCGCTTGATCATGCGGATCTGAGCTCGCAGGTCCGGGTCATCCCCCAGCCTGACCAGGCGCTCCTCAAATGCCCGGCGCGCGGCGAGGGCGACCGACATCGGGCGGTCGCCGGACATCAACACACCCTCAACCCGATGTTGGCCATAGCGTGCCTTGGCATCCTCGACCGGCTTTTCGCCCATGCCGGTCTGGTCCATAGCAACCCGCAGCGGCCTATAACGGCGGACAAGGTCGTCAAGGGTTTCATCGTGGACAGCAAACGGCTGGTTGAGCAGGATCACCTCCTCACGCTGCCACATGACATCGCCCACCATTTCAATGGCATCGGCCACCCAGCCGTCATGCCGCCGCGCGATGTCATTACCGATAAAGGTCCGGCCGCCCTGGTAGAGATCAGGCCGGCCCGCGTCGGGATGGGTGGCGGCGCTGATCAGGACCGGATCGATCCAGCACCCCGCCGACTGCGAGGGGATGCAGAACAGCTCTTCGTCAGCGGCCTCGCCATACTCGGCGATAAGGCCAGCACGCCATTCGTCCTCGGCCGCCTGCGACCAGGCTCTCCCCTGGGTCAAGCAGATCCTGCGATACAGGCCAGCCCGCAGTGCATCGTCTAGGGTTACCCTAACAAGGGCGTATGGCTTTCTGCCCGTCCGGGCTTCCTCCACCAGGCGGTTGTATGGGTTATCCACCCCGTTATGCGTGCTGATGACGAGGATCTTGCCGCCCCACATGCGCAGCGCGAGCGCAGCCTTCATCACCTCGTCCAAACTGTCGTGGAATGCGGCCTCGTCGATGATCACATAGCCCTGCCGCCCCCGGAGGCCACGCGGGTTGGACGACAACGCAATGATCTCGTAACCCGACGCGAAACGGATGCGGAACGCCATGACATCCTTGTCGCCATCGCCATCGAAAAGGAATTCTTCGACCGCCGAGGCCGCGCGGTCGAAGAGCTTCGCCCACTGCGCGCAGGTATCGATGAATTCCCGCGTCATCTCCTTTTCATAGGCGAGATAGAAGACATCCATCCCGCCCGCACCCTTCGCACTCGCGGCCATGAGTACGGCGTCGGCGGCGATTGCCCAGGTGAAGCCTACCCGGCGGCTTTTTTCGCAGATCGTGACGCCGTTGAGCGCCGTCGTTGAGAGCAGGCCTTGCTGGTACGACAACAGCAACGGCTCGTCGCCGAGCCCCGCGGCCAGCTCTCGCGACGGCGCCATGATCATCTGGCGATCCCCAGGAACTCCGCCTTCATCTCTGCCTTGACCTCGGCAGAGAGCCCGCGCCGGGCCGCCACCCGGTCGACAGCCTCGGCCGCCTCGCGCTTGGCTTTCTCGATCGCGCGGCTTTCGATCTTCATCACGCGCTCAGCGTCTCTCGACGCGGCGGAAGACAGTTGGTTGACGGCGGTGGAAAGTGCCTGAACTTCCTTGGGCTCGAAGGCGGCCCCTTCGCCAGGTCCGGCGTTGGCGGTCCGCGAAATCAGTGCCTGAAGGACTTCGACATTGGCCCGCAGGGCTTTGCTCTCGACCTCGTCGCCGAATACCGACGCAATGGCTTCCGCCATCGCACGATGGCGGCGGATGTCCTCTAACACCGCGTCGATTTCCTTGGTGTGGCGCCCAAGGGCGGAACGCGAAATGTGATCGACGCCCAGCTTGCGGAGGTGCGCCAAGATCTCGTCAATCTGGTGCCCCTCGCGCCGAAGCCGCCCGATTTCCTCGCGGATTTCGGACGGCAGGCGGTCGATGGTGGAGGCCCGGCTCATCCTCACCCCTTCGGGCTGGGACGCTTCACGCCCGGGTGAGAGGCGCGACCGCTGGCAACGTCGACGCCGCGCTGCGTCAAGGTCGCCAGCGTCAGCCCGCCGATTTCTTCGGTGCGGAGGAGGCCCTGTTCGGCCAGCCACACGATCTGCCCGCGGATCTGATCACGTGTGGCCATGATCGCATAGGCGGCGACGGCATCCGCCAGAATGCTTTCGTTCGCCGCCCGCTCGGGCAGCCCTTCGAGCACCCGCAGCAGCGTCACGCGGAGGTGAGCGGTCCAGGCCTGGGCAATCTCCTGCATCTCAATCACCGCCTCGCCGCGTCGGAAAAGATTGTCTCATGGCGCGTGACCGACGCTTCAACCCGCTCCATGATCTGCATGGCACCGGCCAGTTGCGCCCCCTGGACCCTGATCTCGCCGGTTACACGCTCGAGCCCGAGGGCCAGTTCCGTCAGTTGCTGGCGGCTGGGGATGGTTTCGAATTTCTGGGCGAGCAAGTCGAACTTGGCATCGCCCCGGGTCAGGCGCTCGGATTGCGCCGTCGCGCGCTCGCCGATCGCCTTCGCCGCGTCCAGAAATTCCGAACGCGAGACGAACTGGCTGCGGAGCCATAGGAAGGCCACGCCGAACAGGGCTACACTGACCAACTGGATCGGTCCCGACCAGCGCGACAGAATATCCATGAACTCCATTGTCAACGCCTCCGCTCCGCGACCTGCTGACACGAAATGCAGCGAGTTACGCCGACTTCGACCAGCGCCTGTCGGCGCGCGTCTTCGATACGGTCGCCGCAGTCATGGCAGAATTCGAGACATGGCGGTCGGAACCGACCGCCATGCCCGGCGAGCACATCGCCGCGCGCCCTCTCGGCGTGCGCCTGCGCCTCGTCTCCCGCGTCCATGATCAGCCGCCCTTGAGCAGGTCGGTCAGATCGCGCGGGTCGGCCATGTCGGCCACCCGGGCACGAACGAATGCATCCAGGCTTTCCCCGGCGAGGCCGAAGCGGCGAAGGCTGTCGGGGACGCGGGACACCAGATAGCTCCCGGCCCGCGCCACCAGTTCGGAATTCACGTCGACCTTGGCACCGCCCTTGATCAAGGCGCTGACCTGCTCGCGCGCAAGCGCGAGGGCCGAAAACGTGGCGCCGTCGATCGCCGCCCGGACCTTGGCGTCACCGTCGAGGTCGAGCCACTTCGTCACCTTGTTCAGCGTTCGCATGACCAGGGCCGAAATCGCGATGCCGATGCCGGCAAGGATGGGGTCGACGAGCGGCGCGACCAGGGGGCCGAGGTCGAGGGTGGCAGCCGTCGCCGGCAACGGGACTGCCGCCGCGGCCATGAAGATGAAGGTGAGGAACGGGAAGGATTTCAAAATGCACCTCTCACGCATAGGCACGGTTGAGCCAGCCCGCGAGGTATTTCGCGGAGGCGGGACGCTGGATGACGAGGCCGCGGTAAAACCCTGCGGCCTCGGCCCGGATGGCCGGCAGGAAATCGAGGTTGGACAGCCGGCTCAGCACGGCCCGGCTTTTGGCGCCGAGCTGGCCATCGTCGGTCAGCCGGTATTCCGGCCCCATGGCCCGCGCGGCACGCTGCACGATCTTGTGCGCTTGGGTCGCCCCCATGTTGACCGACAGATCCAGGAGCTTGGTGGCGATGCTGAGATGCAGCGAGGCGTAATCGTATCGATTCCACCAGTGGAGCCAGTAGACATAAGCAGCGTCATCCCGGCTCATGCGCCGGATGTCGTCGGCATCGACATCGCCATCGCGGTCGATGTCGAGATCGAGGCGACCGTCTCCATCCAGGTCACCGGCGGCCCGGGCGAAGCGCAGGCTCACGCCGAAATTCGTGATGCCCCCGGGGTCGACCGGGTCATTGACGAGCCCGCCCTCGTGGCGCAGCAGGAAATCGACGGCCGATCGAAACCGGCCGTCGTCAAGGTGAGGCCTCGCGGCCGGGGAGGAGGGAATGCTCGTCGTCATGGCCGCCCCATTTTGCGCAACGGGGCGGCCTGCTATCAGGCCGGGCGGAGACGCCCCGGCCTTTCCTATTCTTCGTCACCGAACAGGGGCAAGGGCCCCGGCCGGCGGAGAGAAACCCGGGCCCGCGGCCGCGCAAAGCGATGACCGCACCAGGGGCAGCCGCGCCGATTGTCGCAGGTGGATGGCGCCCCCAGCTCGGCCTGACCAGGGGTAACCGTTTCCCTGATCGCGGCCACGAAGCGCTCGACCGTGCGGCGATCAATCCCGGTATCGCGCGCGATCGCCGCGATGGACAGGCCCTGGAGATAGGCGTTGGCAATCGCCAGCTGGCGGCGCTGATGGGCGGCATTGGGGATCGATAGCCGGCCGGCGCGGCTGTCGGCCCGGAGGATGGAAAGCACAACCCGGGCCGGCCGCTTGCCCAGGAGCGCGAAGAGCGGATGATCGTCGGGCGGCTCCGCCGGTACGTGCCGCCGGCCCGACCAATGAGCGGCGACCTTCAACGCCGCCTCGAAAGAGACTGCGCGGGCGATCGCTTCCAAGATGCCGGGCAGGAACGACGGCGGCGGGTTATGCCAGTCCATGACCAGGACCTCCTGCTTTTCGGTAGACCACCGAGGTGACGCCGAACGCCTCGTGCAAATGACGATCAAAGCGGGCCTTGATCTGGTCCAGCGCGAACGCCTTGGGGGCAACGACCGTCAACTGACGGGCGGCGGCGTCAACCGACATCTCGACCCCCTCGAACCAGGCCACGATGGACGATTGCTCGATGCCGGCCGCGAGCAGGCGCCCACCTGTCGGGTCGATGCCCTCCGGCGCTGCCGCCGGTGCAGGCGCAGCATGCTCCTCCGCATAATCAGCGAACCGCTCCTGATGCAGCCAGGTCGCCGCCAGGGGGAAGAACTTCCGGGGCATGTCTTCGGCCTTCACTTGCGCCGCGAACAGGCCTGCTGCCCTGATCAGGAATTCCGGATCGGCGCCGCGCGCCACGGCCTTGGCGAAGCCGTCCTCGGCCGAACGGCGGAGCGGCTGCACCCGCTTCGGAAACACCTTCCAGAACCTCGCGAAGGGCTCTTCAAGACGGGCCGGCAACTTCTTCATCATACCCGCTTCTCCTTATGGGCGCGGATCAGATCGCCCTGCCGCCTGATAACCTCGCGAGTTTCAAAGGCCGCGCTCGCCGGTCTCCCCCCGGCATCGGGAGGTTGGACACCCATCGCCATGAGCTTTGCTGCCTGCGCCTGGACGAGCAGCGCATCCGCTTCCGCCGCCGTGACGCCGGGCTTCAGCCGCAGGCCCTCCCGGCGACACCATGATCGCAGCGCGTCAATGACGGGGGAGGTCTCGGCTGCCGACCACCAGTCGATGGCGTCAACGCCGACCTGGCGCTTGATGAATTTGGCGAGCGCGGCTTCCGCCGGGCTTTCCGTCGCCCCCAGCCACCAGAGCGTCATCCACAAGGCCGCAGCCTTCGCCTGATGGGGGCTGCGCTCACGAGCCGTCGCCCTGGTCTTCACCGCCTGGCCGACCCCCGTCACCCATTCCACCAGCCGGACCAGCTGCGGGTTGGTTAGGTCAGCGGCGGAGGATCTGCCGGGTGCTATCCGGCCAATCGCACTACGATAGTCATCGTCCTCGATCCCGCGCTTGGATTTCTCGACGTGGATCTTGGATAGCAGGGCCCGGCGGGGGTCGGACTTCTTCGGGATCATCGACATCATGCCGCCTCATTGCATTTCGGTCAGCGCCGCACTATTGGCGTACTGGCGGTAGATTTCCGCCAGCTTTCGGTAACGCTCTCGATCTCGCCGCTGCGCCTCGTCGCGCGGGTCTCGTGCGATCGCCTCATGCCATGCGGCGTGCCAACGAAAATAGTCGGCGCCGTTGATCGGGTACGGATTGGCGGTCACCGGCACGCCGCGCCGGGCGCAGGCCGCTGCATCGAACAGCTCCGGCGGCACCATCATGCGAAATCCACACACAGCGATGCCGCGGTGCCCATCCCGCCCACCGCCAGGCGGGGCGGGGATCGCAACCGGCCAAGCTCTCTCGCCAGCGTGAGCGGGTCGACATCCTCGAAGCGCCCCTCGACCTCCGAGGGCAAGGGCCAGCCGTCATGATCGCGCCAAGGCCGGCGCAGCCCCAGCGTCCGGATGCGCGCGTCAATCGATGCCCTCGACCGATCAAGCGTTTCCGCAATAATCTCAAGCGGCACACCCTCGGCGAGATCATCCGCCAGCAGACCGTCGTCCTCGGGTCGCCACAGTGACCCGTGACCGCCACCGCTACCCCTCACCGGCAAGGCGTCCAGCACCCGGCGGAACCGCCGGGCCGACCCCTGCGCGGAAGCGATGACGACGCCAAAACGGCCAAGCCGTTGCAGGCACCCGTAAGCCGTGGCCTTCGGAGCCGGCGCGCCCGCTATGCACTCGGCGGCGGGCCACCAGCGATCAACCGGCTGGGCCAGGACCCAGGAACAGACACGCGCCCAACTCGACGTCATGACACACGCCCTTTCACCGTGGCCTCGGCCACGTCATTGACGATTTCGATCACGCGGGGCCACGGCACCGCATCGGTTTCACGAAGGCGCACAAGCAGGCGGCGGAACGCTTCCTCGGCTTCCGCGGGGTCGCTCACCATCGACATCGCCGAAGCCTCGACGGCAAGCCGAGCCGTGAGGCGCCGCAACTCGCCCAGTTCGTCCAGGAGGCGCGCCCCGCGCCGGCCGTGGAAATAGCCGGCGGAATGGCCCGCCTTGGCTTCCCAAAGGGCCAGGACCGAAAGAAAGCGCAGGGCGCCATCGGCAAGCGGGCTGGGGCGCGCCATGGCCTAGCCCTCCATGCCCAGGGCGCGCATATAGATCTCCAGGGTTTCATTGCGTTCGCGCCTGACGCCGCCGTCTTCGCGGCGCAGGCGGATGACCTGGCGGACGATGGTCGGGTCGAGCCCCTGGGCCTTTGCCTCCTTGTAGACCTCCCGCTTGTCGTCGTTCAGCGCATCGATCTCGCCATCGAGACGCTCAATGCGCGCGACCATCTGCCGAAGGCTCTCACCGAGACCGAAGCTCGCGTCGGGCGGCGGGTTATTGTGCCCCCTCGGCGGCGCCCCGACTAACGGAGCCGGGTAATCTTTCAGGTCAAACTTAATTGCCATTGGGTCTCTCCACATAAGGCCGTCCCTCGGCCTCCAATTGGGCCAGGCGGACGGCGATCTCATCCAGATGCGGGCCGAGCAGTGCCGGCTCGGCGCGGACCATGCCGAGCCAATGGTCCCGCACCTTGCCGATCGCCCTGGACAGGCTCATGCGGGCTTCCGCTGGCTTGCCGAGCATCGCCACCGCATCAGCTGGCCGCCCGCCACCCGCCACCACCGCATTCACCTGCTCGATCGCCAGCCGCTCGGCGACATCGCCGAGGGCCTCGGACCGCAGCAACAGCCGGCGGTCGATCTCGCTAAGATGGGGACGATGGCACGGCACGGGCGGCATGGGTTACACGTCAGTAATAGCGAGGGGCACGCCCTCATAGCGGCCGCCCGGCTGTCGGCGATAGAAGCGGAAATACTCCCGCGACATCGCCGGCCGGATCGCATCGCCGATGGCATCCATCGCCCGCGCCCAAAGCGGGTGATCGATCTCGATCCGGCGCAGCGCGAGGATACGGTTCTGGTCGATCTTGCCCGCCTTGTTGACCGAGAAGGTCTCCATCACGATCCGGCGCAGGCCCTCGTCCGCGCCGGCCGAGACTTCGTCGAGGTATTGATCGAGCAACGCCTTGGCGGTCTCCAATTCCGGCCCGAAGGTGATGGTTTCACCGATCGCCAGCTCGACCTTCAACGAGCCGTCAAAGCTCTTGAGGGTCACGTTCCCCTTCTTCCCGCCCCGCTTGGCGCCGTACTTCTCCGCCAGCAGGTCCAGGTGGGCCGAGACCTCTGCCGTCGCATGCGCGCGAAACTGCGCGATCTCCTCCGAGAGGCCCAGCGCGAGCGTCATCAGCGCCCGCACCACGCCATCCTCGATCAGATGCTCGGGCTTGATCGAGGAGACGGAGACAAGGCGCCCCTGGGCGTCTTCCATCCGATCCATATCATCGGTGTTCAATTCCAGATCCTCCGAAGGGTTGTTGAGAGACGCTTGAAGAAGCCCCGGCGGCGCGGCGCCGGGGCCGTGATCGCGCCAGAAAGCGCAAGGCGGGTAAGGTCTGCCGTCATGCCGTCCCCGCTGCCGGCAAGGGGTGAGCCGCCGCCTCCGCGCAAGCCTCGCGCATGGTGACGCCCAGCAGGTCCACGCAGGTGTCCTGGGTCTGGCTCGGGACGTTTTCGGCGACCGCATGCCCGAGGATCGTGGCATAGCAGTGCAACTGCTCACCGACGGTCAGCACGGTATCGGCGGGCAGCGCAGCCAGGGCTTCGGCAAAGGCCTGGTTCATAGCCCTGTATAGCGTGAGCATTTCGAGCTTCCGGCGAACCCCGTCAGCACTCACGGTCACGATGCGCACCCCGAAGACATCGACCGCCGGCCCGCCTGGAAATCGGCAATCGCGATGACATTTCCGGTCGCGGCGGGCGCGGCCTCGACCGACAGCGCCCGCATGATGTCCGGATGCAGCGGGATCGCCTCCATCAGCAGGAGCTGCTGATAGGCATCCAGCAGGCGCGAGCGGAACAGGTCGACATCGCCCTTGTCCATGCCGAGGCAAGCACGCGAGGGGTGGGCCGGCGACAGATAGGCGATCAGGCCGGCGAGCTTGTCAGAGACCATGGGCGTCTTCCTTCTTGGGCTTGGCGGAGGGGCATGCCCCGCAGATGCGGGCACGATTGGCAGCCATGAGGCTGGCGGTGGATGGCGGTGCGTCCTGGGTCTCCAGGCATCGCCGCGCGGGGATTTCCATCCCGTACAGGGGGCAGGTCACCGACGTGGTGATCAGCAGCAGGCGCACCCGCGCCTCCACCTTCGCCATCGCGCCGGGATAATTCCGCCGCAGCACCGCGTGCACGACGGCGTTGGAATAGTTGATGGCGGCCGCCACCTCTTTCTGCGGGCGCTTGTCGCAGGCAGCGGCAAGCGCGGCGATCCAGTCGGGCATGTCGGCGCCCCAATGGGCACGGGCGACCTCTGTCGTCACGGCGCCACCTGTTCCGGGTTCATCGGCCGCGTCGCGCCCGTATTGCGGTCGAAGAACTCTTTCCGGGCGTCACGCTGAACGGGCGCCAGGGGGCCCGTGTCGTCGATCAGCAGGAACCGCGATTGCCGCCCCTTGGACCGCAGCCGCGTCAGGTATCCCGCCCGCGCCAGCGCGAAGACGTAATCCTTGACGTTCTCCACCTGCTCCGGCCCGACGAGGGCGACCAGGTCATTGATCGCGAATTTCCGTTCGGCCCGGATCGCCCGCCAGATCTTGTCCCGCCCGCTCGGCGCCCGCCGGGTGCGCGGCTTCTCCTGGGTCAGGCGGCCTCGCGGGCCGCTGATGATCGCCACCCCGGCCACGGCCGCCGCCTGCCCTTCGGGCGTCGCCGCCCAGCAGCCGCGCTCGCGCCGTTGCAGCATGCCGCGCTCGACAAGAGCCCGGCAGGCATGCCGGATGCTGTCGGCGGCAAGCCCCGTGACGGCCTCCAACTCGCCCGCGGTGAAGCAGGCATCGCCGGGCAGCGCGGAAAGCACGGCCATCTGCGCTGTCGCCACCCCGCTCATGCCGTCCTCACGATGATGGCGCGGCCCGTGGAGCGCTCGTTGATGATCGGCTGCCCGTCCAGGTCCTGCACGGTCACGGCACGGCCGCCCAGGCGCTTTCCGGCCCGCTCAATGGTTGCGATGCCTTCAAGGATCTCGCACGAGAACCCCGCCGAAACGCGGTGGAGTAGGCGGACCAGGGCTTCGTCCACCGGCACCTCGCAACGGCCCTGAACCAGGGCGCGGCAGTCGTCCAGCGGCAGGCTCTCGAACTCGCAGTATTTCGCCACCCGGCGCGCGACCTGCGGGAACCGCGTCAGCGCCTGTTTCACCCGGCCCATGCCCACCATGATCATCGGCACTTCGGTCAGGTCGGTCAGGTCGCGCAGCGTCTCCAGGATCTTGCTGTCCTTCGAGACATGGTCGATCTCGTCGATCACGATGCCCCAGGTCGCCCCCGATGCCCGCGCCTCCGTCATGCGCAGGCCGATGGCCTTCACCGCCTGCCCGAACATCCTCTCGAAGCTGTGCTCCGGCATCACCCTCAGCTCGCCCAGCAGCTCCCGCAGGAACCACCCGCCCGACCACTTGCGCTTGGCCCGGATATAGACGCAGCCGTTCTGCACCGACCACCACTTCGCCGTGGCGCTCTTGCCCTGGCCGGGTTCGCCCTCGACCACCATCAGGCACGCCTCGTCGGCACCACGCCGCTCAAGCGCGTCCACCGCGTCGAGGAAACGCGCTGTGTTACTGGTCTGTATGAATGCTGGTTTCATATCAACCTACCTGCCCTTGATGAGATGTCGCGGCCCCAAGGAGGACCGATTTGAGGTGCGCGGGATCGATGCCGCCGGCCTCAAGCCTTTGCTGCACGGTGCGGCGCCTTACCTGTTCCAGCAGGTAGTCCGCATCCGTGCCGGTGATCTGTTCGGGGTGGGCCAGCAGCCATGCCGCCATTTCAAAGTCGGTCCCGAAGGCCGGCCGGACAGGCGCCGCCGCGCGAACCGGCGCGGCCTCGGGCACCGCCTCGACCAGGACCAGCGGCGCCACCTCGCGCGGCTCGATCGGCGCCATCGGCATGGCGGTCTCGGCGACGATTTCGAGGGCCGGCCGGTTCGCCCCTTCCGCCTCGTCCAGGGCCCGCTGCTTGCGGCCGACCTGGTTCTTGTGCCGCTGATCATGAGCCCGATCGACAACCGAGCGCGGCTTGAAGGAGACCTCGTTGCCGCCCCACGCCGCTTCGCAGATCAGGCGGCCTTCAAGCGTGTAGACCCACACCTTGGAGGCATCGTGGATGTCGTACCCGACGAGCACGTCTTCGCCGTGCCAGGGCTCCAGATCGAACGAGAAATACTTGTTCGTAAACAGGTCGATTTCGCAGCGTCGGACATTGCGCTGGATCTGCGGCCGGAACATCTGATCGACGTCCTCGCCTTCCAGCGTGTCGGGGATCCACCCCGCCGCCAGCCACCGCGACCACGCCTCGTTCGGGCTTTCGTGGCGCCGCTTCCCCGTCGCCGGATCAATGATCTTCGGCAGGCTGGAATGCGGCCGATCGTTATAGGCGTCTGCCGTGGCGGCGCACCACGCCACGAAATCGGGCCAGGGCATCAATCGGGGGCTGCCGCCGGTTTCCTTGATGTCGGCTTCGATTGCCCGATCATTCCTCTGCCGCGCCTCCGTATCCATATCCACGCCGACATAGGTGGCGAGGCGCCGGGCGGCGCGGATCCAGATGGATTGGTGGGCGCGCTCGATCACGCCGCCAGCCTGGGCCCGATAGGGTAGCCGGTTCGTTTGGGTTACATCGAAACGGGCAAGCAGCCCGTCGAGGATCGCATTGTTGAAGCCCTTGCCATTGTCGACATACCAGATGTCCGGCACGCCCGAGGTCGTAAAGGCATGCCGCAAAGCACCGATGGTGCCCCATGTCGCCTCGGCCAGCGCCACCGACCAACCGGTCAGGCGCCGGGTCACCACGTCGATCGTGCCGGTGATTTCTGGACGGAATTGCTTCCCGGTCAGCGGGTGCGCGACTTGGGCATCGAAAGTATGGCCGTCCGTCACGTAAACAGCGGTGGGCCACAGCTCATCCGTGGTCCGGCGGACGAATGCCTTCATCTGGCGCAGCGCCCTCGGCCCCATGCGCCGCCTAGCGCGCTCCACCGCCGGCAGGGCCGCGATCGCCGCATGCACCGTGCGCAGCGCCGGCAGGGTAACCCCCGGTTCCAGGCGCTGCATCGTCTCGTAACTCTCCGCGACGCTCGGCTTGGACGGGATTGCATAGAAATCCAGGAACCGCGACAGCCATTCCGGCGGCATCACCTGCTCATTCGCCGCCGGCTTCGGCGCCAGCACCAGGGGATTGCGCCCCGCCGCCTCATAGGCATCGCGCCAGCGCCGCAGCGTCCCCGCCGAGAGCGCCCGCGCGAGCCCCTTGCGGGCATTCGCCGCCGTCACGGCCTGCATCAAGGCCGGCGACAAGGCGCCATCCGCCGCCGCCTCGGCCAGCGACTTGTAAGCCGCCATCAACCCGCCGATCCGGGCCAGCGCCTCCACCTCATGAACCAGGCGCACCCGTGCCAGCATGGCGTCCCGCTGCCATGACTTGAGGTCGGCATCGCGCTTGGCAGGCGCCGCCGGGGCAGGCGTCGCGATGACCTCCGCTCGCCGCTCGGACGCCAGGGCGCGGCGGCGCAACTCCTCGCGAGCGGCAGCCGGCAAAGCCGAGACGTGATATTCCCGCCCGCCCCCAAGGTCACTTCTCTCCTTTGCAGCCCATTGGTTTTGTTTTGCATATTTGCGGATGCCTCGATCGGTCGACGGAAGGCCAGGGAGGGCGAGAGCGGCAATCTCAGTTACCGAAAGCCATTCCTTCATGACCGGCCTCCCCGAGCGAGTTGCGCGGCGGCCCGCTCCAATTCCCGCACCCGGGCGGCCGCCTGCTGCTGCTCGACCTTGGCAAGAGCCAGCTCCCCCAGCACCGCCTGCTGTCCGGGGATGGCCTTGTGCCCGCTCGCCTCGGCCAGCAATTCCAGCAGCCTGTAATCCTGCGCGATCATGCAGATCACCGGGATCCGGCTGGCCGGAAGCTGCCAATCTTCGGCCGACTGTGCACACCACCTGTCCAGCATGTTCTTGCTGACCTCGCGCGCCCCCGGCTGCCGCCGGTTCATCTCCGCCGCGAAAGCATGGCGATCCAGCCCCAGCCGCACCTTCGCCCCCGCCAGCGTATCCGCCAGCATCTCGCGGATCTGACCGTCCAGATCCACCAATGAAACCGCAGGCGGCGCAAACAGCACGATCTGCGCCGGGCTGCACACGGTGGGGGAGGATGGGCGGCGCCGGGTCATGAGCACGCCCTTATGACATTCGTCATCGCGACGAACGCCGCCCCGAACGAGAACGCTGCACAGAAGATGGCCAGCAGGACGAGCCCGACCGCCAATGCATCAAGCAGAAACAGGAGCGTCCGGGTCATGCCACCACCTCGACCGGGAAGTGGCCTCGCAGGTTACGGCAGGGCTGGGGACGGATATTCGACAGGGCACGAACCGGGCCGACGCCACCTGCGGGGGGCCGGGGGGGAAGGTCGCAGGTGACACCGGCCCGGCCGCCCTCTACCATCGACAGTTGCAACAGCGAGTCGATGGGGGAAGCCGTGAACGGCAGAGTGATCAGGCATGAAGAGGCTGCGGCGATGCTCGGAGAGTATGTGCAACGCCGGATCTGGCCCTTACTCGATCGCATGAATGTCGAGCTGGACATGACACTTGAACTGGCAGTGGACGGCCTATGCGCGACCCTGGCCGATGATCTGGAGGCCGACATTGCGTGGGTGCCGGAAAAGCTGCTGCGATCCTTCTGCACCCGCGTGGGCTTCTTCATGGCCGCGATCTCGCCGGACCAGGTCATCGGGACCCTCCCGGCTGGCTCGACCGATGAATATGTTCTTCGAGCAGTGCTTGGAACTCAGGTGAGGCAAACCCGTATCCCTTTGCCAGAGCCTCCTTCATCGCCCCGTGAAACGCATTGACGTCGATGGCCCGTACCATCTCGAACCGAGGCACAGGCAGATCCAGCCAGACGCGATCCCAATCGGTGCTCATTTCGCACCCCGCTTGGCATTCAACCGGGCGATAGCGGCGTCAATCGCTGCCTGCCCGTCGCCAGTCACGATGATGCGGAGGTCTTTCAGCGCATGGCGCTCGGCATAATCGAGCATTTCCTCGTGCACATCGGCCCGCGAATAGGCGCCATACTGCGGCGCCCAAACGCCGTCCTCGCGCACCGCCAGGGTGTAGTAACGCTGCGTCATCGGTCAGTCCCCCTGCACGTCGCAGACGAAACCCGCGCCGTCGTCGACGACCTGGGCGCGGGGAATCCCAGAGTTCGCGAGCGCATGGCGCAGGGCGGCAGTGACGCGGCCCGGATCTTCTTCCACCAGCCCAATGGCTTTGCGCAGGTCGGCGGCGGCGTTTAAATGCCAGTGCGTCGGCGCGTGGACCAGGGCAGGGTGACGCTCAAGACAATCGACAGCAGCCCACCCTGCACGAACAAGGATCGACAGGGCGCCAAGGCGCCCGTCATCGGCGGTCTTGGCCAGCCGCCTGACTAACTCGTGCAGATGCGCGGCGTCTTCCTCGGCCGCGAGGCTTTCCACCTTCCCGACCAGGTCGGCGGCGGCCTCTTCGATCTCGTAAAGCGCGGCATGGATCTCCGCGACGATGTCATCCGTCGGCTTGTTCATGCCGCACCAGCCGCATTCTTGAGGGGCCTCGGGATGCCGTGCGGCCAGTCTAGATCGGTCGGCCAGTGGTCGGAAAACCACTGAACGATGGCGTCACGTCGCCGGATGGTCAGTCCGTCGGCGCCGGCCCTGAGGCGCGGCAGCAGCGCTCCATTGCGCGCTGCATAGAGACTGACCGATGAAAGGGCCAGATTCCGGGCGCTGGCGTAGGCTTCCGCCAGTGCCAGCAATGATGCGATGTCGGGATTGGTATTCATGCCAATATGATGACTGGCATAGATGCCAATATCAAGCCCACTGTTGCGGCAGGTGTAAAATTTTGGCAGAAATGCCAAATGGACACGGACGCCGTATTGGCCGTCGTTAAGGCCCGCCTGAAAGAGTTGGGGATGTCGGCCAAGGATGCGTCCTTGAAGGCCGTGGGCAATGACGCGCTAATCGCTAATATGGGGCGACGGCGCTACGGATCGCCAACACTGGAAAACCTGATGGCTCTGGCTCGGGCGCTGGATCTGGAATTGTATTTCGGCCCTCCACGAAGGGCGGACATGCTCGAACCGCCCCCAGCGATCGACACGCGGGTTGGGGGGCAAGATTTCAACCTGATCGCCCGCTACAATGTCAACGTGTCGGCCGGGCCTGGCCTTGTGCCGGTGTCTGAAACGGAAGATGGCCACCTCGCATTCAGCAAGACGTGGTTGCGCGACAACGGTATCAATCCGGCCCGCGCCGGCATCGTCCGCGTGCAGGGGGATAGCATGGCCCCCACCATCCCCGATGGTGCACTGGTTCTCGTTCACGGTGCCGAGGATCAGGTTCAGCATTCCGGCATCTACGCCTTCAGCCGCGCAGGTCATTCCTACGTAAAAAGACTGACCCCCCTCGGCCGTGGCGCCGACGGTCGCATGGTCGGCTTGGCCATTGTCTCCGACAATCCTTCTACCCAGCCCGAGGTTTTGATAGGCGCGGCACTGAATGAACTGCGCATCGTCGGCCGCGTCCGCTGTGCCATGATTAGCCTCTAAATGGCCGGAAATTCAGTTCCGACTTTTCCATTGCGCACCGCCGCCCGCCATTCCAGAAACTGATTTATTTTCAATGGGTTACGATAAGTCGGAACGCGCGGGCGAAGTCGGAACCGGAGTTCCGACTTTGTCGCTGGAACTCGGAACTCGCATTTTGACGGCTTCCAAGCGTGAAAGGCGGGCCCCATTTATCTCGGGAGAGACTTGGCAAAAGGCCAGGGAATGGCGGAAATACAGGCTATTCGGGCATCTTTCACGCCGGCCGAGGAACCTCATGTCCGATCCTCTCGAAGCGCTCTCCCGCCCCGTCATTTGCCGCTCGTCGAGTGCTCAAAACGCCCTGCACAAATCGTCGGAAGCCCCGGAAAAGTGCTCAAATCGCTTTCCGGAACCCTGAACGTCTCATTTCTGAACGAATTTTTTTGAGATGCCTGTATTCCTGCGGGTTTCCGTCCCACCAGGTCCCCGCATCCCCCACCAAATCCCGCATCCGCCCTCTGCCTAAACCGCCCTGCACCTCACAGAGCGCGATCAGGACCAGCATCGCGGCGACGATCGCCGGCAGGGCCCGCAGCGCATGGCGCAGCAGCCCCGGCGTGAAGCGCAAGCCGATGCACCAGCCGAGAAGGGCATAGGCCAGGGCGAGCAGGGGCGGCGGCAGTTCGATGGTCATGACGCCGGCATGGACCAGCAGCGTGCCGGCGACGAGCGGCACCAGCATCGCCCCCGCCGGGATCCGCGCCCGGGCCGCGACGACCGGGCCCAGCAGCGCCAGCGCCAGGGTCGCCGCCAGCGCCTGCCCGTCGATGGGGCCGAACCATTCGACCGCTTGCAGCCGCTCGGGCCCGTGCCCGCCCGCGACCGCCGAGGCGATCACCGTGACCAGGATCACCCTTGTATATTGCATGAAGGCGACCAGCCGGGGATCGGCGCCATAAGCCTCGGCCATCAGCACCATGGCCGAGGCGGCCCCCGGGCTGCTGCCCCAGACCGCGGTCGTGCCCGGCAGCAGGCGCAGCCGCGCCAGGCCGAAGCCGAGGGCGGCGCTGGCCGCGATCACCGCGGCGATGCCGACGACCAGGATCGGCCAATGGCCCATCACCTCGCCGGTGACGGAAAGCGGCATCGCCCGCGCCATCATGCAGCCGAGCACGCCCTGGGCAAGCGCATAGGGCCGCCCCGGCACGTCGAGCGCGCGGCCCGAAACCGCCAGCGCGATCCCCGCCAGCATCGGGCCGAGCAGCAAGGCCGCCGGCAGCCCGGCCCCGGCGAGCAATACGGCCAGTACGGCTGAAAGGGCGACCAGCGCCAGCCAGTGCCGCCAGATGGTCACGTCGCCATTCCCGCCGCCTGCGCCCCGGCCGATACGCAATGCCACGACCTTTCCGCGCCTGTCCGAACCGCCGGCCCGAGGATGGGCCGGGCACCGCCATGCGTCAACGGCCCTGCGACACGGAGGAATGCTGCATCGACGGTAATGTCGCCGGTCTCAGCGGCGCCGCCGACCGGATCGGCGAAATGATCCGCCTGATCGAGGCGACCGCCGGCCAGACCAAGCTGCTTGCGCTCAACGCGACGATCGAGGCGGCACGGGCGGGGGAGACGGGCAAGGGCTTCGCGGTGGTCGCGGCCGAGGTGAAGACGCTCGCCAACCAGACGGCGGCGACGAGCGAGATCGCCCGCAATGTCGATCAGGCGGCGCGGCGCGCCCAAGCCGTCTCGACCGCGATCGACGGCGTGCGCGATGCCGCCTCGGAGACCTCGACCTCGTCGAACCACGTCTTTCGCGCGGCCGGCGATCTCGACCGCCAGGCCGAGCGGCTGCGCGCCGGTGTCGACCGCTTCCTGAAGGCGGTGAAGGCGGCCTGAGCCGTTCCCCCGCGCCTTGCCCGGATGGGCCGTCCGGCGTCAGATGACGCCGGCGCCCTCCAGGTGGGCGATGATGGCGTCGGCCGCGGTCTCGACGGCGAGGTCGGCGGCCTGGAGGTGGATTTCCGGATCTTCCGGCGCCTCATAGGGGCTGTCGATGCCGGTGAAGTTCTTCAGCTTGCCCTCGCGCGCCTTTTTGTAGAGACCTTTCACATCCCGGGCCTCGGCGACCGCCAGCGGCGTGTCGACGAAGACTTCGAAGAATTCGCCGGCCTTGACCAGTTCGCGCGCCATGCGCCGCTCCGAGCGGAAGGGCGAGATGAAGGAGACGAGGACGATCAGGCCCGCATCCACCATCAGCTTCGAAACCTCGGCCACGCGGCGGATATTCTCCACCCGGTCGGCATCGGTGAAGCCCAGGTCCTTGTTCAAGCCGTGGCGGACATTGTCGCCGTCGAGCAGATAGGTGTGGCGGCCGCGGGCATAGAGCTTCTTCTCGACCATATTGGCGATGGTCGATTTGCCGGCGCCGGAAAGCCCGGTGAACCACAGGATCGCCGGCTTCTGGCCCTTCAGGTCGGCGCGCTGGTCCTTGGCGACGTCGACCGCCTGCCAATGGACGTTGTCCGAGCGGCGGAGCGCGAAATGCAGCATGCCGGCGCCGACCGTCGCATTGCTGATGCGGTCGATCAGGATGAAGCCGCCGGTGGTCGTGTTTTCCTTGTAGGGGTCGAAGGCGACCGGCTGGTCGGTGGCGACATTGACGATGCCGATCTCGTTGAGATCCAGCTTCTTCGCCGCCAGGTGTTCCAGCGTATTGACGTTCACCTTGTATTTCGGCTCGGTGATCGAGGCGGTGACCACCTTGGTCCCGAGCTTCATCAGGTAGGGGCGGCCGGGCAGCATGGCGCCGTCGCTCATCCAGACCAGGGTCGCCTCGAACTGGTCGGCCACGCTCGCCGGCCCGTCGGTGCGGGAAATCACGTCGCCGCGGGAAATGTCGATCTCGTCCGCCAGGGTCAGGGTGATGGACTGGCCGGCGACCGCGACCTCGAGGTCGCGGTCCTGGGTGACGATGCGGGCGACGGTCGAGGCGCGGCCCGAGGGCTGGACGCGGACGGCATCGCCGGGCCGGATCTCGCCCGCCGCGATCTGGCCCGAAAAGCCGCGGAAATCCAGGTTCGGCCGGTTCACCCATTGCACGGGCAGGCGGAAGGGGGCCTTGCGGGCCTCGTCCTCGACCTCGACGGTCTCGAGATATTCCATCAGGGACGGGCCCTGGTACCAGGGCGTTTCCTCGGCCCGGGCCAGCATGTTGACGCCCTTCAGCGCCGACAGCGGGATCGCGGCGATATCGGCAAGGCCGATCCGGGCGGCGAAGGCCTTGTAATCGGCCAGGATGCGCTCGAAGGTCGCCTGGTCGTAATCGACCAGGTCCATCTTGTTGATGGCCAGCACGACCTTGCGGATGCCGATCAGGGAGACGAGGTAGGAATGCCGCCGGGTCTGGGTCAGCACGCCCTTCCGCGCATCGATCAGGATCACGGCGACCTGGGCGGTGGACGCGCCGGTCACCATGTTGCGGGTATATTGCTCGTGGCCCGGGGTGTCGGCGACGATGAACTTCCGCTTCTCGGTCGAGAAGAAGCGATAGGCGACGTCGATGGTGATGCCCTGTTCGCGCTCGGCGGCGAGGCCGTCGACGAGAAGGGCGAAATCGATCTCGCCGCCCTGGGTGCCGACCTTCTTCGAATCGTTTTCGAGGGCCGTCATCTGGTCCTCGAAGATCATCTTCGAATCGTAGAGCAGGCGCCCGATCAGGGTCGATTTGCCGTCGTCCACCGAACCGCAGGTGATGAAGCGCAGCAGCGATTTCCGCTCGTGCACCTTCAGGTATTGCTCGATATCGGTGGCGATCAGGTCGGAGACATGGGCCATCAGAAATACCCCTCCTGCTTCTTCTTTTCCATGGAGGCGGATTGATCGTGGTCGATCACCCGGCCCTGGCGCTCGGAGGTTCGGGTCAGCAGCATTTCCTGGATGATGGCGGGCAGCGTGTCCGCCTCGCTCTCGATCGCGCCGGTCAGCGGATAGCAGCCGAGGGTGCGGAAGCGCACCTTCTTCATCACCGGCGTCTCGCCGGGGGCGAGCGGCATGCGGTCGTCGTCGACCATGATCAGGGTGCCGTCGCGTTCCACCACCGGCCGCTCCGCCGAGAAATAGAGCGGCACGATCGGGATGTTCTCGAGGTGGATATATTGCCAGATGTCGAGTTCGGTCCAGTTCGACAGCGGGAAGACGCGGATCGATTCGCCCTTGTTCTTCCGCGTATTGTACAGCTGCCAGAGTTCCGGGCGCTGGTTCTTCGGGTCCCAGCGGTGTTGGGCCGAGCGGAAGGAGAAGATGCGTTCCTTGGCGCGCGACTTTTCCTCGTCGCGGCGGGCGCCGCCGAAGGCCGCGTCGAAGCCGTATTGGTCCAGCGCCTGCTTCAGCCCTTGCGTCTTCATGATGTCGGTGTGCAGCGCCGAACCGTGGACGAAGGGGCTGATGTTCATGGCGACGCCTTCCGGGTTGATATGGACCAGCAGGTCCATGCCCAGGGTCTTCGCCATATTGTCGCGGAAGCTGATCATTTCCCGGAATTTCCACGTCGTGTCGACATGGAGCAGGGGGAAGGGCGGCTTCGACGGATAGAAGGCCTTCTGCGCCAGATGGAGCATCACGGCGCTGTCCTTGCCGACCGAATAGAGCATGACCGGATTTTCCGTCTCGGCCACCACCTCACGCATGATGTGGATGCTCTCGGCCTCGAGGCGTTGCAGGTGGGTCAGGGTGTCGATGGACACGATCGGCTTCCGAACGTTGAAGGCAATTTTACGTACGAAAATCGCTAAATCTGCAATTTCCGAAGAGGGTGCAGATAAGCGCCGCCGACCGGGAAGGTCAAGCGCCGTGCCTGTTTCCTCACAAATGGAAAATTGCCATTTTCCAAATCGCCCGTCAACGGGCTTTGCCGATCTCAGCCCCAGCGAGCGGCAGCATCGTCGTCCGAGTCCTTGGCGGCGACCCAGGCGCTGGCGCCGTCGGCCGTCAGTTCGCGCTTCCAGAACGGGGCGGTGGTTTTCAGCGCGTCGATCAGGAAGCCGCAGCCCTCGAGCGCGGCGGCGCGATGGGGGGCGGCGGTGGCGACCAGGACGATGCGCTCGCCGAGGCGCAAGGGCCCGACCCGGTGAATGATGATGCCGCCGGTCAGGCCGAAACGGTCCCGCGCCGTCTCCGCGAGGCGGAGCAGGGCCTTTTCGGTCATGCCGGGATAATGTTCGAGTTCGATGCCGACGACATCCTTGTTGTCACCATGATCGCGCACGATGCCGATGAACGAGGCGACCGCCCCGATTCCGCCGTCGCCGGTCATGCCGTCGAGGATGGCGCCCACGTCGAAATCCGCCGTCTGAACCTGTACTTTCATGGCCCGGGTTCCATTTTTTTGTCCTGATGCCCCTGTTTCGGGGGAACCTTCCACCCGATGTGATATTAGACTTTAGCCACCATAATTTAACGCTTGTCGTTCGACCGGAATAGGAGGGCCGATGCCACATGACACGTCTCTGATTGCAACCGTGGCCATCGGCTTCGTTATCGCTTTCATCTTCGGTTTCTTTGCCAATAAGTTACGCCTGCCGCCGCTGATCGGCTATCTCATCGCCGGGGTCGCGGTCGGGCCGTTCACGCCCGGTTTCGTCGCCGATGCGGGGCTGGCGACCCAGCTTGCCGAGATCGGCGTCATTCTGCTCATGTTCGGCGTCGGCCTGCATTTCTCGGCTTCCGACCTGATGGCGGTGCGCTGGATCGCGCTGCCCGGCGCGATCGCCCAGATCGGCGTGGCGACCGCGCTCGGCATCGGCATCGCGCAGATCTGGGGCTGGTCGCTGGGGGCGGGGATCGTCTTCGGCCTCAGCCTTTCGGTCGCGAGTACGGTCGTGCTCCTCAAGGCCTTGGAGGAGCGGAACGCGGTCAACGGCGTCAACGGCCGCATCGCGGTCGGCTGGCTGATCGTCGAGGATCTGGCGATGGTGCTCGCCCTGGTGCTGCTGCCGGCCTTCGCCGAGGCGCTGGGCGGCACCGTCGACGGCGCCCATGGCGGCGAGACGGCGGGCGGCGGGACCGGCCTCTGGCTCGGCCTGGCCATCACGCTCGGCAAGGTGGCGGCCTTCGTCGCCCTTGCCCTGCTGCTCGGGCCGCGGGTGGTGCCCTGGGTGCTGGCCCAGGTGGCGCGCACCGGCTCGCGCGAATTGTTCACCCTGTCGGTGCTGGCGATCGCGCTCGGCATCGCTTTCGGCTCGGCCGTGCTCTTCGGCGTTTCTTTCGCGCTCGGGGCCTTCTTCGCCGGCGTCGTGCTGAACGAATCCGATTTCTCGCATAAGGCGGCCAGCGAATCGATGCCGTTGCAGGATGCCTTCTCGGTCCTGTTCTTCGTCTCGGTCGGCATGCTGTTCGACCCCATGGTGCTGATCAACGAGCCGCTGTCCGTGCTCGTGGTGCTGGCCATCATCGTGGTCGGCAAGACGGCGATCGCGGCGGCGATCGTGCTCGCCCTCGGCTATCCGATGGCGACGGCGCTGACCGTCTCGGCGGCGCTGGCCCAGATCGGCGAATTCTCCTTCATCCTGGCCGGGCTCGGCATCGGGCTGAAACTCATGCCGGCGGAGGGGCAGGACCTGATCCTGGCCGGGGCGCTGCTATCCATTACCTTGAATCCCCTGGTCTTCTACGCTATGGACCGGCTGGCCAAAAAGCTGGTGCCGGCCGAGGGCGAGGTGCGGGGCGCCGCCAATCTCCGTTCGCTCGAACGCGAATTGATGAAGGCCCATATCCGCCAGGAAGCGCGCGAGGCGGAAAAGGTGCTGAAGGCCCAGCAACTGGCCGAGAGCTTCCCCATGTTCGCCAAGCTCGACCCGCACGAGCGCCACGACCTGCTCAGCCTGTTCAAGCATCGCACGGCCAACCCGGGCGAGCGCCTGATCCGCAAGGGCGACCGGGCGGAATCGGTGTTCTTCATCGCGGCCGGGCGGGTGCAGGTCGATATCGCCGATGCCCGGATCAAGCTGGGCCCGGGCGAGCATTTCGGCGAAATGGCCCTGCTGTCGGGCGAACGCCGCTCGGCGGATGTGACAGCCCTCGACTATTGCCAGTTCTTCACCCTGGACAAGCGCGACTTCCGTCACTTCATGACGACGCACCCGCAGGTGAAGAGGGCCTTCGAGGAAACCGCGGAAGCCCGCCGGGCGATGAACGCGGCCCAATCGGAGGAAGCCCTGCCCTGACGCTCAGGGCAGGGCGCGCTCACGGCAGGGCGGGCACGGTCGCGATGCCCGGTGGCAACACCGGGCTTTCGCGCAGCAGGGTGATGGTGATGCGCCGGTTGGCGGGGTCGAGCGGATTGTCGGGGTTCAGCGGCTCCGACGCCGCCTTGCCCGAGATCTGGTAGACCCGTTCGGGCTTCACGCCGGCATCGATCAGCACCCGGCGGCTGGCGTTGGCGCGATCCGCCGACAATTCCCAATTGGTATAGCCGGTCGACGAGCGATAGGGCGCCGCATCCGTGTGGCCGGCGACGGCGATGCGGTTGGGCAGGCGCCCGATCACCGCCGCGATCTTGCCCAGCAGTTCGACCATCTTGGGCGACATGCGCGACGAGCCGGACTGGAACATGGCTTCGTTCCTGCCGTCGACCAATTGGATGCGCATGCCCTCGGGCGTGATGTCGACCAGCACCTGCGAGGCGATGACCTGCAATTCCGGCGAGGATTGCAGCGCCTGGCGCAGGGCATCCGCGGTTTCCTTGAAGCGCTGCTGCTCCGCCCGCGCCATGGCTTCGGCGCGGGTGTCGGCCGGGGGCGGCTGGTCGGCGCCGGCCGCGCTGCTCTGGTTGCTCTGGTTGTTCTGGTCGCCGGGCAGGGGGGCGGTCAGGGCGGAGGATTGCTGGCCGCCGTCGGCGCTCCGCTGCCGGTTGCCGTCGCTGCCCTGGCCGAGGTCGCTGAGGGGCTGGCTGTCGTCGTTTTCCTCGGCGTCGGTGGTGGCGCTGTCCGGCTCGATCCGGGTGATCAGGGCGGGGCTGCCGCCGCTGTTGCGGTTGCCGTCGCTCGAAATGCTCTGCCCGCCCAGGACGCCGCCGGCGCCCGACGTGGTCTCGCTCACGCTGACCGGGTCGAAATAATCGGCGATGCCCTGTTTCTGCGCTTCCGAGGTCGCGTTCAGCAGCCACAGCAGCAGGAAGAAGGCCATCATCGCGGTCACGAAATCGGCATAGGCGACCTTCCAGGCGCCGCCGTGATGGCCGCCGGCGACTTTCTTCACCCGCTTGATGATGATCGAGGGGGCCTGCCCGTTGTCGCCGTTGGCCATGGTCTGGTCGCGCCTTAAACCGCCTGGAGTTTCTGGGTCGCCTCCTCGACCTCGTAGAAGGTCGGGCGGACATGGGTCTGCAAGGCCTTCCGGGCGAATTCGACCGCCACCGCCGGGGGATAGCCCTGCAGGTGGGCGAGAAGCCCGGCCTTGATGCAGTGAAGATAGCGCATCTCGGCCTCATGGGTCGCGCGTACCGAATTGGCGATCGGGGCGATGAAGCCGTAGGACATCCAGACACCCATGAAAGTGCCGACCAGCGCCGCGCCGATCAGATGGCCCAGCACTTCCGGCGGCTCGGTGATCGAGCCCATGGTGTGGATGATGCCAAGGACGGCGGCGACGATGCCGAGTGCCGGCATGCCGTCCGCCATGTTCTGGATCGCATGGGCGACTTCGTGTTCCTCGGCCGCATGGGTATCGAGTTCGAGGTCGATCAGGCTTTCCATTTCGAAGGCGTTTTCCGTGCCCAGGGTCATCAGGCGCAGGTAGTCGCACAGGAAGACCTGGGCGTGATGGTCTTTGTAGAAGATCGGGAACTGCTGGAACAGCGTGCTGTCGTGCGGGTTCTCGACATGCTGTTCGAGCGCCAGCATGCCCTTGCTGCGCGCCAGCTTGAACGTCGAATAGAGCAGGGTGAGGAGTTCGAGATAGGCGGCCTTCTTGTAGCGCGGCCCCTTGAAGGCGGCGCCGAGCGCGGCGCCGCTCTTCTTCAGCACCGAGGGGGGATTGGCGATGATATAGGCGCCGATCGCCGCCCCGAAGATGATGAGGAATTCGAGCGGCTGCCACAGGACCTCGATATGGCCGCCGGCGAGGACATAGCCCGAAATCACGCAACCGAAGACGACGGCGACACCGATGAGGAGGAGCATGGAGGAAACCGGGGTTGCAGCGCGAAAGACTGTCTGTACTCTGACCCCGGGTGGTTAACAAACCGCTTAGACATGGTGTCGGGCCGGGGGATTTCATGAAAATCGCCGCATCGCTGGCTTGCCTCGCGATTGCCCTGGTGATGCTCGGGTCCTGCGCCAACCGGCCGGGCGGGCGCCCGGGGGCGGCGCTGCCCGCCCGGCCGGTCGGCGACATTCCCGTGCCCTTCGCCTGCGGCGACCGGGCGCCGGCCCCGGCGCGCGACGGCCTGGCCGCCGCCATGGTGCGGATCGCCGCCGCCGAATGGACCAGATGGGGCCGGCGCGAGGTGGAGATCCAGCCCGGCCGCTCGCTCCTGCTGCTGCCCTCGACCGCGGCCACGGTCTGGGAGCACGAACGCGAAGCCTTCCCCATGCTGGCCGAATATTGGTGCGCCACGCCGCCGCACCGGAACTATTGGGAAATCGCCGCGATCTCGGCCGGTTTCGCCGAGGTTCGCGCGGCCGACGGCGCCATCGAGCAGGAGGCGCTGGACCGCCTGCCGGTCGGGCGCAGCCCCTTCGCCGAGCCCTGGTCCGCCGCCTTCGTCTCCTGGGTGGTCTATGGCGCCGGCGTGCCCGAGAGCCGCTTCCGCTACAGCGACACCCATTGGGACTATGTCGCCGACAGTGCCAATGCCGGCCGCGCCTTCCGCATCGCCGGCATCGACGAGGCGGCGCCCAGGGCGGGCGACCTCGTCTGCGCCACGCGCAGCGCGCCCCCGGCCCGCCATTGGCGGCAATTGGTCGCCGAAGGCTCGCGCCCCATGCATTGCGATATCGTGGTCGGCCGCGCCGGTTGCAGTTTCAGCCCCTCCGGCCAATGCATCGAGGCGATCGGCGGCAATGTTCTCCAGGGCGTGACTCTCAGCCGCATCGCCGTCGACGCCCGGGGCCGGGTCATGCCCGGCGGCTGGGCCCCCGGGCGGGACTGGATCGCCGTCCTGGTCAATCAGGGCGGGTGAGCGGGACGGCGCTCGGCCGATGACAGTCCCTGCATCCCCTGGTAAAAATGAGCCATGCGCCGCGACGAAGCCGTGAAACGTCTCCGTGACAACCGCGAGGGTCTTGCCGCCCTCGGGGTCGTGCATGCCTATTTGTTCGGCTCGGTCGCCCGTGATGCGGCGACCGCGGCAAGCGATATCGACGTCATGGTCGATCTCGACGAGGGGCCGGGCGGCCGGAAGCCCCTGTTCAGCGCCTTCGACGTCGGCGGCATCCAGAGCGCGTTGGCCGGTATCTTTGGCCGGCCGGTCGATCTCGTCGTTCGTCGCGACGCCCTGCGGCCCGGCCGCCGCCTGCGTGCCGTGGCGGAAAGCCAATTGCTCGATGTCTTCTGAGCGATCGGGAAAGGTCGCCCTCGCCATCGCCGAGGCGCGGGACAATGTCCGGCTTGTCCGGGAGTGGGCGGCGGGCCGCGATCTCGAGGCCATCAAGGAGGATCGCAAGACCCGCTATGCCATCGAGCGCGCCTTCATGGCCATCGACGCGGCTGTCCGGGACATTCCCGCCGACCTGCTCGCCGCATACGCTATCCCGGCGAAGATGATCGCCGGATTTCGCAACGCGCTGGCCCATACCTACGACGACATACTCGACGAGCGGGTCATGCTGACGATCCGGGATGACCTCCCGGCCCTTGACGCCGCGCTGGCCCGGATCCTTGACGCGAAATAGCGGACGGATGTCTCGGGGCCCGCGTAGCCGTCCGCTCAATCCGCCGTCGTCGACAGGCGGCGCACCGGATAGCCGGCGGCTTCGATCCGGGCGATGATTTCGGCCAGATGCTCGGCGTCGCGGGTCTCGATCACGAGGTCGAGGTCGGTATTCTTCACCGGCACGTCCAGGAACAGGCGCTGGTGCGAAACGTCCAGGATATTGCCCCCGGCCTCGCCGACCAGGGTGGCGATGGTGGCGAGCGTGCCCGGGCTGTCGGAAATCTGCACCCGGAGGCCGGCGATCCGGCCCTCGCGCACCAGGTTGCGGCGGATCACCTCGCCGAGCAGGCGGGGATCGATATTGCCGCCCGACAGCACGATGCCCGTGCGCCGCCCGGCGAAGAGGGCGGGGTGAGCCATGACCGCGGCCAGGCCGGCGGCACCGGCGCCTTCGACCACCGTCTTCTCGATCGCCAGCAGCAGGCCGATGGCGCGCTCCAGGTCGGCCTCGGTAACGAGAAGGATATCGTCGACGAGGTCGCGGGCGATGGCCCGGGTCAATTGCCCGGCTTCCTTCACCGCGATGCCCTCGGCGATGGTCATGCCGCCGCAGACTTCCGCCGTGCCGCGCAGGGCATTGTACATCGAGGGATAGAGGGCGGCCTCGACCCCGATCACCCGGATCGCCGGGTTCAGGGTCTTGGCCGCCGTGGCGATGCCGGCGATCAGACCGCCGCCGCCGATGGGCACGACCAGGACTTCGAGGTCCGGCACGGCCGCCAGCATTTCAAGGCCGACGGTGCCCTGGCCCGCGATCACGAAGGGATCGTCGAAAGGGTGGATCATGACGAGGCCCTTATCGGCCGCGATGCGCTGGGCGGCGGCGAAGGCGCCGGCCAGCATCTCGCCCTCCAGCACCACCCGGGCGCCGTGGTCGCGGGTCTGGCGCACCTTCACGAAGGGCGTGGTGCGGGGCATGACGATGGTCGCCGGAATGCCCAGGCGGGCGGCGTGATAGGCGACCCCCTGGGCATGGTTGCCGGCGGACATGGCGATGACGCCGGCCTTGCGTTCCTCGGCGCCCAGGCTTTGCAGCTTGTTGCAGGCGCCCCGGTCCTTGAAGGATGCGGTGAACTGATGGTTCTCGAACTTCAGGAACAGGCGCGCCCCGGTGATCTGGCTCAGCGTCCGCGCCTCGGCGCAAGGGGTGGCGATGATCTGGCCGGCCAGGGCGGCGGCGGCGGCATGGATATCGGCGATGGTGATGGCGGGGGTGGTCATCGGGGCGGGGGTCCTTGGTCCAGCCCCGACTTGAGCATGTCATGCGGCGCTGCGGAACCCCCAGTTCGTGCCGGTCAGGCTTGACGCCACGTCCCAGAGCCGGGCGGCGGTGGCGGGATCGGGCGGGATCTTCTTGTCCGCCTTGGCCGCCGGCCCCCGCATGCCCCCAAGCCGCGAGGGACCATAGAGGTCGCCGCCCCGGGCCGACGGGTCGCCGGCGGCGAGCAGGCTGGGGGCGGCCCCCATGGCCGGCGATTGCGCCATCAAGGCATTGCCGAGGGCCAGCATGGCGGTTTCCATCAACGTCGGCTTGATCGAGCGCCCGCCCCAGGGGCTGTTGGTGGCGGCATAGCCGGGGTGGGACAGCAGGCTCTTCACCGCGATGCCCGCAGCGTCCAGCCGGCGCTGCAATTCCTCCGCCAGCAGAAGATTGCCGAGCTTCGAATCGGCATAGGCCTGCCATTTGCCGTATTTGCGCCGGCGCCAGTCGAGATCGCTGAAATCGAGCCGGGCTTTCCTGTACATGGCGCTGGTGACCGTCACCACCCGCGCATCCGGCCGCCCCGCCATCAGGGGCAGAAGGCCGAGGGTCAGGGCGAAATGGCCAAGGCAATTGGCGCCGAAATGCCACTCGAACCCCTGGGCGGTATGGCCGTGCTCGACGCCGAAGACCCCGGCATTGCAGACCAGCAGGTCGAGATGGCCGTAACGCCGCGCCACCTCGGCGCGGCATGCTTCGATGCTGGCAAGATCGTCGAGGGCGAGGGGGACCTCCGCCACCCGCGCGCCCGGCCGTTCGGCGCCGAGGCGGCGGACCGCGTCTTCGGCGCGGCCGGCATCGCGACAGGCGATCACGACATCCGCCCCCTGGGCGACAAGGCCGCGCGCGGTTTCAAAGCCGATGCCGCGATTGGCCCCGGTGACGAGCGCAATGCGGCCGGCGTGAATGGCATTGGTCATGGTCCACCTCCCTGTTTCAGCTTGCGGGCGGGGCAGGGGCGGCGGATCGTCCATTTGGAGGCCCATGGCGCCGTCATGGCGGTGACATGATTTCGTCACGGCACCGGGCCATCATCCCCTGAAGCGGACGGCAAGAGGGAAGGCGATGAAATATCGGCGGTTTTCGAGTGTCGATCAGGTGGTCGAGGTGCTGAACCCCTCCTATCCGATCCTTTGCGTCCATCCCGACCGGCTGGCCCGCAGCGCCGAGACCTTTCTCAAGGGCTTTCCCGGCCGGGTGCTCTATGCCGTCAAATGCAACCCGCATCCCCTGGTGCTGAACAGCCTGTGGCGGGCGGGCATCCGCCATTTCGACACCGCCTCGCTGAACGAGGTGGCGCTGGTCCAGGAGCTGCTGCCCGAGGCGGAATGCTATTTCAACCACCCGGTCAAGGGCACGGCGGCGATCGAGGCGGCCGACCACATCTATGGCATCGAAGCCTGGGTGGTCGATTCGGTAGATGAACTGGACAAGATCGAGGAAAACGTCGGCAAGCACCCGGACGTCATCCAGGTCCGGCTGCAGACCGCATCCGGTTACGCCGCCTTCGACCTGTCGCTGAAATTCGGCGCCACCAAGGCGGAGACGGTCGAACTGCTGCGCGACGTCGAGCGCCGGGGCTATGTCCCGGCCATATCCTTCCATGTCGGCAGCCAGTGCCGCACGCCCGAAGCCTATTCCCGCGCCATCCACGAGGCGGGCGAGGTGATGCGCGAGGCGGGGGTGAAGCTCCGCTTCCTCAATGTCGGCGGCGGCTTCCCGGCCCATTACCGCGGCACCCAGATCGCCCCGCTCGACATATTCTTCAAGACGATCCGCGATGCCGCGGCCAAGCTCGACCTGCCGCCCGATTGCGAATTGATGTGCGAGCCGGGCCGCGCCCTGGTGGTCGAAGGCTGCACCCAGATCGTCCAGGTCCACCTGCGGAAGGGCGGCAGCCTTTACGTCAACGACGGGATCTACGGCAACCTGTCGGAACTCAATATCGGCAAGCTGACGCCGCCGGTGCGCCTGATCCGCCGGGGCGGCAAGCCCATGTCGCGCGACTTCGCCCCCTTCCGCATCTTCGGCCCGACCTGCGACAGCCTGGATGTCCTGCCCGAACCCTTCGTCCTGCCCGACGACGTGACCGACGGCGACTGGATTGAGATCGGCCAAGTGGGCGCCTATTCCAATGCGCTGGCCAGCCATTTCAACGGTTTCTATACCGATACGGTGGTCGAGATCGGGGATTGACCGACGGCGAACCGGTTTCCACGTCGCCTGACGATGCTGAAGCGACGTGCCGGCCCCGGCAAAGGGGCCGGCACGCGGGCTCAGAAGCTGGCGAGCGGGCGGATCGCGGTCCGGGTGGGCATCACCGAAATGCTGACCGGCAGCACGCTCCAGCCCGCGGTCAGGGCGAAGGCGATGCCGATGACCTCGGGCCGCCAGCCGGGCGGCAGGCGGGGCGGCGTGCCGGTGGTGCCGGGCGGCGCGCTCAGGATCACCTGGCCGGAAAGGGTGACCGGCCCGCCCAGGCTGATGTCCACCGCCACCGCAATCGAATCGCCCGCCAGCATGGCCGGCGCCGAGCCGAAATAGATGGTCAGCTCGCCGCCGCCCGAATAGCCGACATTGGTGGCGGCTCCGACCGCGACCGCGGCATAGGTGCCGACTTCGATCCCCGGGAACTTGGCCCAGACATAGACGCCGCCCGAAACCCCGACGGTGGCGACCGCGCCGGCGCTGACCGTGCCGCCGAAGGCATAGGTGATGTCGGGATGAGGCTTGGCGATCGTCGCCCCGGGGATGGTGCCGGCAAGCCGGACCGAACCGGCGGCCGCATTTTCGAACGCCAGCGTATCCGCCATCACCTTGCCGGCGTTGGAAACCGCCGCCGCACCCGTGATCGCGCCCCGCACCATGGTCTGCTCGCCGAAACCCGGCGCCTTGTAGCGCGGCCGGCGATAGGGCACCGCCGTGGAAAGGTCCAGACCGGTGAAATTGCGGAACTCGATCGTCATCTGGCGCGCCATGGCCGCCACCTCGTTCGTCGTTGTCGATGCGGCGACCTTAAAGTGACGTGCCGGTCATTTCCGTGTCGGCCGTCACGCCGGAGGTGAAGGCTTGCGCAGGACCGGGCGGGTAAATAAACTAACCCGTATTAGTTTACTGAGGTGCCGGGATGGCCGTGCGTATGGTCAATATCCATGATGCGAAGACTCATCTCTCGCGCCTCGTCGAACAGGCCGCGAAGGGGGAGAGCTTCATCATCGCCAAGGCCGGCCGTCCGATGGTGAAGGTCGTGCCGCTCGAGGCGCCTATCCCGGCGGTGCCCCGCCGGCTGGGCTTCCTGGCCGGACAATTCGAGGTTCCGGCCGATTTCGATACGATCGGCGAGGATGATATCGCGGCCTTGTTCGACGGCGTGCCGTGAACCTGCTGCTGGACACGCATATCCTGATCTGGGCAGCCCTGGCTCCCGGGCGCTTGTCGGACGAGACGGCCGCGCTGATTGTCGACGAGGCCAACCGGCTTCATTTCAGTACCGCCAGCATCTGGGAAGTGGCGATCAAGCATGGGCTGGGGCGGCCGGATTTCACCCTGCCCCCGGCGATCCTGTGGCGGTCGCTGGTCGACAACGGTTACCTGGAGGTTCCGGTGACCGGGGCCCACGCCATTGCCGTCGGCGATCTGGCACCGCTGCACAAGGATCCCTTCGACCGGCTGCTGCTGGCCCAGGCGCGTGTCGAGGGGCTGTTGCTGCTGACCGCGGACGACCGGATCTGCGGCTACGGCGGCCCGGTACGCCGGGCCCTGGTCACCCCGCCTTGAGGATTTTCGCGACCTCGGCGGCGAAATAGGTGAGAACCGCATCCGCCCCCGCGCGCTTGAAGGCGAGGAGGGCTTCGAGCATGGCTTTTTTGCCGTCGATCCAGCCGTTCAGGCTGGCGGCCTGGATCATCGCGTATTCGCCCGAGACCTGATAGGCGAAGGTGGGGGCGCCGAAACTCGCCTTCACCCGGTGGATGATGTCGAGATAGGGCATGCCCGGCTTCACCATCACCATGTCGGCGCCTTCGGCCAGGTCGAGGGCGACCTCGCGCAGCGCCTCGTCGCTGTTGGCCGGGTCCATCTGGTAGGTGCGCTTGTCGCCCTGGCCGAGATTGGCGGCGGAGCCGACCGCATCGCGGAACGGGCCATAGAAGGCGCTGGCATATTTGGCGGCATAGGCGCAGATCTGCACCGACTGGTGGCCGGCATCGTCCAGCGCGTGGCGGATGGCGCCGATCCGCCCGTCCATCATGTCGGACGGGGCGACGACATCGGCCCCCGCCTCCGCCAGCACCAGGGCCTGCTGGACCAGGAGCGCCACCGTCTCGTCATTGACGATGGCGCCGTCGCGCAGCACGCCGTCATGGCCATGGCTGGTATAGGGATCGAGGGCGATATCGCAGATGATGCCGACCGGGAGCCGCGCCTGCTTCAGGGCGCGCACGGTCCGGCAGACCAGATTGTCGTCGTCGACGGCATAGGTGCCGGTCGGATCCTTCAGCGCGGGGTCGGTCTGGGGGAAGAGGGCGATCGCCGGAATGCCGAGGCCGGCCGCTTCCTCCGCCGCCTCGACGATGCCGGCGATATCGTGGCGATAGACGCCGGGCATGGCCGCCACTTCCTTGCCCGCGCCCGCGCCCTCGGTCACGAACAGCGGCCAGATCAGGTCGTCGACCGACAGCCTGTTCTCCGACACCAGGCGGCGCGACCAGTCGGTCGCCCGGTTGCGGCGCGGCCGCGTGGTCGGGAAGGTGGGACCGGAGAAGGGTGAGGCAAAGAAGGGGGAACGAGCCATGATACCCTGTCGCTGCTGGGGCCTGAACCTGTGCGTAATCCCTTGGACAGTCCGGTGCAAGGGTTGCGTCGCCGCACAATGGTTCTGCAAGGGGGTGGAATTGACACACGACCCCCCCGCCATAAAGTCACGGCCAACCGGGAGGAAGCATGAATTTCGAGCTGACCGAAGACCAACGCGCCTTTCGCGACACGGCACGCGCCTTTGCCGAGGATCGCATGCAGCCCCATGCCGCGGATTGGGACGAGCGGAAGCACCTGCCCGTCGATGTCTTGCGCGCGGCGGCGGCCCTTGGCTTCGGCGGGATCTACGTGCGCGACGATGTCGGCGGGTCCGGGCTTCAGCGGATCGATGCCGCTCTGATCTTCGAGGAATTGGCGGCGGCCTGCCCCTCGACCGCGGCCTTCATTTCCATCCACAACATGGCGTCGTGGATGATCGATACCTTCGGGTCCGAGGCTCTGCGCCAGCGCTATCTGCCCGCCCTGGCCTCGATGGAAAAGCTGGCCTCCTATTGCCTGACCGAGCCCGGGGCGGGCTCTGACGCCGCCTCGCTGAAGACGCGGGCGGTGCGTGATGGCGATCATTACATCCTGAACGGTTCCAAGGCCTTCATTTCCGGCGGCGGGGTTTCGGACGTCTATGTCTGCATGGTCAGGACCGGGGACAATGGCGCCGGCGGCATCACCTGCATCACCGTCGACAAGGGCACCCCCGGCCTGTCGTTCGGCGCGCAGGAGCGCAAGCTCGGCTGGAATTCCCAGCCGACCGCCCAGGTGATCTTCGAGGATTGCCGCGTGCCGGCGGAAAATATCGTCGGCAAGGAAGGCGACGGCTTCAAGATCGCCATGAAGGGCCTGGACGGCGGACGCCTGAACATCGCCGCCTGTTCGCTGGGCGGGGCGCGCCGGTCGCTGGAACTGGCGACCGACTATGCCCGCGACCGCCAGCAGTTCGGCAAGCCGCTGGCGGCGCTCCAGGCCATCCAGTTCAAGCTGGCCGACATGGCGACCGACCTCGACGCCGCCCGCCTCATGGTTCATCGCGGCGCCTTCCTGCTCGACGGCAAGGACCCGGGCGCGACCGTCGCCTGCGCCATGGGCAAGCGCTTCGCGACCGATGCCTGTTTCGACATCGTCAACGACGCGTTGCAGATCCACGGCGGTTACGGCTACCTCAAGGATTTCCCGATCGAGCGTTACCTGCGCGATCTCCGGGTGCATCAGATCCTGGAAGGCACCAATGAAATCATGCGCGTCATCATCGCGCGAAAGCTGATCGAGGGGCGCTGAGCCATGACCGAAGATGTCTTGTTCGAGATCCGGGGCGCCATCGGCCTCGTCACCCTGAACCGGCCGAAGGCGCTGAACGCCCTGAATGTCCCGATGGTCGATGCCATGCGCGCCAAGCTGGCCGAATGGGCCGGCGATGACGCGGTCAAGGCGGTGGTGGTCACGGCGGCGGGGGATAAGGCGTTCTGCGCCGGCGGCGATATCCGCTTCCTGACCGAAAGCGGCAAGGCGGGCGACGGCGGGGCGGCGCGCTTCTGGGGCGACGAATACCGCCTGAACACCGAAATCAAGCGCTATGGCAAGCCCTATGTTGCCCTGATCGACGGCATCACCATGGGCGGCGGTGTCGGCATTTCCGTTCATGCGCCCTATCGCGTGGCGACGGAAAAGACCCTGTTCGCCATGCCGGAAACCGGCATCGGCCTGTTCCCCGATGTCGGCGGCGGTTACTTCCTGCCCCGGCTTGCGGGCCGGCTCGGCTATTACCTCGGCCTGACGGGCGCGCGGCTGAAGGGGGCGGATACTTATGCCGCCGGTGTCGCCACCCATTACACCGCCGCTGCCAACCTGCCCGCGATCATCGATCGCCTGGCGGCGGGCGAGGCGGTCGAGGCCGTCCTGTCCGATATCCACCAGGACCCCGGCTCGGCCCCCCTCGATGCGCTGCGCACCGAGATCGACCGCCTTTTCGCTGCCGATACGGTCGAAGGCGTGCTGGCCGCGCTCGATGCCGACGGCGGCGATTTCGCCAAGGCCCAGGCCGCGGCCATCCGCACCAAGTCGCCGACCAGCCTGAAGCTGACGCTGCGCCAGTTGCAGGAAGGGGCCAGGCTCGACTTCGAGGACAATATGAAGGTCGAGTTCCGCCTCGGCCAATATGTCCTGAAGGGCAAGGATTTCTACGAGGGGGTCCGCGCCGTCATCGTCGACAAGGACCAGGCGCCGAAATGGAGCCCGGCCACCCTGGCCGAGGTTGCCGAGGCCGAGATCGACAGCGCCTTCCAGCCCCTCGCCGGTGGCGACTGGGCCCCCTGATTTTACGATCGTCTGAACAGAGGAAACGCCCCAAATGGCAAAAATCGCCTTCATCGGCCTCGGCAACATGGGCGGTCCCATGGCCCGCAATCTGGTCAAGGCCGGGCACAGTCTCGCGGTCTTCGATCTCAGCACGGCGGCGGTCGAGGCCCTGGTCGCCGAAGGCGCCAGCGCTGCCGCCAGCCCGTCCGAAGCCGCCAGGGGCGCTGAGGTCGTCGTCTCCATGCTGCCGGCCGGCGCCCATGTGAAGTCGGTCTATGCCGCCGAGGGCGGCGTGATCGATTCGATTGCCAAGGGCAGCCTGCTGATCGACTGTTCGACCATCGACGTGGCCAGCGCCCGCGAGGTGAGTGCGGTCGCCGAAAAGGCCGGGATCGACATGGTCGATGCCCCGGTGTCGGGCGGCGTCGGCGGTGCGGCGGCCGGCACGCTGACCTTCATGGTCGGCGGTTCGGATGCGGCCTTCGAGCGTGCGAAGCCGATCCTGGACGCCATGGGCAAGACCATCGTCCATGCCGGCGGCCCCGGCAACGGCCAGGCGGCCAAGATCTGCAACAACATGCTGCTGGGCATTTCGATGATCGGCACCTGCGAAGCCTTTGCCCTTGCCGAAAAGCTGGGCTTGGACGCGCAGAAACTGTTCGACATCTCGTCGAAATCGTCGGGCCAGTGCTGGTCGATGACGTCCTATTGCCCGGTGCCGGGCCCGGTGCCGGCCAGCCCCGCCAACCGCGACTATCAGCCCGGCTTCGCCACGGCGATGATGCTGAAAGACCTGAAACTGGCCCAGGAAGCGGCCGCCAAGGTCGGCGCCGCCACCCCCCTCGGCAATCAGGCCGCCAGCCTCTACACCCTGTTCGACGCCGCCGGCAAGGGCGGGGTCGATTTCTCGGGCATCATCAACCTCCTGCGCGGCAGGATCTGATCTTAAGGGGCGGCTTTCGGGCCGCCTTCGCCGCCGGCCAGCGCCCAAAGGTGCTGCGCCAGATCGGGGCGCAGCAGGCGGGCGCCCCGCCTTGCCAGTTCGACCCATTTCGGCCCCCTGGCGGCCAATTCGTGCCAATAGTCGCCGACATCGCCCGGGCGGTCCTCGCACAGGACGTCGAGAAGCGATTGCGCTTGGATCACGTCCTTGGCGGCTTTCTCGGGGCGTCGTCCGGGGCGCTGCGAAATGATCAGCTTGTGCAAGGCATAGCGTGTCGGGTCCGGCACGTTCAGCAGGATGCCGGCGCCGTACAGCGCACAGGCCTTGATTTCCCGATAAATGAGAAAATCAAGGAAACGCAATGGCTGTGCCGCCGTATCCAGGGCGGGCAGGGGCACCGACGTGTCCGAGGTCGGGCCTCTCATCGGGCTGAGAAACTCCACTTTCAGGCCCCCCGGCGCCTGAAAGGAGATGATGTGAGGCTCGTAGAAGGGCTGCGTCACTGGCGCGAAGCCGGGGTCCACGGCCTGAAGCGCAGCGATCAGGCCAGTTTCCACCTTGTCTTCGATGGCGATCGAGATCGAGTGGAATTGGGCGAGGTCGATATCCTCGGTCATCAGGCTTGCTGCGGGCAGGCCGACGCCCAGCATGGGCCCATAGGTCTGGTAGGCGGCGGTCCCGACCAGGACCGCGCGCAGCCGGAAAACCCCGGCGTCTGCCAAGGCGGCAAGAACCCGGCCGACTTTCGGCTGGACGGAGATGCGATAGCCGCGCGCCAACGCCCGTACCGTATCGCGTCGTTCCCGTTCCGACGACAGGTTCCGCCTGCTCCGGGCGATCCTGTCGAGAAGTTCGGCACTCTCTGGGCCGCAATAGAGCTGGACCCGCTTTCCCCCGCGCATAGTCTGGAAATACCAATAGCGTTTGGCTTTCACCGTTTTCGAAACATAGCTGCCGCCTGCAGCGGTGACACCCTGAAGCGCCTGATCCTCCAGTTTGTCGACAAGGTCGGCATAGGATGTCTGCAATGACAGCGGGTATCTGCGGATGGCCATCAGTTATACTCATTTTGTCATTATGAGTATAACTCGCTCGGGTATCGCCGCAAGGCCGCTCGTCTACTCGTGCCTCAGCGCGTCGATCGGGTCCATGCGGGCGGCGCGGCGGGCCGGGAAATAGCCGAAGCCGATGCCGACGAGGCCGGAGAACAGGGTGGCGAGAAGGATCACGCCCGGTTCGATCAGCAGGGGCAGGCCGAGGGCGGCGGTGCCCAGTGCCGACAGGCCGAGGCCGAGGACGACGCCGATCAGCCCGCCGAAGATGGAGAGCAGCACCGCTTCGGTCAGGAACTGGGCCAGCACCTCGCGCTCCAGGGCGCCGATGGCGAGGCGGATGCCGATCTCGCGGGTCCGCTCGGTCACCGCCACCAGCATGATGTTCATGATGCCGATGCCGCCGACGATCAGCGAGATCGCGGCGATGGCGCCGAGGAAGGCGGTCAGGATCACGGTGACGCCGCCGATGATCTTGGCGATTTCGGAAACGTCGTTGACCTGGAAATCATCCGCCTTGTTGGCGGTGATGTGGCGCCGGTCGCGCAGGATGCCTTCGATATCCTCCTTCGCCTTGGGCAATTGCTCGGCCGAGGCGACGGAGATCAGGATCAGGCTGACATCCTGGTTGCCCGCCAGCCGGCGCTGGAAGGTCTTCAGCGGCATGACGACGAGATCGTCCTGGTCCTGGCCGAGAATCGACTGGCCCTTGCCCGACAGGATCCCGATCACCATGCAGGGAATGCCGGAAACCCGAAGCGGCGCGCCCAAGGGGTCCTGGGCGCCGAAAATCTCGCGCACGATGGTCTGGCCGATGACGCAGACCGAGCGGCCAGAGCGAAGCTCGCCCTCGTCGAAGGGCCGGCCGGCGACCAGCGGCCATTCCCGCACGGCAAGATAATTCGCATCGGCGCCGACCGCCGTGGTCGACCAGCTGTTGTTGCCCAGCACGACGGGGGCGGCCGTGGTCGCGACCGGCGCGACCGCGATCAGCCCGGCGGCGTCGCGCTCGATCGCCCGCGCATCGGCCAGCTTGAAGGGGGCGGCGGCCTGGGGCGGGCCGCCCTTGCCGGCATTGCCCGGGGCGACCACGATCAGGTTGCGCCCCAGGCTCGAAATCTCGTTGGTGATGCTGGCGGTAGCGCCCTGGCCGAGGGTGACCAGGGCGATCACCGCCGCGATGCCGATGACGATGCCGAGGGTGGTGAGGATCGAGCGCATCAGGTTGCGCCGCAGTTCCTGGAACGCCATCCGCAGCGTGGTCGAAAAGGCCATCACGGGCGCACCTCGTCGGCGACGATGCGGCCATCCTTGAAGCGGATCTGGCGGCGGGCGAAGGCCGCCATGTCCGGCTCGTGGGTGACCATGACCACGGTGATATTGTGGCCCCGGTTGAGGTCGACCAGCAATTCCATGATCTCGCGGCTGCGCTCGCTGTCCAGGTTGCCGGTGGGCTCGTCCGCCAGCAGAAGCTCGGGCTCGGTGACGATGGCCCGCGCGATCGCCACGCGCTGCTGCTGGCCGCCGGACAATTCCGCCTGGGTGTGATGCTCGCGCCCGGCCAGGCCGACCCGGGCCAGCGCGGCGCGGGCCTTCTCCCGCCTGACCGCGGTGCGTTCACCGCGATAGACCAGCGGCAGTTCGACATTCTCCAGTGCCGAGGTCCGCTTCAGCAGGTTGAAGCCCTGGAACACGAAACCGAGATGATTGCGCCGCAGCAGGGCGCGGCCGTTGCGGTCGAGGCTGGTCACATCGGTGCCGTCGAAGCGATAGGAACCGTCGGTCGGCGTGTCCAGGCAGCCGATGATGTTCATCGTGGTCGATTTGCCCGAGCCGCTGGGCCCCATGACGGCGACGAAATCCCCGGCCTCGATCACCAGGTCGATGCCGGCCAGCGCCGCCACCTCGGTCTCGCCCTGGCCATAGAGCTTGCGGATCCGGTTCAGCTCGATCAGGGCCATGATGCCGGCCTCAGCGGGGCAGGGCGGGGCGCTGGATGTCGACGATCACGGCCGTGCCGGCGTCGAGGCCGGGGCCGCCGATCTCGGTCTGGCGGCCGTCGCTGAGGCCGAGGGTGACGGTCACCGCCCGCGGCGACCCGCCGTCGTCCAGCCACAGCCGGCCCTGGTCCGGGGCCAGGGCGGGCAGGGCCTCGCCCAGCTTTTCCGGGGGCGTGAAGCGAAGCGCGCCGTTCGGCACCAGCACCACGTCGGCGCGCACCGCGCCGATGACGTCGGCGGTGGCGGTCATGCCGGGGCGGAGCGCCATGTCCGGATTGTCGACCCGGGCCAGGACCTGATAGGTGACGACGCCCTGTTCGCTTTTCGGGGCGAGGCGGACCGAGGTCACTTCGGCATCGAAGCGCCGGGTCGGATAGGCATCGACCGAGAAGCTGGCCTTCTGGCCGACCTTGATGTGGCCGATGTCGGCTTCGTCGACGTCGAGGTTCAATTCCATCCGGGTCAGGTCGCGGGCGACGGTGAACAGCACCGGTGTCTGCAGGCTGGCGACGATGGTCTGGCCCAGTTCGATACTGCGCGAAATCACCACGCCATCGACCGGCGAGCGGATGGTCGCCTTGTCCAGGGTGGAGCGGTCGGAGGACAGCACCGCCTCCGCCACCTTCACCCCGGCCTCGGCCGATTGCAGGGCGGCGCGGGCGCGGGCCAGTTCGGCGATGTCGCGGTCGCGCGCCTGCTGCGAGGCATAGCGGTTGTCGGCCAGGGCCTGGGTCCGCTCCGCGGTCACTTCGGCCAGGCGGAGGGCGGCCTTCGCCTCCGCCACCGATGCCTGGGCGGACAGGAGATTGGCCTCCGACTGGGCGACCTTGGCTTCGAGCGAACTGGTGTCCAGCCGGGCCAGGACCTGGCCTTGCTTCACCTGGTCGTTGTAGTCGGCATGGAGTTCGGTGACCCGGCCGGTGATCTCGGCGCCGACATCGACCTGGTCGAGGGGCTGCACGCTGCCGGTGGCGCTGACGGTCACGGTCAGGGTGCCGCGGGTCAGCGCCTGGGTCTTATAGGCGACGGCCCCGCCGCCGCCGAGGGCGGACATCAGGACGATCAGCACGACGAGGACAGGTACCCCGATCAGGAACCAGCGCCAGCGGTAGAAAGGCGGGCGGGCGGGCTTTTCGCTCATCGGACGGGGCGCTCCGTGTCGGGTCCTGGCTTTTCGGCCCCCAAGAGATGGGGCCGAACGGCCGCCCGGACAAGCGGATTTACACTTTGCAATAAATCGCCGCCGTCCCGCCGATCACGGGGCCTTGACCGCACCGGCGGCCCGGCGGCGGGCATGGGCGGTGGTGCGGGTCGCGGTCAGCAGGGCGTCGTTGGCGGCGGCATCGCTGCCGCCGATCGCGGCGTCGCTATAGGCGAGGCGGTCGGGCGCGCGGCGGACCTGGAACATCAGCCATTTCAGGCGCGCGAAGGTGGACCACATGCGGCCGGTGCCGCGCAGCGCTTGCAGCACCATCCGCGGATAGAAGACGAAGGGCGATTCGAGCGGCAGGCCGTGGCGGCGCTGGCGCCGGCGGCGGATGCGGACGATGCCGGATTCGAGCATGGCGACATTCTCCGCCAGCACGGACTCCCGATAGCCGAGCAGGCGGTGCACCAGCATCTTGGGCCGGTGGATGCGCAGGGCCACCATGCGCTGCATGATGCGCTTCAGATGGGCGAACTCGTAGAAACTGCGGTGGGCGCCGATGAAGGCTTCCTCCCATTCCGCGTCGCTCATGCGCGGGTGGTGGGTGACCCGGTGGTTGAGGTCGTATTTGCTCATGTCCGGGTCCATCCAGACCCCGGCGTCGAGCAATTTCTTGTGATCCTCGCACCCGGGCAGGGGCGTCAGGTAATTGATGTAGAGGAAATCGATCGGCATCTGGGTCTTGATCACCTCGATGTCGCGCAGGATCGATTCCTTGGTGTCGTTGGGGAAGCCGATGATGTAACCGCAGGTGATCAGCACCGGGTGCTTCTTCCAGGCCAGGAACATGTCGCGGTATTCCTCGACCCGGTTCTGGCGCTTCTTCGTGCTTTCCAGGCTGTCGGCATTGATGTTCTCGAGGCCGATGAAGATCTGGTCGGCACCGGCGGCGACGCATTTGTCGATGAAATTCGGAATCCGATGCGCCAGCGTATCGACTTGGATCACCAGGCGGACGCGGATCCCCTCGGCGCGGAGCGCGATCAGGCGGTCGAGATGGCCTTCCCAGCCGCGGTTGCGGGCAAAATTGTCGTCGGTCAGGAAGAAGCCCGAAATCCCCTCGGCGACGTTGCGGCGGACGATCGCTTCCAGGTCGTCCGGCGTGCGGAAGCGGCTTTTCCGGCCCTGGACATTGATGATGGTGCAGAAGCTGCACTCGAAGGGGCAGCCGCGGCCGAGGTCGGCGGTCGAATAGCCGTAGATCATGCGGCGCAATTCGCGCTTGTCGCTGACCGGCAGGGCGGCGCCCGCCAGATTGGGCTGGTCGTGGATGAAATTATAGAGCGGCGCCAGGGTGCCGGCATAGCCGTCGCGGATGACCTGGTCGATGCGGCCGTCCTCCGCCTCGCCGGCGAAGAACGAGATGCCGAGCGCCTGCGCCTCCACGAGGTCCGGCGGCATGGTCTTCAGCATGGAAACGATGCCCGAGACATGGAAGCCGCCGACGCAGACCGGGTGCCCGGCGGCCAGGAACGGCCGGGCAAGATCGACGGCGCGGGGAAACATGTTGGACTGAACCCCGACCATGAAGATCAGGAGGCGGGCCCCGGCCTTCCGCGCGGCCCGCATGATCCGGGCGGGATCGACCTTGCTGTGGGTTTCGTCCAGCCAATGGTAGCGGATCGTGACCTCCGGCCCGAGAAGCTGACGATCGATCGCATCCTGCACGATGCCGGCGACGCAAGCCATGGAGTTCGACGGCATGATCGACCGTATCCATTGAACCGGATAGCCGTCGTCATCGTATCGGGCCGGTTTGATCAAACAAATGTCGAGCATAGCCATGACGATCAACCGGTAAATGAATGATTGAAACATATCCGGTATCGGCGTCGGTAAGCACAGGGTGACGCCCGGATACGTAATTCTTCCAGATTAGAGCAGTTCTCTTTGCACTACAAATGGAAACGCCCGCCCCGGAAGGGGCGGGCGCATCACCCGAACAGAGGAACCGGCGCTCAGGCCAGCTTCTTCTGAAGGTTCTTGTCGAGCGTGTCGAGGAAGGCCTCGGTGGTCAGCCAGGGGGTGTCCTTGCTGATCAGGATGGCGAGATCCTTGGTCATCTGGCCGGCCTCGACGGTCTCGACGCAGACTTCCTCGAGGGCTTTGGCGAAATGGGCGAGGTCGTCGTTGCCGTCCAGCTTGGCGCGGTGCTTCAGGCCGCCGGTCCAGGCGAAGATCGAGGCGATCGGGTTGGTCGAGGTCGCCTTGCCCTTCTGGTGCTCGCGGTAGTGGCGGGTCACCGTGCCGTGGGCCGCTTCCGCCTCGACGATCTGGCCGTCCGGCGTCATCAGGACCGAGGTCATCAGGCCCAGCGAGCCGAAGCCCTGCGCCACGGTGTCCGACTGCACGTCGCCGTCGTAGTTCTTGCAGGCCCAGACATAGCCGCCTTCCCACTTCAGGGCCGAGGCCACCATGTCGTCGATCAGGCGGTGCTCGTAGACGATGCCGATCTTCTCGAACTCGGCCTTGAACTCGGCTTCGTAGATCTCCTGGAAGATGTCCTTGAAGCGGCCGTCATAGGCCTTGAGGATCGTGTTCTTGGTCGAGAGATAGACCGGCCACTTGCGCAGCAACCCGTAGTTCAGCGAGGCGCGGGCGAAGTCCTTGATCGACTCGTCGAGATTGTACATCGCCATGGTGACGCCGGCGCCGGGGAAATCGAACACGTCATGCTCGATCACGGTGCCGTCTTCGCCGGTGAACTTGATGGTCAGCTTGCCCTTGCCGGGCACCTTGAAGTCGGTGGCGCGGTACTGGTCGCCGAAGGCATGGCGGCCGACCACGATCGGCTTGGTCCAGCCGGGCACGAGGCGCGGCACATTGGTGCAGATGATGGGCTCGCGGAAGATCACGCCGCCGAGGATGTTGCGGATGGTGCCGTTCGGCGACTTCCACATCTTCTTCAGCTTGAATTCCTCGACGCGGGCTTCGTCGGGGGTGATGGTCGCGCATTTGATGCCGACGCCGACCGACTTGATCGCATTGGCGCTGTCGACGGTCACCTGGTCGTTGGTGGCGTCGCGGTGTTCGATCCCCAGGTCGAAATACTGGATCGGGAGGTCGAGGTAGGGAAGGATCAGCTTGTTCTTGATGAAGGCCCAGATGATCCGGGTCATCTCGTCGCCATCGAGTTCCACGACCGGATTGGCGACCTTGATCTTGGCTACCATGCAACCCATTCCTTCCGTTTGGCGGTATTATGCGCCGCACCATACACAAGGGGACGAGGCTGTTCAGCCCCCTAAACGTCAAATGCGAAAAAACTATTCGGCGACCGGCATGGTGGCCGGGCCGCCGGCGATGGTCAGCTTTTCGAGCGTCGGCAGGATGGCTTCGACGTCCGGCACGATGGTGATGAAGTCGCGGGTGTTGGGCCGGGCGAAACCGGTGCCGATCACATGCTCGACCAGGCTGATGAAGGGCTGCCAGTAGCCGAGATAATCGACCAGCAGGATGGGCTTGCGGTGCAGCTGCAACTGCGCCCAGGTGATCATCTCGACCGTCTCGTCCAGGGTGCCCATGCCGCCGGGCAGGACGATGAAGGCGTCCGAGCGCTCGAACATCAGGCGCTTGCGCTGGTGCATCGTCTCGACCTCGACGGTCTCGCTGATGCCCTGGAGCTTTTCCTCGAGCTTGGTCAGGAAGGTGGGGATGATCCCGGTCACCTTGCCGCCGGCATCGCGGGCGGCACGGGCGATGGTGCCCATCAGGCCGAGCGCGCCGCCGCCATAGACGAGTTCGATGCCCTCGGCCGCCAAAGTCCGGCCAAGGCTGCCGGCGGCATCGAGAAAGCGGATGTCGGGAGGGGTGGAGGCACCGCAGAAGACGCAGAGACTGTTGACGACGGGCATGTTTCTCTCAAGTAGGGCCAAGTCGGCGGTTAGGGCCGGCGGATAGGGGGCCGGCGGGTAGCCGGAGGGCGGCGATTGCTTTATCCTATTCTTCGGCGGCAGGGGGCCGTCCATCAAGGAGACTTAGCATGGCTTTGCTTGCGCTTCACCGGTCGCGTTGGACTGTGGCCCTCGCCCTGACGCTCGGGCTGTCCGGGGCGGCCCTGGCGGCGGGCGCGGAAGCCCTGGTCGAGCAGCGGGAAGCGGGGATGAAGCAGGCGGGCGGCGCGCTGAAGGCGCTCGGGGCCGCCGCCAAGGCCGGGGCGGTGACCCCCGCCGACGTCGAGAAGGCGCAAGGCCTGGCCGATTTCGCCACGGCCCTGCCGACCCTCTTCCCCGAAGGCTCGATCACCGACAAGAGCCGGGCGCTGCCCGAGATCTGGACCGACAAGGCGGGGTGGGACGCCAAGGTCAAGGTTTTCGCCGATGCCGCGGACGCCATCCTGGTGGCGGCCAAGGCCGGCGACGTCGCGGGGCTGCGCGCCGGCGTCGGCGCGGCGGGCGACAGCTGCGGCGCCTGCCACAAGGCTTTCCGCGGGCCCGAGAAGGATTGAGGCGGCCGGCCTTGCTCTCGTTTCGCACCGCAACGCTGCTGGCGGCGCTGGCTTTCGCCACGCCCGCCGGCGCAACGGAATATTTTGTAACGGAAACCGGGGCGGGCGGCGACGCGGTCGCCCGCGGCGCCTATCTCGTCCATGCGGCCGGCTGCATCGCCTGCCATACCGCGCCGGGCGGCCAGCCCCTGGCCGGCGGCCGGGCCATGGCGACGCCGTTCGGCACGTTCCACACGCCCAACATCACGCCCGATCCGGAAACCGGCATCGGGCGCTGGTCGGATGCCGATTTCCTGCAAGCCCTGCAGCACGGCCTCTCGCCGGCGGGCGAGCATTACTATCCGGTCTTTCCCTTCACCTCCTATACCAAGGCGGCGCCGGCCGATCTTCTGGCGATCAAGGCCTATCTCTTCGCGCAAGCGCCGGTGGTCGCCGCCAACAAGCCCCATGAGATCGGCTTTCCCTTCTCGGTCCGCCTGTTGCAGGCGGGGTGGAAGGCGCTGTTCTTCCGCCCCGGCGAATTCCGCCCGCGGGCCGGCGCCGCGCCGGAGGTCAACCGGGGCGCCTATCTGGTCCAGGCGCTGGGCCATTGCGGGGAATGCCATACGCCGCGCAACCCGGCCGGCGGCCTGCTGATCGGCCTTGCCCTGGCCGGCACTTCCGACGGGCCGGACGGCGAGGCGGTGCCCAACATCACCCCGGACCGGGAAACCGGCATCGGCGGCTGGTCGGTCGACGATATCGCCGAACTGCTGGCCTCGGGAACCAAGCCCGACTTCGACAATGTCCAGGGCTCGATGGGCGAGGTGGTGGAAGAGGGCACGGCCCACCTGACGGCGGCCGACCGCGCGGCGATCGGCGCCTATCTCCTCAGCCTGCCGCCGGTTAGGCATGGCAAACCGCGCGGCAACTGATAGGGTTCGAAGCGGGACATAGGGGTTGCTTCGGGGTTTGGGGCGTCATGGAACAAGGCGTGGGCAAGCGCATCGTCACTACGGCCGTCGTCGTGGTGGTCATCATCCTGTTGCTGATCGGCCTGTGGTTCGCCAGTCAGCCGACGCCGCCGGCCCCGCCTTCACCGGCTCCGGCGGCGGCCGGTGACGCGGCGGCCGCCCCGCCGGCCAATCCGCCGCCCGCCGATCCGGCCCCCGCGACGCCACCCGCCGCAGCCCCCCCGTCGTCTCCGGCGGAGGGTAGCGTGCCGCCCGCGCCGGCGACGCCCGACAGCCAGACCCGCGCCGCCGACCCGGCCCCCGCCACCCCGGAAAAGCCGGCGCCGCAACCGCCCAGCTTCGACGTCGCCCGCATCGCGCCCGAGGGCACGGCCGTGCTCGCCGGCCGCACGCCGGCGGAAAGCACGGTCGAGGTGCTGGCGAACGGCCAGCCGATCGGCAATGCCAAGGGCCAGGGGGCGGACGGGGCCTGGGTGCTCGTCGTCGACAAGCCCCTGCCCGAGGGCACGGTCGAACTGTCGCTGGTGGCGATCCTGCCGGACGGGCAGAAGATCCCCTCGGTCGATGTCGTGCTGGTCGACGTGCCGCGGCGCGGCGCGCCCGGCGGCCCGCCCGAAGGCCCGGCGGTCGCCGTGCTGACCGAGCGGGGCGACAATCCCGCCACGCCCGGCGCCGATACCCGCGTGCTCCAGGGCCCGGACGGGCAGACCCCGACCCCTGCGGCCGGCAACGACGTCACCCTCGATCTGGTCGAATATGGCGCCGATGGCGCGCCGGTGCTGGCGGGCCATGCCCCGGCCGGCGCCACCGTCCGCCTCTACCTGAACGGTTCGCCCGTGGGCGAGACCCGGGCGGGGGCCGACGGGGGGTGGCGCACCTCGCCCACGGTGCCGGTGGCGCCGGGCCGCTATACCTTGCGCCTCGATGCGGTCGGGGCGGACGGCAAGGTCCTGGCCCGGCGCGAACTGCCCTTCGAGCGGGCGGCGGTCGAGATCGCGGCCGGCGCGGGGCAGGGCGGGGCGGTGGCCGCCGCCGGGCGCTTCACCGTGCAGCCGGGCAACAGCCTGTGGCGCATCGCCCGCAGCCATCTCGGCACCGGCTATCGCTATATCGATATCTATCGCGCCAACCGCGAGCATATCCGCGATCCGGACCTGATCTATCCCGGGCAGATCCTGGACCTGCCCGCACAATAAGGCTCAGCGCCCGGCTTCCGCCAGCCGGGCGGGGTCGGCCAGGATCACGGCGCCATAGCGCCGCTCGATCAGGCCCTGCGTCTCCAGGAGGCGCAGGGCCTTGTTGGCGCTCTGCCGCGACAGGCCGACGGTCGCCGCCAGCTGTTCCTGGCTGACCGCGACCACCGTGCCCGGCGCGGGCTCGCGGTCCGCCTCGCCCATGGCCATCATGACCAGCAGGCGGCCGATGCGGATGTGGCTGGCCTCGGCGCTCATGTCTTCCATGAAGCGCATGGCGGTGCGCAGGTGGTTGGACAGGATCAGGGCGAAATTCCGCCAATAGCGCGGTTCGGCGCCGACGATCGCCTCGAAGGCGGCGGCGGGCAGGTGCAGGACGGCGGCGCGGTCGATCGCCACCGTGCTTTGCAGCCGGGGCAGGCGGTCGAACATCGAAACCTCGCCGAACCAGTCGACCGGCTCGGTCAGCCAGGTGCCGACCTCGCGCCCGGCGGAGTGATAGTTTACGAATTTCAGCCGGCCCGAGACCAGGGCGTAAAGCCCGTCCGGCGCATCGCCCATGGCATAGACATATTCGCCCGGCAGGCGTTCCATGAGGCGTGCCCCGGCCAGCACGCGGCGGCGCAGGTCCGCCGGCTGTTCCGCCAGCCAGCCCCGGCCGGTGACCAGCCGGGCGGCGCGGTCGAAGTCGAGGCGCATGTAAGACCGCTCCCAAATGTCAACTTGTTGACATTCTAACCGGTCGCTTTGGCGTACAAGAGAAAACGATCACCGAAAAAACGAGGTGGGAGGAGGAGAGCGCATGTCAACCGTCGCCCTGAAGAAGTCCGGTGCCAGCGTCCGCGACCTGGTGAGCCCCGAGGAATGGCAGGTCCGCGTCGATCTCGCCGCCGCCTACCGGCTGGTCGCGCTGCATGGCTGGGACGACCTGATCTTCACCCATATCTCGGCCCGGGTGCCCAATTCGGACCACCACTTCCTGATCAACCCCTATGGCTATATGTTCGAGGAGATCACGGCGTCCAGCCTGGTCAAGGTCGATCTCGCCGGCAATATCCTGATGGAGACCGACAGCTACATCAATCCGGCGGGCTATACGATCCATTCGGCGATCCATGGCGCGCGGGAGGATGCGGGCTGCGTCTTGCACCTGCACACCGATACCGGCGTCGGCGTCTCCTGCCATGCGGAAGGGCTGCTGCCGATCACCCAGAATGCCCTGACGGTGATCGAGGACATCGCCTATCACGCCTATGAAGGCATCGCCCTGAACCTCGACGAGCGGGAGCGGCTGGTCGCCGACATCGGCACAAAGAACCTGATGATCCTGCGCAATCACGGCACGCTGGCCGTCGGCACCTCGGTGGCCGAGGCTTGGCTGCGCATCTTCACCCTGGAGCGCGCCTGCGCCCAGCAGGTGGCGGCGCTGGCCTCGGGCCGCTATGTCACCCCGCCGGACAGCGTGCAGCAGACGACCAAGGAACAGGGCCGCGGCCTGCACGCCCTGGCCGGCCTGTCCTGGGCGCCTTTGCTGCGCAAGCTCGACCGCATCGACCCCGGTTTCCGTAACTGAGCCGACAGGAGAACGCGCCATGCCCCACGACGGCGGTATCGACATCCCCAAGGCCCGTTTCCACCGCATGGACGAAGGCACCCAGGACGACTGGGGCGCCATCGTCCAGCACGAGCTGCCCTTCCAGGCCCAGCAGGCCGACCGCCTGCTCGACCACCTGAAACTGCTGAAGGACGAGGCCGGCGGCTTCGCCATCGACCGGCTGGAGCACAGCCTCCAGGCCGCGACCCGTGCCCATCAGGCCGGCAAGGACGAGGAATACGTCGTCTGCGCCCTGTTCCACGACATGGGCGACATGCTGGGCAGCTATAACCACGCCGATATCGCGGCGGCGGTGCTGAAGCCCTTCGTCTCGGAACGGAACCACTGGATGGTCGAGAAGCACGGCATCTTCCAGGGTTACTATTTCTTCCATTTCCTCGGCCTCGACCGGGACATGCGCGAGAAATTCCGCGGCCACCCGAATTTCGAGTACACGGCGGAATTCTGCGAGAAGTTCGACCAGAACTGCTTCGACCCGAACTTCGAATCGATGCCGCTCGAAGCCTTCCGCCCCATGGTCCAGCGTGTGATCTCGCGCCCCCGCCGCAGCATCTACATGAAGGGCGAATGAGGTTGCGCGGGCGCCGCCGGCGCCCGCCTGCCGTCAGGCGGGAATTAAGTCGCCCGCCTGTAGGCGCAAGGGCACGACGCCCGCCGCGACCGGCCAGGACAGGTCCTCGGCATCGTCGACCGGCGGGCCCGAGCGGACCTTGGCCACCGCCTCGGTAAGCGGCAGTTCGAGGACGGTGGTCGCCTTCACTTCCTTGGCCGTGACGGGACGCAAGGCATCCCACCGGCCGGGCGCCAATTTCTCGGTCAGGCCGTGCAGCGCCGCCGCCTTGGCTGCGGGGTCGGTCACCACGGTCGCGGTGCCGAAGACGGTGACCGAGCGATAGTTCATCGAATGGTGGAAGGCGGATTTCGCCAGCACCAGGCCGTCGACCAGGGACACGGTCAGGCACAACGGCACGCCGCCCGCCAGCACCTTCATCATCCGGCTGATCACCGAGCCGTGGACCACGATCCTGTCGCCCAGCCGGACGAAGGCGGTGGGCAGCACCACGGGCTGGCCGCCGGCCGTGGTAAAGCCGATGTGGCAGACCAGGGCTTCGTCGAGGATGGCGTGCACCGTCTCATGGTCATAGGCCGCGCGTTTCGGCAGGCGGCGGACCTCGGTCCGTTCGGTCTTGGGGAAGGGCGATGGGATCGTCATGGTCATGTCTCCTGTTGCCAGGATGCGCGGATCTTGGCTCCATAAAAAGAGCCAAGATTGATTTCATGAGGGAGCCAAGATGTATGACGACATGGCCGCCGCCCTCGACCGGGGCCAGGGCCTGACCCGGCAGCTTTACGAAGCCTTCCGCCGGGCGATCCTCACCGGGCGCCTGGGGCCGGGGGAACGCCTGCCGGCCAGCCGCGACCTTGCCGGGCGTCTCGCGGTCGGGCGCAACACGGTGACGGCGGTGTTCGAGCGCCTGGCGGCGGAAGGTTTCATCGAGGCGCGGGGGGCGGCCGGTACCCGGGTCGCGCGGCTCGACCCCGCCCTGTTGCAGCGGGTGCAGCCGGTGCCGGGCGGGCGCCTGTCGGAACGCGGCCGGCGCCTGGCGGCGATCGAGCGCGGCAGCCCGTCGAGCGGCGCCTTCGTGCCCGGCCTGCCGGCGCTGGACCTGTTTCCGGCCGAGACCTGGGCCCGGCTGCTCGGCCGGCGCCTGCGCCAGGGCAGCGCCGCCCTGCTCGGTTTCGAGCATGCGGCGGGCTGGCCGCCGCTGAAGGAGGCGATCGCCCGTCAGATCGCCGCCAGCCGGGGCATCGTGGTCGAGCCCGAGCGCATCCTGGTGACCACCGGGGCCCAGGGCGCGCTCGCCTTCCTGGCGCAATTGCTGTGCGACCCGGGCGATCCCGCCTGGATCGAGGATCCGGGCTATCTCGGCGCCCGGGGCGCCCTGGTCGGGGCCGGGCTGGCCCTGGTGCCGGTGCCGGTCGACGGCGAGGGGCTGGACGTCGCCGCCGGCCTGTCCCGCGCGGCGGCGCCCCGGCTGATCTATGTCACCCCCTCGCATCAATATCCGACCGGGGTGGTGCTCAGCCTGCAACGCCGGCTCGCCCTGCTGCAGGCGGCGGAGGCGGCGGACGCCTGGGTGATCGAGGACGATTACGACAGCGAATTCCAGTTCGCCGGCCCGCCGCTCGCCCCCCTGCACAATCTGGCGCCCCGGGGCCGGGTGATCCATGTCGGCACCTTCGGCAAGGCTTTGGCGCCGGCGCTTCGCCTTGGCTATGCCGTGCTGCCGCCGGCCCTGGTCGGGCCGGCCAGTGTCGCCATGCGTCACGGCGGCCAGGCGCCGCCCCTGGTGGTGCAGGCGGCCCTGGCAGATTTCATGGCCGAGGGGCATTTCGCCGGCCACCTCCGCCGTCTCGTCGATGTCTATGGCGAGCGCCGGGCCCGGCTGGTCGAAGCCTGCGCCCGCCACCTCGGCGATTACGGCGCCCTGCTGCCGGCGGAAGCGGGCATCCAGCTCGCCTTCCGCCTTCACAGCCGCGACGACAGGGCGGCGAGCGCGGCCGCGGCCCGTGCCGGCATCGTCGCCCCCGCCCTGTCGCGGGCGGCGCTGGAAAACCGGGCGATCACCGGCCTGCAATTCGGCTTCGCCGCCGTGCCGGCGGACCAGGTGGAACCTGCCGTGATCCGTCTGGCGGCCGCGCTCAGGCCAGGGGTGTGAGCGGCGGCTGCCCGGCCAGCACCGCCGCGACATTGTCGAGCGCCAGCATGCCCATGGCCACCCGGGTCTCCATCGTCGCGCTGCCGATATGGGGCAGGGCGAAGACATCCGCCCGGTCGCGGTAGCGGGGATCGAGCGCCGGCTCGCCCCGGAACACGTCCAGCCCGGCGGCGAAGAGCCGGCCCGAATCGAGCGCGGCGATCACCGCCTCGTCGTCGACGAGGTCGCCCCGGGCGGAATTGACCAGGATCGCGCCTTCGGGCAGGCGGGCCAGGGTCGCGGCATTGACGATGCCGCGCGTCTCCGGCGTCGAGGCGGCGTTCAGCACCAGGACGTCGGAGACCGCGAGCAGGCCGTCCAGCGTCGGGTGCCAGCGGGCGCCGGTTTCCGCCTCGACCTCGGGCGCGGCGCGGCGGCGGTTGTGGTAGTGGAGATCCATGCCGAAGGCGCGGGCGCGGCGGGCGACGGCGGCGCCGATCCGCCCCATGCCGAGAATGCCCATCCGGCGCTTGCCGATATCGACCCCGAGCAGCCCGGTCGCCGACCAGGCGCCCCAGCGGTTCTCGGCGATCAGGGCCATCGCCTCCTTGGCCCGCCGCGCCGCGCCGAGCAGCAGGAGCAGGGTGAGATCGGCGGTCGCATCGGTCAGCACGTCCGGCGTATTGGTCACGGCGATGCCGCGCCGGCGGGCGGCCGCGACGTCGATATGGTCGTGGCCGACCGAGACCGTGGCGATCAGCCGCACCGTGTCGGGCAGGGCGGCGATGGCGGCGGCATCCAGCCGTTCCGTCACCGTGACCACCAGGGCGGCGCAGCCCGCTGCCGCCTCGATCAGGGCCGGGGTGGGGTGCGGGCCCGGGGCCGGCAGGCGGCGGGCGTTGAAGGCGCGGTCGAGCCGCGCCTCGCAGGCGTCGGGCAGGGGGCGGGCGATCAGGATGGCGGCGGCGGCGGTCATGACGGTGGCAGTCTGGCAACAGTGCCCGGGCGACCGCAAGTCCAACGATGGCCACAATCTTGTTGCGCGATGATCCATGTCATAGTTGAAAAGGCGCCCGATTCGGGTGGGAGGATTAAGAGTCGATGTTACGGCGGGCATTGGTCCTGACGACCGCCTTGGTCGCATTGTTCTTCCTCGTCCGCTGGGTTTTCGTCGGCGACGAGACGACGGAAGCCGCGAGCGGCGAGACCGTTCCGGTGGCGGTCGCGGGCCCGGCCGCGCCGGCTGTTCCCGATCAGGCGGCGCCTGCCGTGCCGCCGACCGAGGCTGCGGTCTCGACCCCCGTCCCGGCTGCCCCCGCGGCCGCCCCGGCGACGGACCAGGGGCGACTCGCCGGGCATCGCGCGATCTACGAGCTGCGCCTCGGCCAGAACCGGCCGGGCTCCGGCGTCGCCATGGCCGACGGCAAGATGGTGATCGAATTTGCCGATACTTGCGACGGCTATACCCTGACCCAGCGCCTGCGCATGCGCCTTTCGGACGGCGAGGGCTCGGCCACCTCCACCGATTTCCGGGTGGCCAACTGGGAATCGGACGACGGCCGCCGCTTCCGCTTCTCGACCCGCCACCTCGTCAACGACCAGGAGGACGAGGCTTATGAAGGCAGCGCCGAGCTCAATGCCGACGGCAGCGGCACCGCGACCTATACCAAGCCCGAAGACCGCACCGAAACCCTGATCCCCGGCACCGTGTTCCCGACCATGCACACGGTCGAATTGCTGCGCGCCGCCGAGGCGAAGAAACCCCTGCTGACCAAGCCCCTGTTCGACGGCACGGGCGACGAGACGGTCTATTCCGTGGTCGGCGCCATCGGCCGCTCCTCGGTGGCCGATCCCGCCGGGCTGACCGGCAAGGGCAAGGATGTCCTGGCCGGCAAGCCGTCCTGGCCGGTCCGCCTTGCCTTCTTCTCGCTGGCGGGCAACGAGGAACTGCCGCAATACGAGGTCGGCTTCCGCCTCTATGCCAACGGTATTTCCGGCGATATTGAGATGGCTTACGGCGATTTCTCGATCGATGCCGTGCTGTCCGAGATCGAGGCCCTGCCCAAGCCGGATTGCTGAACGAGCCCGGTCAGGCGGCCGGCCACAGCCAGGCCGCCCCGCGCACGCCCGACGAATCGCCGTGCCTTGCCTTGCGCACCGGCGTGACGCAAGTGTCGGAAAAGACGTGGCGGCCGATCAGGGCCGGCACCCGGCCATAGATCGCATCGAGGTTGGACATGCCGCCGCCCAGCACGATCACATGGGGGTCGAGCAGGTTGATCGCGGTGGCGAGCGCCCGCGCCAGCCGGCGGCAATAGCGCTCGATGCTTTCCTGCGCGGCGAAATCGCCCTCGGCCGCGGCGGCGGCGATTTCCCGCCCGGTCATGACATTGCCCGAATGCTGCCGGTGATCGAGGGCGAAGCCCGGCCCCGACAGGAAGGTTTCGATGCAGCCGTGCCTGCCGCAATAGCAGGCGGGGCCCGGCCGCTCGTCGTCCGCCGGCCGGGGCAGGGGGTTGTGCCCCCATTCGCCGGCAATCGCGTTCGGCCCCGACAGCAGCCGCCCGCCGACCGCGACGCCGCCGCCGACCCCGGTGCCGATGATCACCCCGAAGACCGTGCCGCCGCCCGCCCCGGCGCCGTCCGCCGCTTCCGACAGGGTGAAGCAGTCGGCGTCATTGGCGAGGCGTATGGGGCGGCCGAGCCGGGCGCCGAGATCGCCGGCCAGGTCATGGCCGATCAATTCGGTGGTATTGGCGTTCTTGATCAGGCCGGTGGCCGGCGAGATGGCGCCCGGAATGCCGATGCCGACGGTGCCAATGCCGCCGCAGGCCGCCTCCGCCGCGCCGACGAGGCCGGCGATATGCCCGACGAGGGCGCCGTAGTCGCCCCGGGGCGTCGGCGTGCGCTGGCGGAAGATCTCGCCGCCGGCCGCATCCAGGGTGACGATCTCGGTCTTGGTGCCGCCGAGATCGATGCCGTGGCGAAGGCCGGTCATGTCACCAGCCCAGGAGTTCGAGTTCGCGCTCGATCAGGCGCCGGACCTCGGCCCAGTCGTCGACCCGGTGGTTGCTGTGCTCGGCCTGGCCGATCAGGCGGGCGAGGCGCGGATCGGCGATGAAATGGACGCGCTGCACCTCGGGCGCCGCCTGGGCCACCGAAGTGTGGTTGTGCGGAATATCGTCGAGGAAGAAGACGGGGGCCTGCACCCGCTCGGCCATATGGCGCACCACCGGCCCCTTGAGGCCGATATTGGCGACGATCGGATAGGGCATGCCGGCCAGGGCCAGCGCCTTCTCCCGCGCGCCGCGCGACGATTCGGGCAGGTTCGACAGAACGACGACCTGGGCCCGGGCCGAGAGGGCGGCCAGCGCCTCGGCAGCACCGGGGACCGGGGTCATGGTCTCGGTGCGCTCGCGGAAGAAACCGTCGAGCAGGGCCTTGGCCACCTCGACCGGGGCCATCTCCTCGGTCGCGGCATTCTTGATGTTGCCGACCAGGGCGAAGGACGACAGGTCCAGGTAATGGCCGTTGTCCTCGAGATAGGCTTCGAAGCCCTGGAGGAACAGGAACAGCACCTCGTCCGCATCGGTGATCACCAGGGGGCGCCCGGCTTCGAGCACCAGGGCGTCGAGCTGCGGCACCACCGCATCATGGATCTTCGGCTGTTTTTCCGACATCAGAGCGCTCCGCGGTCGCCGGGGTGGTGGCCCGGCAGGCTGTGCCGGGCGCGAAGGGGATCTTCCGGGCGCAGGCCGGCGCCGGCGGCGAAGTCGAGCACGCGCGAATCATCCCCGAGAAGAAAATCGAGAATGCCGCCGAGGGCGGCGGGATCGCCCGCCGCCGCCCGCAGGTCGCCGGCGCTCATGCCGGTCTCGCCCAGGAAGCGTTGCAGGAGATCCTCCCGCCCGGCCAGATAGGCAAGGGCCATCAGGCCGATGGTTTCCGCTTGTTCCGCTTTCATGCGCGCCTTTGCTTTGCTGCCGGAGAAGGTTCTCCGCTACACTTGTTCGATATTGCGGCGATGGTATCAAGGCCGGTCTGAAGGGGTGCGCCGTCTCGAACCGGCGGCAAGAGGATGGCGGAAGTGGCATGACGGCGAAAGTGCTCGTGGTCGATGACGTGCCCGTCATCCGCAAGATCCTGGAGGCGAAGCTGGTCGCCGAATTCTTCGAGGTCATCGTCGCCGGCAGCGGCCAGGAAGCGATCGAGAAGGCCCATGCCGAACAGCCGGACATCGTCCTTCTCGACGTCATGATGCCGGACATCAACGGCTTCGAGGTCTGCCGCCGGCTGAAGGCCGATCCCCTGACCAGTCACATACCGGTGGTCATGATCACCGGTCTCGACCAGCCGTCCGACCGGGTGGCCGGCCTCGAGGCGGGCGCCGACGATTTCCTGAGCAAGCCGACCAATGACGTCGCCCTTTTCGCCCGGGTGCGCAACCTGGTGCGACTGAAGACCATGTCGGACGAATTGCGCCTGCGCGAGGTCGCGGGGCTCAGCCTTGGCCTCGGTGCCACCGCCGATCCGGTGCGCGACGCGGCGGCGCTGCAGCACGCCGCCATCCTCCTGGTCGAGGAGGATGCGGCGGTGATCGAGGTGGTGCGCCAGACCCTGGGCCGCCAGCTGCACCTGACGGTGGCGACCAATGACGCCGCCGCCCGCCAGGCCGTGCAGGACCGGGACTGGGATCTGGCCATCATCAGCCTCGCCCTGCCGGGACAGGAGGGGCTGCGCCTCTGCGCCTATCTCCGCTCGTCGGAACGGCTGCGCCAGATGCCGGTGCTGGTGCTCAACCGGGCCGGCGACGACAAGACCCTGCTGCGCGCCTTCGATCTCGGGGTGAACGACTATGTCGCGCGGCCGATCGAAAAGGCCGAACTCGAAGCCCGGGTGAAATCTCAGATCCGGCGCAAGAGCTATCAGGACCGGCTGCGCCAGACCATGCAGATGACGGTGCAACTGGCCCTGGTCGATCCCCTGACCGGCCTTTACAACCGCCGCTACCTCGACAGCCATATGACGGCCCACGACCGCGCCGGCGAGGGGCGGGACGCCGGGACCCTGGCGGTGATGATGCTGGACATCGACCATTTCAAGTCGATCAACGACCGCTTCGGCCATGCCGCCGGCGACGCGGTGCTGCGCCAATTCGCCCACCGCATCCGCATGAATGTGCGCGGCATCGATCTTGCCGCCCGCTACGGCGGCGAGGAATTCATCATCATCCTGCCCCAGACCTCGGCCGACGAGGCGCGCATGATCGCCGAGCGCCTGGTCCGCGTTACCGCCAACGAGCCGTTCCAGATCGGCGACGGCCGGGAACTGTCGGTGACCGTCTCGATCGGCGTCGCTGTCCGGGCCTTGGGCGAAGCGGCGGAACAGGCGGTCGGCCGGGCCGATGCCGCCCTCTACCGCTCCAAGGCGGAGGGGCGCGACCGGGTGACGGTCGCGCCATGACGCCGGCCCCCGCCGCGGAGGATCCGGCGCTCGCCGTGCTTGAAGCCGGCGGCGTCGAGGGCATCCGCCGGCTGCTGGACCTTCTGGACGTCATCGCCGAGGAACGCCACCGCCTGCACGGCGGGGACGAGCAGGGCGCGGTCATGCGCCTGCTGACCCGGCAATTGCTGGCCGGCGATACCGGCGGCATGCCGCTGCTGCGCCTGTCGCGCCAGACCGGCATCCCGCGCGAAACCCTGCGGCGGAAGATCGGGCCCTTGCTCAATCGCGGCTACCTGCGCCAGGACGAGGCCGGCCGCTATCACTGCGGCGCGCCCTATTTCACCGATGCCGCCGCCGCCCGCGAACGCCTGGTCAAGACCCTGCAAAGCCTGTTCGGCGACACCATCCGCTGATGCCGGGCCACTGCCCGGATCGGGCATTGCCGTGCGCCTGCCCCCGTGAAAGCATCCCCCCAAGCCCCGGGACAGGGGAGCAGGGAGACGATCGATGAAGGCCATGTTTCGGACGATCGGCTGCGGCTTGGCCGCGGCCGCGCTCTGGTCCGCCCATGCCGGCGCTGAGGGGAATGCCGCCGTGAACAAGCCCGCCACCAGCCATACGGCCGAAGCCAATGCCGCGGTCGCCGCCGGCCTGCCGCTCGACGATGCGCGCGACCTCGATTTCGCCTCGCGCGGCTTCATCGCCACCATGCGCGATCCCCAGGTGAAGACGGCGGACGGCAAGCTGGTGTGGGATTTCGCGGCTTACGACTTCCTGAAGGGGCCGGCGCCGGCGACGGTCAACCCCAGCCTCTGGCGCCAGGCCGGCATTCTCGCCCGTCACGGGCTGTTCAAGGTCGCCGACCATATCTATCAGGTGCGCGGCTTCGATATTTCCAACATCACCTTCATCGAGGGCAAGAGCGGCTGGATCGTCATCGATCCCCTGGTCTCGACCGAAATGGCCAAGGCCGCCCTCGATCTCGTCACCGAACACCTGGGGGCGAAGCCGATCCATGCGGTGATCTATACCCACAGCCACGTCGATCATTACGGCGGCGTGCGCGGCATCGTCGAACAGGCGGATGTCGATGCCGGCAAGGTGAAGATCATCGCGCCCGAGGGTTTCCTCGAACATGCGGTCTCGGAAAACGTCATCGCCGGCAATGCCATGTCCCGGCGCGCGACCTATATGTTCGGCACCTTCCTGCCCCGGGGGCCCGAGGGGCAAGTGTCCACCGGCATCGGCCCCGCGGTTTCCGCCGGCACCGTGACCATCATCCCGCCGACCGACGAAGTGCGGAAGACCGGCGAGACCATGGTGATCGACGGCGTTACCCTGGAATTCCAGCTGACCCCGGGGACCGAGGCGCCGGCGGAAATGAACATCTTCCTGCCCGACTGGAAGGCGCTGTGCCTGGCCGAGAACGCCAATGCGACCATGCACAATGTCCTGACCCTGCGCGGCGCCCTGGTGCGCGACGCCAAGGCCTGGGCCGACTATCTTGGTGAATCCGCCCGCCTGTTCGGGGCGCGCACGGATGTGATGTTCACCAGCCATTTCTGGCCGCGCTGGGGCGGGGCGGAGATCGGCGACTATCTGGTCAAGCACCGCGATGCCTATCGCTTCCTGCACAACGAGACGGTGCGCCTGATGAACGAGGGCTTCACCGGCGAAGAGATCGCGGAGCGGATCGAGCTGCCGCCGGTGCTGGCGCGCGAATGGTACAATCACGGTTACTATGGCACCATGCGCCATAATTCGAAGGCGGTCTACCAGCGGTATATGGGGTGGTACGACGGCAATCCCTCGTCGCTCGATCCCCTGCCGCCGGAACAGGCCGCGAAACGCTATGTCGAGGCGTTCGGCGGCGCCGAGGCCGTGCTCGGCAAGGCCCGCATCGCCTTTGCCGCCGGCGATTACCGCTGGGTCGGCGAAATCCTGAAGCACCTCGTCTATGCCGAGCCGGAGAATGCGGCGGCGCGCGACCTGCTGGCCGACGCCTACGAGCAGATGGCCTATCAGGCGGAAAGCGCGCCCTGGCGCAATATCTATCTGGCCGGCGCCTATGAGCTGCGCACCGGCAAGCGCCATGGCACGGCCCAGGCCGGGGGCCTGGACACCGTGCGCTCGATGACCAGCGAGTTGCTGTTCGACCTGATGGCGGTGCGGGTCGATCCGGCCAAGGCGGAAGGCAAGGTGGTCAGCGTCAATCTGGTCTTCACCGACCGCGACGAGAAATTCACCCTGGTCCTGGCCAACAGCGTTCTCGGCCACGAGCCGGGCAACAGGCCCGATGCGACCGCGACCCTGACCACCAAGCGCGCGGCCTTCCTCATGGTCATGGCCGGCATGGCCAAGATGGCCGATATGGTCGCCGCCAATGCGATGACGGTCGAGGGCGATGCCGGCGCCTTGCAGGCCCTGCTGTCGGTCCTGAAAAGCCCGTCCGCCGATTTCGCCATCGTCACACCTTGATCGGCGCCCCCGCATAGACCGCGCGGGGGCGGATGATGGCGTGATCCTTCGCCTGTTCCATGGCGTGGGCGGCCCAGCCGACGCTGCGCCCGAGCAGGAACAGGACGAAGGGGGCGTCCTCCGGCAGGGCCAGGGTGCGCGCCAGGACCATCAGGGCATAGTCGATATTGGGCCGCTGCCCGGTGGCGGCCAGGACCGCCGCCGCCAGCCGTGCCGGTGGCGCATCCGGTTCCAGCCGCGCCAGCAGGCTGTGGGCCCTGATGTCGCCGCCGGGATAGAGCGGATGGCCGAAGCCCGGCAGGGTGCCGCCATGGCGGTCCAGCCAGCCGTCTACCGCCGCCGCGGCCCCCGTCCTCTCCGCTTCTGCCAGCAGGCGGGCAAGGGCGCCGGCGGCCCCGCCGTGGCGCGGCCCCGACAGGGCGCACAGCCCGGCCAGCAGGCAGGCGGCAAGCGGTGCCCCGGTCGAGGCCGCCACCCGGGCGGCAAAGGTCGAGGCATTCAATTCATGATCCGCCAGCAGGACGAGGGCGCGGCGCAGCAGGTCGGCGCCGTCGCCCCCGATGCGCCAATGCGCGGCAAGGCGGCGATGCAAGGGCACCGGCCCGTCGCCGAGGCCGCAGGCGGCAGCCAGCGCCCCGATCGCCGCCTGGGCATCCCGGGCCAGCCGGTCGGCGCCGCGCCCGGCGCTGGACCGGCTGTCCGGCACCAGGGCGGCCAGGGCGGCGAAGGGCGGGCCCGGCGGTCCGGCACCGGGGGCCGGGATGAAGACCGGTTCGGCGGCAATGTCCCACAGCAGGGCGGCCACCTGTTCCAGGCTGGCACCGTCGCCCAAGCGGGCGGCATCCTGGCCGCGATAGATCAGCCGGCCGTGCTGCACGGTCGAAAGGCTGGTGGTGATCGACGGTTCGCCCCAGGCCATGGACCCGGCGGCGATGGCGGCCGGCTTGCGGCTGCGCGTCCGGCGCCGGCCCAGCGCCGCCACATCCTCCGCCCGGTAAAGGCTGCGGCGGACATGGGCGGGGTCGGGCCGGACCTGGATCAGGCCCCGGCTGACATAGGCGTAAAGCGTCTGTGCCTTCACGTTCAGCAGGGCCAGCGCTTCGGCGCGGTCGATCCATTCATCCATGTTGATTATCTTTATCAAGATTGATGAAGCTGTCCAGGGCTGCCAGCCTTCCCGCCAGGAAGGAGACTGCCCATGCCAGTCACTCCCAACGAACCCGCTGTTTTCGCCGCCCTGCTGCGCGAAGCCCTTGTCGCCCTGGACCTGCCGCCGGCCCTTGCCGGCCGGCTGGTGGTGACGGGCGACGACGTCCTGCCGTCCTGCTATGCCGTGACCACCCTGGCCACGGCCGCCATCGGCACCGCCGGGCTGGCGGTGGCGGCACTGACGGGCACGGCGGGGCCGGTGGCGGTCGACCGCCATCTGGCCAATGCCTGGTTCCGCTGGTCGATCAAGCCCTTGGGTTGGGCATTGCCGGCGGTCTGGGATGTCATCGCCGGCGATTACCCGGCGGCGGACGGCTGGATCCGCCTGCACACCAATGCCCCGCGCCACCGCGATGCGGCGCTGGCCGTGCTCGGCTGCCCGGCGGAGCGGGCGAGGGTCGCGGCGGCGGTCGCCGCATGGCGGGCGGACGATCTCGAACAGGCGGTGGTCGCGGCCGGCGGCTGCGCGGCGGCCATGCGCGGCACCGCCGCCTGGGCCGCCCACCCCCAGGGCCGGGCCGTGGCGGCCGAACCCCTGGTCGCCCTGGCCCTGCACGAGCCCGCGACACCGCCGCGCTGGCGGCCGGACGGGCCCCGGCCCCTGGCGGGCATCCGGGTGCTGGACCTGACCCGGGTGCTGGCGGGGCCGGTCGCCACCCGCTTCCTGGCCGGCCTCGGGGCGGCGGTGCTGCGCCTCGATCCCCCGGGCTGGGACGAGCCGGCAGTGGTACCGGACGTGATCCTGGGCAAGCGCTGCGCCCGTCTCGACCTCCGCGATCCGGCGGGACGCGAGCAGTTCCGCGCCCTGCTGGCCTCGGCCGATGTCCTTGTCCATGGCTATCGGCCGGGGGCGCTGGCGGCGCTCGGCTTCGGCGATGAGGAACGCCGGGCGGTCAATCCGGGGCTGGTCGATGTTTCGCTGTCGGCCTACGGCCATTCCGGGCCCTGGGCCGGGCGGCGGGGCTTCGACAGTCTGGTGCAAATGTCCGCCGGGATCGCGGCGGCGGGCCAGCGCTGGCAGGGACTGGCGCAGCCGGTGCCCCTGCCGGTGCAGGCGCTCGACCATGCCACCGGCTATCTGATGGCGGCGGCGGCGCTGCGCGGCCTGCTGGCCCGGCGGACGACCGGGCAGGGGCTGAGTGCCCGCCTGTCCCTGGCGCGGACGGCGCTGGCCCTGCCGGTCTTGCAGGTGCCGGGCCGGCCCTTCGCCGGGGCGGCGGACGAGGACTATGCGGAGACGGTCGAGAAAACGCCCTGGGGCCCCGCGCTGCGCTTGAAGCCGCCGGTCGCGATCGGCGGCATTACCCTGGCCTCCGACCTGCCGGCGGCGGCGCTGGGGTCGGCGCCGCCGGCGTGGTCTTGAGGGTTACAGGTCGGCGTCGCCGAGAATGCGCCGCAGGATGTCGCCCATGCGGTCGATGTCGTCGGTGCCGGCGACCAGGGCGGGGGCGAAGATCAGCGCATCGCCCGTCGCCTTGACGTGCAGGCCGGCATCGAACAGGCGGCGCTGGGCGATGCTGCCCTTGGCGCCGGGGGTGGCGCCCGGCTTCAGCTGGATGCCGGCCAGCATGCCGTAACCGCGCAGGTCCACGACCTGGGGCAGGTTGCGCAGGCCGAACACCGTGTCGAGGAAATGGCCCGACAGGGCCTTGCCCCGGCCGAACAGGTCCTCGTCGCGATAGATGTCCAGGGCGGCGAGGCCGGCGGCGCAGGCGACCGGATGGGCGGAATAGGTATAGCCGTGGAAGAGTTCGGGCCGGTCGCCCTCGGCGGCATCGATCACGGCGGCCTGCATCTCGCGCTTCACCGCGACGGCGGACATGGGGATGACGCCATTGGTCAGCGCCTTGGCCATGGTGATGACGTCGGGCGTCACGGCGAATTCCTGGGCGGCGAAGGCGGCGCCTGTGCGCCCGAAGCCGGTGATCACCTCGTCGAAGACAAGGACGATGCCGTATCGGTCGCAGATCGCCCGGATCTTTTCGAGATAGCCCTTAGGGGGCACGATGGTGCCGATCGAGCCGGCGATCGGCTCGATGAAGACGGCGGCGATGGTCTCCCCGCCGTAGAGACGGCAGAGGTCTTCGAGGTCATCCGCCCGGTCGGCGCCGGTATCCGGCTGGCCGCGGGTGAAGCGCTGTTCTTCCGTCCAGGTGTGGCGCATGTGGACGGCATCGAAGGTGACGGCGCCGAAGTCGCGCCGGTTGTTGACCATGCCGGCCAGCGAGGTCCCGCCCATGTTGACGCCGTGATAGGCCCAGTTGCGCGAGACGAAGCGGGTGCGCTGGCTCTGCCCCCTGGCCTTGTGATAGGCGAGGACGATCTTGACCGCGGAATCGACCGCCTCCGACCCCGAGTTGCCGAAGAACAGGCGGTCGATGCCCTCGGGCAGGAGGCCGGCCAGCCGTTCGGCGAATTCGAAGGAAACATTGGCCGCGCGCTGGAAATGCGGCGTGTAGTCGAGGGTCATCAACTGCCGGTGGACCGCATCGGCGATCTCGCGCCGGCCGTGGCCGGCGGCGCAGCAGAACAGGCCGGCGGAACCGTCCAGGATCTCCCGCCCCTCCGGCGTCCAATAGCGCACCCCCTCGGCCCGGGCGAAGATCTGCGGCTCCTGCCGGAACAGGCGGTTGTTGGTGAAGGGCAGCCAGTGATGGTCCATCTTCGGCAGGAGGGCATTCATGATCGGCATTCCAAAAGCCAGGGGAGTCAGTGCACAGTCTGCCGGATCGGTGCCAGTTGATAGATCCACGAAGTGGGATTTCGGTGGTCCAGACTGTCATCTGGCACCATACAGTCGCATTCAGGAAAGTTTGGAGGTCCGCCCATGTCGAAAACCGTCCTCATCACCGGTGCCACCGCCGGCTTCGGCGCCGCCGCCAGCCGCCGCTTCGTCGCCGCCGGCTGGAAGGTGATCGGGACGGGCCGCCGCGCCGACCGGCTGGATACCCTGAAGGCCGAACTGGGCGCGGAGAATTTCCACGGCGCCGCCTTCGACATGCGCGACGAGGCGGCGATCGCGGCTGCCCTCGATGCCCTGCCGGCGGCTTTCGCCCGCATCGACTGGCTGGTGAACAATGCCGGTCTTGCTCTTGGCACCGGGCCGGCGCAGACCGCCGACCTCGCCCAATGGCGGCAGATGATCGACACCAATATCACCGGCCTCGTCACCATCACCCGCTTCCTGCTGCCGAAGCTGATCGAGACGAAGGGCGGGGTGATCAACCTCGCCTCGGTCGCCGCCCATTGGCCCTATCCGGGCGGCAATGTCTATGGCGGCACCAAGGCGTTCGTGCGTCAGTTCTCCTATGGCCTGCGCTGCGACCTGGCGGGGACGGGGGTGCGCGTCACCTCGATCGAGCCGGGCATGTGCGAAAGCGAATTCACCCTGGTGCGCACCGGCGGCAACCAGGAGGCTTACGACAAGCTCTATGGCGGCGCCGACCCCCTGCAGCCGGAAGATATCGCCGAGACCATCTTCCATGTCGCCACCCTGCCGGCCCATATGAACATCAATGCGATCGAACTGATGCCGGTCAGCCAGAGCTGGTCGCCCTTCGCCGTCCACCGCAAGTAGTGGCGGCTTTTTCGTGCCGCCTCGGATAATTTGGCAGGGTGAACGGGCGCCCGGCAGGGGGCGGCCGGCGTAAAAAGGGTTAGCAGGGGTTCGACTTGACCGACCGCGATGCCGACGGCACCGATTACACCACCGGCTCGGGCGCGCCCGCCGTCGCCAACCGGACGCTGGAACAGGCGCTCGGCGTGCAGATCCGCAACCTGCGTCGCCAGCTCGACCTGACCGTCGCCCATCTGGCGACCGCGGCCGGGATTTCCACCGGCATGCTGTCGAAGATCGAGAACGGGCAGATCTCCCCCTCGCTCAGCACCATCCAGGCGCTGGCCTTGGCGCTCAACGTGCCGATCACCGCGCTGTTCGCCGCCTTCGACGAAAAGCGCGACTGTTCCTATGTCCGCGCCGGCCAGGGCGTGGTGATCGAGCGGCGGGGCACCAAGGTCGGCCACCAGTACGAACTGCTGGGCCATGCCCTGGGCGGCGACATCGTCTGCGAACCCTATCTGATCACCCTGCGCGAGGAGGCGGCGCCCTATACCGCCTTCCAGCACGGCGGCACGGAATTCATCTACATGCTGGCGGGCGAGATCCAGTATCGCCACGGCGACCGGCTCTACGACCTGAAGCCGGGCGATGCCCTGCTGTTCGACAGCGGCGCCGCCCATGGCCCCGACCGGCTGGTGACTCTGCCCGCCACCTATCTCTCGATCATCATCTATCGCCGCGACGACTGAGTGGAAATTTCTTTCCAGGAAAATTATATTCCTCACCGTTGACGCGGTGGGCGCTTCCCGCTATGAACGAGGCATCGGTTCATGGTTGAGGCAGGCGCATGTGCGGCATCGTCGGATTGTTCATCAAGGACCCTGCGCTCGAACCCCGGCTGGGTGAACTTCTCGCCCGCATGCTGGGGGTGATGAGCGACCGGGGCCCGGACAGCGCGGGGTTCGCCGTCTATGGCGGCGGCCGGCCGGGCTTCGTGAAACTGTCGCTGCGGGCGGCGGCGGGCGTCGATCCCGACCGGCTGGAGGCGGGTTTGCGCGGTATCGCCGGGGCGGAAGTCGCCATTGCGCTGCGCGATACCCACCTGATCGTCGAGGTGCCGGTGGCCGCCGAGGCGGCGGTGCGCGCGGCCCTGGCCGCCGATCATCCGGAGATCACGGTGGTGGGCAGCGGGGCGCGCATGGAAATCTACAAGGAAGTGGGCCTGCCGGCGGCGGTGGCCGACCGTTTCGGCCTTGCCGCCATGACCGGCAGCCACGGCATCGGCCACACCCGCATGGCGACCGAAAGCGCCGTCACCACCAACGGCGCCCACCCGTTCTCGACCGGGCGGGACCAGTGCCTGGTGCACAACGGCTCGCTCTCCAACCACAATGCCCTGCGCCGCGAGCTGGCGCGCGGCGGCGTCCAGTTCGAGACCGAGAACGACAGCGAGGTCGCGGCCGGTTACCTGACCTCCCGCCTTGCGAAGGGCGAGGCACTGGGCGATGCCCTGAAGGCGGCGCTGGGCGACCTGGACGGTTTCTTCACCTTCGTCGTCGGCACCGAGAACGGCTTCGGCGTGCTGCGCGACCCGATCGCCTGCAAGCCGGCGGTGATGGCCGAGACCGAAGCCTATGTCGCCTTCGGTTCCGAATTCCGGGCCCTTGCCGGCCTGCCGGGGATCGAGACTGCCCGCGTCTTCGAGCCGGAACCCGCCACCGTCTATTTCTGGGAGCGCGCGGCATGACCGCCAAGGTGATCGATCTCGCCACCGCTCGGGTGCGCGATCTGAACGCGGCGCTGCACGCCGACAAGGCCCACCGGCACTGGAAAGTGCTGAACCCTGCCGGGTTGCATTCGATCGCGGCCGGGGTCGATGCCCCGGTCACGGTCGAGGTCGATGGTCATGTCGGCTATTACTGCGCCGGCATGAACCAGCATGCCTCGATCACGGTGAACGGCAATGCCGGCGTTGGCCTGGCCGAGAACATGATGTCCGGCCGGGTGCATGTGAAGGGCGACGCCAGCCAGGCGGCGGGGGCCACGGCCCAGGGCGGCACCCTGGTGATCGACGGCAATGCCTCCGCTCGCTGCGGCATTTCGATGAAGGGTGTGGACATTCTCGTGAAGGGCAATGTCGGCCATATGTCCGCCTTCATGGCCCAGGCCGGCAGCCTCGTCGTCCTTGGCGATGCCGGCGAGGCGCTGGGCGATTCGATCTACGAGGCGCGGCTTTTCGTGCGCGGCACGGTCGCCAGCCTCGGCGCCGACTGTATCGAGAAGGAGATGGGCGAGGCGCATAAGGCCCAGCTCTTCGCCCGGCTGAAGGCGGCGGGGCTCGACGGCACCGTCGACGTCTCGGACTTCCGGCGTTACGGCTCGGCCCGCACGCTCTATCACTTCCATGTCGACAATGTCGGCGCCTACTGACCGGCGAGACAGGCGATGAGCTTCACGACTTTCCCCCGCAAATCCGCCACCTTCGACGATTACACCCTGTCGGAGATCCGCCGCGCGGCGGCGACCGGCCTCTATGACATCAGGGGCGGTGGCTCGAAGCGGAAATTGCCGCATCTGGACGACCTGCTGTTCCTCGGCGCTTCGATCAGCCGCTATCCCCTCGAAGGCTACCGCGAGAAATGCGGGACGGGGGTGGTGCTCGGCTCCCGCTTCGCGAAGAAGCCGGTCGAGTTGAAGATCCCGGTCACCATCGCGGGCATGAGCTTCGGCTCGCTCTCGGCCGAGGCCAAGGAAGCGCTCGGGCGCGGGGCCTCCGCCATGGGCACCTCCACGACGACCGGCGACGGTGGCATGACGCCGGAGGAGCGGGGCCATTCCTCGATCCTGGTCTATCAATACCTGCCGTCGCGCTATGGCATGAATCCGGACGATCTGCGCAAGGCCGATGCCATCGAGGTGGTGGTCGGCCAGGGGGCGAAGCCGGGCGGCGGCGGCATGCTGCTGGGCCAGAAGATCTCCAAGCGGGTCGCCGGCATGCGCTGCCTGCCCGAAGGCATCGACCAGCGTTCCGCCTGCCGCCACCCGGATTGGACCGGGCCGGACGATCTCGAAATCAAGATCGAGGAATTGCGCGAGATCACGGATTGGGAAAAGCCGATCTATGTGAAGGTGGGCGCGGCCCGGCCCTATTACGATACGGCGCTGGCGGTGAAATCGGGCGCCGATGTCGTGGTGCTGGACGGCATGCAGGGCGGCACGGCCGCGACCCAGGAAGTCTTCATCGAGCATGTCGGCATTCCGCTGCTCTCGGCGATCCGGCCGGCGGTGCAGGCGTTGCAGGACCTGGGCCTGCACAGGAAGGTGCAGCTCGTCGTCTCGGGCGGGATCCGCAACGGGGCGGATGTGGCGAAATGCCTGGCGCTCGGCGCCGATGCAGTCTCGATCGGGACGGCGGCGCTGGTGGCGCTGGGCGACAACGACCCGGCGCTGGAGGCCGAATACAACAAGCTGGGCACCACCGCCGGCGCCTATGACGATTGGCACGAGGGCCGCGATCCGGCCGGCATCACCACCCAGGACCCGGCGCTGGCGGCGCGCCTCGACCCGGTGCTGGCCGGGCGGCGGCTGGCCAATTACCTGGCGGTGCTGACGCTGGAGGCCCAGACCATCGCGCGGGCCTGCGGCAAGAGCCATGTCCACAACCTGGAACCCGAGGATCTGGTGGCCCTGACCGTGGAGGCGGCGGCCATGGCCCGCGTGCCCTTGGCCGGCACCGACTGGATCCCCGGCCGGGGCACGTACTGAGTATCAACCGACAAGACGGGGCAGGGTGATGGCGATCGATCTGGGCGAGGCGGCCAAGGACAAGGGCATCAAATACTTCCTGATTTCCTATACCGACCTGTTCGGCGTCCAGCGGGCGAAACTGGTGCCGGCCCAGGCGATCAACGCCATGGCCAAGGCCGGCGCCGGCTTTGCCGGTTTCGCCACCTGGCTGGACATGAGCCCGGCCAACAGCGACCTTTTCGCCGTGCCCGACCCCGAAAGCCTGATCCAACTGCCCTGGAAGCCGGAAGTGGGCTGGCTCGCCGCCGACCTGTGGATGGATGGCGCCCTCGTCGACCAGGCGCCGCGCACCGTGCTGAAACGCGCCCTGGCCCGGGCGGCGGACGCCGGCTTCGAGATGAAGACCGGGGTCGAATGCGAATATTTCCTCATCACCGCCGACGGCCAGGGGGTTTCCGACCCGGCGGATACGGCGGCCAAGCCCTGTTACGACCAGCAGATCCTGATGCGGCGCTATGACGTCATCACCGAAATCTGCGACTGCATGCTGGCGCTGGGCTGGAAGCCCTATCAGAACGACCACGAGGACGCGAACGGCCAGTTCGAGATGAACTGGGAATACGACAATGCCCTGGTCACCGCCGACCGCCACGCCTTCTTCAAGTACATGGTCAAGGCGATCGCGGAAAAGCATGGCTTGCGCGCCACCTTCATGCCCAAACCCTTCATCAACCTGACCGGCAACGGCTGCCACATGCATGTCTCGCTGTGGCAGGGCGGGCGCAATGTCTTCGAGGACGAGGCGGGCGCGCTTGGCCTGTCCGCGACCGGCTATCAATTCATCGCCGGCGTGATGGCGGAGGCGCAGGCGATGTGTGCCCTGACCAACCCGGCGGTCAATTCCTACAAGCGGATCAATGCCCCGGTGACGCTTTCGGGCGCCACCTGGTCGCCCAATACGGTCACCTATACCGGCAACAACCGCACCCATATGATCCGCATCCCGGAAAGCGGTCGCTTCGAGTTCCGCCTGGCCGATGGCGCCGCCAATCCCTATCTGCTGCCCGCGGCCGTGCTCGTCGCCGGCCTCGACGGGATCGCCAACGGCAAGGACCCCGGCCCCCGCCTGGACATCAACATGTATACCGAGGGCCACAAGGTGAGGGGGGCGCGGAAGCTGCCGCTCAATCTCCTGGACGCGCTCCGCACCCTGGAAAAATCCGCCGTCCTGAAAGAGGGGCTCGGCAGCGCCTTCCTGTCGTCCTACCTGAAACTGAAGCATGACGACTGGAACGCCTATGCCCGCCACCTCACCCAATGGGAGCGGGAAACCACCCTAGACTGTTGATCCGGCTTGACGTGGCGCGGCCAAGAGGCTTTCTGGCCGCGCAGTCCAGCGAGTGCCGAGAATAAAATGTCCAACGCAGCGATTCTGACCCTGTCCTGCCCCGACCGGCCGGGCATCGTCGCCCGGGTTTCGACCTATCTGTTCGAAGCCGGCGCGAATATCCTCGAAGCCCATCAGTTCGACGACACCGAGACCGGCCGCTTCTTCATGCGCGTCGTCTTCGAGGCGGTGGCGGAGGGCTCCAGCGTCGGCCTGATCCGCGACGGCTTCGCCGCGATCGCCGAGCATTTCGCCATGGACTGGACCATCCGGGCGAAGAGCGAGAAGCGCAAGGTGATGCTGCTGGTCTCGAAGTCGGACCATTGCCTGGCCGACATCCTCTATCGCTGGCGCAGCGGTGACATCGTGATGGACATCGCCGCCATCGCCTCGAACCACCCGCGCGAGACTTATCAGCATCTCGATTTCGACGGCATCCCCTTCCACCACCTGCCGGTGACCAAGGCGACCAAGCTGGAACAGGAAGCGGCGGTCTGGGCCCTGGTCAAGGAGTCGGGGGCCGAACTGGTGGTGCTGGCGCGTTATATGCAGGTGCTGTCCGACGGGCTGGCGGCCAAGCTGGTCGGGCGCTGCATCAACATCCACCATTCCTTCCTGCCCGGCTTCAAGGGCGCCAAGCCCTATCACCAGGCCCATGAGCGGGGCGTGAAGCTGATCGGCGCCACCGCCCATTACGTCACCTCCGACCTCGACGAAGGCCCGATCATCGAGCAGGACGTGGAGCGCATCAGCCACCAGGACAGCGCCGAGGATCTGGTCGCCAAGGGCCGCGACATCGAGCGCCGCGTGCTCGCCCGCGCCATTGCCGCCCATCTCGAGGACCGGGTGCTGCTGAACGGCCGGAAGACCGTGGTCTTCCGCCAGTAAACGAGCGGCGCGGGCGCTCAGGCGGCGTCCAGGGCCGCGACGCCGGCCAGGGCGCAATCGTGGTCCTGTTCGTCCGAGCCGCCGGAAACGCCGATACCGCCGATCGGCACGCCCTGGTCGAACAGCGGCACGCCGCCGCCGAAAAAGGTGACGCGCGGCCGGCCGGCAAGGCCGGCGCGCACGTTTTCCGGCAGACCGGCCAGGACGGCCGGGGCCTCGATGGTCGGGAAACCGAAACCGGCGGCGGTCCAGGCTTTGTCGATGGCGATGTCGATCGAGGGCAGGAAGGCGCCGGGCATGCGCAGGAAGCCGGCCAGATTGCCGCCGGAATCGACCACGGCGACATTGACCTTCACACCCAGCGTCTCCGCCCGGGCGACCGCGGCCGCCAGCGCCGTCGCGGCGGCGCGCCAGCCGATGTGCCGGGCCGGCACCGATTTGTCCATGGCTTCTCCCCCTCCGTGTTGCGGCCAGGGGATGTTACCGGCGGGCGGGCGGGGGCGCACCCGCCGTTTCGGCGGGCGCCGGCTCAGCCCTGGCCCGGCCCCTCGGCGGCGCGGATCGCCTCCAGCGCCTTTTGCAGGCCCGCCGGTCCCTGGGCGATCAGGGCGGCGACCAGCCGGCCGCGCGCGGCCATGGCCTTGTCCCGCTCGGCCGCGGCCCCGGGCCCAAGCGCGGCGAGGCGCTGGGCCGCGACCAGATAATGGCGCAGCGCCTGGGCCAGCCCCTCGGGCGCGCCGCCGCTCGCCGCCTCGGCCTGGATGCCGAGGGCGTAGTCGCCCCGGCCGTCGCCGCGCGCCGATGCGGCCTGCCACAGGGGGGCGGCCTTGACCGGATCGCCGGCGCCTTCGGCCAGGGCCAGCGCTGCCGCCGCGCTGCCGAGGCCAAAGGCCTGGTCGAGCAGGGCCTGGGCCTTCTCCGGGGCGCGAGCCTCGGCGTGGAAGGCGGCGCGGAGGACGAGGGCGGGGGCATAGCCGGCACTCGCCGCGACATCGAGCCGGGCGAGCGCCCGGTCCCGCGCCCCGCTGCGATAGAGGGCGCGGGCTTCCTGATAGGGGAAGCGGGCCTCGGCCGGCTGCATTCTGGCCGCTTCGGCACAGGCGCGGGCCACCGGATCCTCGACCCCCGGGGCCGGGAACAGGGGCGGCTGGTCGGGCAGGGCGACGCCCGGCGCCTGTTTTCCGGGATCGAAGGGATCGGCGGCGCCCTGGTCGCACAGGCGGACGGGATCGGCAGCCGGATCGGCCGGGGCCGGCGGCGCGTCGAGGAAGGCGTCGATCCGTTCCGCCCCGCTCAGGCCGCGGCGGCCCAGCGAGCGGGTGAGGGCAAGCCCGTCCGCCCCCGGCGCCAGGGCCAGCGCCGGCATGTCGTACCAGCGCAGGCGCGCCCCGGCGGTGCCGCCCAGGTTGCCGGGCACGACGGCGATGCGCCGCCGCACGGGATCGAAGGCGAAGGCGCCGACCCCGCCGGCCGGGCGGCGCGCCAGGATCGCGCCGCCGGCCGGATCGAACAGGACCACGCCGCCGCGCCGGCTGTCGGCCAGGGCCAGCCGGCCGCCGTCGGCATAGGCGACATGGGCGACGAAATCGATCGGCGGGCTGGCGTCGGTCGGCGGGGCGATGCGCAGCTTCTGCCCGGCGATGCCCCGGGCGAGATCGACCGTCGCCACCTCGCCGGTGCTGGTGCCGAGCAGGGCCGACCGGCCGTCCGGCGACACGGCGACAGACATGGCATTCTCGGGCGTGCCGTGGATCAGCCCTTTGGCGGCGCCGGTCCGCCCGTCGAACAGGGCGAGGGTGCCGTCGCCCTGGGCGATGGCCAGCAGGCTGCCGTCGGCACTGAAGGCGGCGACATTGCCGAGCACGTTGCGGAGCTTGAAATCGGCGACGCCGGCCTCTTTGGCGATGTCGATCAGGGCGCCGCCGTCCGGCCAGATCACGGCCAGGAAGCGCCCGTCCGGGCTCAAGGCCAGGCTTTCCAGCCGGCGGGCCCGGCCATAGTCGGGATCGGGAATGGTGAAGGAGCCGGCCGCGGCGCCGGGCGTCCCGGCGATCAGGTCGATCCGCTGCTTTTCGAGGTCGAGGGCGGCCAGCTGCCGGCCGCTGCCGTCGGTGGTGACGAAATAGAGATCCTTGGCGACATCGGGCAGCGCCGGGCCGAGGCTTGCCCCGGCGACATCGACCGGGCGCAACTGCCCGTTCCGGAACAGGGCGTAGATGGTCTTGCCGTCGCCGGTCGCGGCCGCGGTGCCGACATATTCGGCCCCTGCGCCGAAGGCGACGGCGGTCGAGTGGTCGATCACCGTCTCCGGCAGCAGGCCCGACAGGTCGAGGACGGCAAGGCGGCCGTCGCGGCTGATCGCCACCGCCCGCCGCCCGCCGGTGACCACCCGGTCCCAGACCCCGTCGGTGCCGCCGAGATCGGCGCGCAGCAGGCGCTGTTCCAGGTCCAGGTTCCAGATCTCCACCCCCCGCTCGTGCGAGAGGGCGACGGCGATGCCCGATGCCTCGTCCAGCGCCAGGGCGGTCATGTCCAGCATGCCCATGGGCATGGTCGCCTGAAGCTCGAAACCATTGCCCGCCCCCCAGGTGGTGGCGTCGCGCCCGAAGGCCAGCAGCCCGCCGCCGACCCGCCGGAACAGCAGGCCGCCGGTGGCGACCGCGTCGGGCCGGCGGGCGACGACCGCGCCGGTCTCGCCGTCGACCACCGCGAGGCCGGCACTATAGGCGGCAAGGGCGACATGGCGGCCGTCGGCCGAGGCGGCGAGACGGGGCTCGTCGCCTTCGAGCACCGGGGTCCGCCACAATTCGCGCCCCGCCTGCGGATCGAAGGCGACGATCACGCCCTTGCCGGTGGCGGCGAAGGCGCGGTCGGGCCGGGGCAGGGCCAGGCGGGCAATGTAATCCCCCTCGACCTGCAAGGTAAAGCGCGGGGCGCCGCCGCCCGGCGCCCAGACCGCGATCCGCCCCTCGAAATCCCCGGCGACGACATCGCCGCCCGGGCTGTAGGCGGCGGTCGCGACCTTGGTCATGCCTTCGAACCTTGCCACTTCGGCGCCGTCCAGGGTGCGCAGGGTCAGGGGCGTGTCGCTGCCCTGGGTCAGCAGCCGGTCCCCCTCGGGCGAGAAGGCAAGGGGCCCGAGGCCGGCGGCCGCGGTCACCACCCCGGCGACGGCGGCCCGGGTCAGGTCCAGGCGAAGCAGGCCTTCCGCGCTGCCGACGAAGGCGGTCCGGCCGTCCGGGCTGACGGCGATCGCGCCCGGGCCGTCCTCGCCGAAATCGATGTAACCGGTGACGATCTCGGCGGCGGCGATCTCGCGGGCCGCCGCCGCCGCCTCGGGCACCAGCGGGCGGGGCGGGGTCTCGCCGGGGGCGGGCAGGGCTTCGGCGATCAGGGCGAGGGCGCGGTCGGTGGCGCCGGCTTCGAGCGCGATGCGGGCCTTTTCGGTCAGGGCGCGGGCGGTCGCCGACTGGGCGTCGATGCGGCGGCGGTCGGCTTCGGCGGCATTGTTCTCGGCGATCACCGCCTGGCGTTCCGCTTCCGCCTGGCCGGTGAAGCCGAACCAGGCGCCGATGCCGGCGCCGGCGGCCAGGATCGCCAGCACGCTGGCGGTCAGGCGCAGGCGGCGCAGGCGGCGCCGTTCCGCCGCCCGGGCGGTCTCGGACGAGAGGGCGATGAAATCGGCAAGGGATGCGGGCAGTTCCGCGCCGCGCCGGGCCAGCAGGTCTTCCGCCTCCGACAGTGCCAGGCCCTTCTGGAGCAGCAGGGTGCCGTCCCGCGCCTGCCGTTCCCAGGTGCCGGCGGCGCTTTCGACCCGGGCGCGGCGCTCGATGTCGTCGCGGTCGAGGGCGATCTGTTCCGCCGCCCGCGGCCAATGGGTGATCAGCGCCTCATGGGCGAGGCGGACCATCTCGCCCTCGACGACCAGGAGGCGGGCATCCGCCAGGGCGGCGATCAGGCCCGCGGCCTCGGGCGTGCGGGACAGGTCGGCGCGGGCCATGGGGCGCGAGGTCGCCTGGCCGTGGCCGCCCTGGCCGGCGGTGACGAGCTGGCGCAGCAAGGGCGGGAAAGCGTCCTGCAAGGCCGGGCCGAGGGCGGCGAAGACCGCCTCCGCCCGCCGCGCCAGCGCCCCTTCGAGGCCGCCCAGCCGCTCGTAGGCGGCGAAGGTCAGCAGGCCCTCGGCGCTGCGGTCCTGCCACATCTGGTCGAGGAGGAAGGACAGCAGGGGCAGGGCGCCGGGGGCGGCGGCGGCGGTGGCGCGGATCACCTCGTCCAGCGCCTCGCCGGTTTCGGTGCGGGCCTCGAACCGCAGGCCGGCCTCGAAGGCGGGCAGGCGGATGATCTCGCCGATCTCGCCGTCGCGCGGCGGCAGCAGCAGGAAACGGGCCTCGCCGCCGCTGAGGGTCGCAAGGCGCGGGGCCTCGGCCAGGGCATCGAAGAAATCCGCCCGCATGGTCGCGACCACCCAGACGATGCCCGAGGTCGCCAGCGCTTCGAGGGCGGCGATGAAGCGGTCCCTGGCCTCGAGGCCGATCCGTTCCTGGGTGAAGAGTTCTTCCAGCTGGTCGACGACGACGAGCAGCCGCGCCTCCGCCCCGGCCAGGAGGCTGGCCTTGGCCGAGGCCGCCTCCAGCCCGAGGCGGATGGTTTCGGCCAGCGTGTCTGCCTTCGCCTGAAGGCCGAGGGCGGCGAGTTCCGGCAGGGCCTCGGTGGTGCCGAGGGCGGCGAGCAGGGCGCCCAGCGGTTCCGCCCCGCCCTCGGACGGTTTCACGATCAGGTGGCGGACGAGGCCGACCCGGCCGATCATGCCCGGCAGCTTCAGGTCCGGCAGCAGCCCGGCCTTGACCAGGGACGACTTGCCGGAACCGGAGGCGCCCATGACCAGGACGAAGGCCTTGCCCCGCGTCGCCTGCCGGTGCAGCAATTCGCGCAATTCGTTGCGCGCCCTCGTGCGGCCGAAGAAGACGCCGGCATGTTCCGGCTCGAAGGACAGCAGGCCGCGATAGGGCGGCTGGTGCCAGCGCACCTCGCCTTCCACCCGCTCGCCGTCGGCGGTCAGGCCGCGCAGGCGCCGGCGCAGCAATTCGCGCAGGTGATTCTCGACCAGATCCTCGAACTCGCCGGTCGCGGCGAATTCCCAGAAGGCGGCGGTGAAGCCGCCCTCGGCATCCCGCGTCCAGCGGGTCATGAAATCCTCGACCAGCCGGCGCTGGCGCCGTGCCTCCTCCAGCCGGGCGTCGTCGTCGAGGTCGGCGGCCTGGGGCGCGGTTTTGCGGTAGAGCAGCAGGTCCGGGCGCTTCACGGCCTGGAAGCCGGCCAGGGCATCCTCGAATTCCCATTCGGTGCCGGTGACCGGGCCGCCGGTCAGCGCGCCCTGGAAGCGGTCGCGCGGCAGGGTCACGCCCAGCCGCGACCACAGGATGCAGACGACGAGGTCGGTCTCGCGCGGGGGGACGATATTGTCCTGGAAATGGGCGCCGGCGGTCAGCGGCTCGCGTTCCCACAGCACGGGCTCGATGATGAAGTGATAGGCGAATTCGCGGGCGAGGCGCTGGACCAGGCGTTCGGTGATCAGCCGTTCCGGCCGCACGTCGGCGGGCGAGGAAACGAAGATGCGAATTTTCTGCCGTATCGTCATGCCTGTCCGCCCTGGCTTGTCACCCGTCGCAAGGGTAGGGGCGGACTTTAAGGGCTTCTATGGCCAAGTTCACTCCCCCGGTGCAGGGGGAAAACGGTCTGCACCGGGGAAGCGGGCCGCGGCAGGCCGGAGCCTGCCGCGGCGGTTCGAAACGGATCAGAAGTGGAATTCGGCGACGAACTGCGGCACCGAGGCTTCGGTGCCCAGCTTCTTGCCGCCGCCGGTGAATTCCGGATCGTTGCCGAACTTGTTCTTCCACCATTGATAGCCGAAGCCGACCATGAACGTCTTCTCCTGGCCGAAGGGGGCGCCGACGTCGAACATGATCGCCGTATCCAGCAGGATTTCGGTCACCGTGTTCTGGCCGAAGCCGTCCGGGCCCTTGGGGCCGACGATGTTCATGAAGCCCTTGAAGGTGACCGGCACGCCGATGTCGATCGGAATGGGCAGGCCCCAGGCGGTCTCCAGCCGGAAGGCCGGCTCGAAGTCGACGCCGACCGAGGGGCTGAGGATCGAATTGTTGTTGCTTTCGGTGCCGAGCAGGAAGCTGACCGACCAGAAGCCCGGGACATCGAAATCGATGGTCGGGCCGATGACGAACTTGCGCACCCGGGCGTTGAAGGAATCGTCCTTGTAGGACAGGTCGCCGCCGATGGTCAGGCCCATGTCGCGGACCCAGCCGCCGAAGCCGAGGCCGAAGATCTTGCTGGCCGACAGTTTCTCGCGGAAGACGGCGTAGATTTCCTTCGCCGGGCTGGCGCCGTCCTTGGCCGGTTCGTCGCTTTTCGACAGGTCGAACAGGATGTCGACGTTGATGAAGTTCTGGCCGTAGGTCCAGCCGCTGACGTGCTGGCCCTGGACGATCACCTTCTCGACGTCGGTATTGTTCGTCGGCTCGGCATAGGTGGCGCCGTAGCGGACGCCGACGAAAGTGTCGCTCCACTGGATGATGTCGGCCTGGGCCGCGCCGGCGCCGCCCAGCAGGGCCGCCCCGGCCACCGCCAACCCGGCGATGCCGCGCCTGAAGCCGCCCTTCAATTTCTCACTCGCCCCCATTTCAACCACTCCTTGCCTGCTGGACTGTCATTGTCTCGATTTCTTCGTTCCCATGGCGTTTCCCGATCGTTGTTGCGCCCGCATCTTCGCGCGGTCTGCCACCGGTTTTCAGGCGGCCCATGCCTCCAAGAATCTTGACTGCTTGGTCAGCACTATCAAAAAAAATGCCATCTTCAAAGGCAATAGGATATTCCATTCAAGTCTTTGAAATTAATGGAAAATAATCTCTTGTGTCAAATTTGATACAAATTCGACCAGTCATGTCGTCGCGTAATATGGCTAAAAATTATGCATATTTTTCCACATGCATGCACAGATTCGCGGCGCAGGCCGGCATCATCGGGCAGGGCCGGGCCCTGCCCGACGCGGGCTCAGGCGTGGTCGCTGGCGGCGGCCGCGCCGGCGGCGGCGCTTTCCGCTTCCGCCTTGCCGCCGAGGCCGTTGAAGAACAGGTTCAGGACCAGGGCGATCAGGGCGGCCAGCAGGATCCCGGATTCGAGCAGGGGATGCAGGCCGTGCGGCAATTGCTTGAAGAAATTGGGCGCGACCAGGGGGATCATGCCGAAGCCGACCGAGACGGCGACGATGAACTGGTTGTGCGGTCTGGTCCTGAAATCGACCTGGGACAGGATGCGCACCCCGGTCGCCGCGACCATGCCGAACATGACGATGCCCGCCCCGCCAAGCACCACCACCGGCACCGCCTCGACCAGGGCGGCGAGCTTGGGCGTCAGGCCCAGCACCAGCATGATGACGCCGCCCGCGGCGGTGACATAGCGCGAGCGCACCCCGGTGACGCCGACAAGGCCGACATTCTGCGAGAAGGACGTATAGGGAAACGTATTGAAGATGCCGCCGATCAGGGTGCCCACGCCGTCGGCGCGCAGGCCCTTGGTCAGGGCCGCCCGGTCCACCGCCTTGCCCGTGATCTCGCCGAGCGCCAGGAACATGCCTGTCGATTCGATCATGACCACGATCATGACCAGGCACATGGTCAGCCCGGCGACGAGATCGAAGGTCGGCACACCGAAGGCGAAAGGCACCACGAGGCCGAACCAGGGGGCATCGCCCACCTTGTCGAAATGCATCAGGCCGAAGCCGGCGGCGACGGCACCGCCGGCGACGATGCCGATCAGCACCGCGACATTGCGCACGAAACCCTTGCCCCAGCGGGTCAGGCCGAGGATGACGACAAGGACGAACAGGGCGAGGCCGAGACCGCCCAGCTGGCCGTAGTTCGGATTGGCGAAATCGCCCAGTTCCTTCACCGGCACCTCGTTGACCACCCGTTCGGCCATGGCTTTCAGGGTGGGCAGGCCGCCGCCGGCCCAATTGATGCCGACGCGCATCAGGCTGATGCCGATGACGAGGATGATGGTGCCGGTCACCACCGGCGGGAAGAAGCGCAGCAGCCGCGAGACGAAGGGCGCGACCACGATGCCGAAGATACCGGCGACGATGACCGCGCCATAGATCCCGAGCAGCCCGAGTTCCGGATTATTGGCCATGGCCAGCATGGGCCCGACCGCGGCGAAGGTCACCCCCATCATCACCGGCAGGCGGATGCCGACGCCGGGAAAGCCGATACACTGGATCAGGGTCGCGATGCCGCAGGCGAAGAGATCGGCATTGATCAGGGCGGAGACCTGTTCCGGCGGCAGTTTCAGCGCCCGGCCGATGATCAGCGGGACGGCCACCGCCCCCGCATACATGACGAGGACATGCTGAAGACCGAGGGTGAACAGTCTTGGGGCGGGCAGTCGCTCGTCCACGGGATGCGGGGGTACGCTCATTACGGGGGGCCTCGCGGTCGCGGGTGGTCGGGAAGGGGTTAGTTCATGGCTCCGGCTCTGCGGTCCTCGTACCAGCGGGCGAGGCTCCGGCGTTCTTCCAGGGTCATTTCGGTGACGTTCGAGGGCGGCATGGCATGGGTCCAGACCGAGGCGATGAAGACCTGGTCGGCATGGGCCGCCACCCGTTCCGGCGTGTCCAGGAGCACGCCCTTCGGCGTGCTGTGCAGCCCTTCCCAGACCGGCTCGGCGGCATGGCACATGCTGCAGCGGGTGATCACGATGTCGGCGGCATTGGCCAGGGTGACCGGGGCCGGCGCCATGGCCGGGGCGGGCAGCAGGCCGCTATGCTCCGCCGCCGGCTCGGCCGGGGTCAGGCGGTTGATGGTCAGGATCAGCAGCGCGCAGATGAAGACGATGAACCAGGCACCCCAGGGTGCACGCTGGCCCTTGTGCATCGTGTTGAAGAAATGGCGGATGGCAACGCCGACGACGATGAGCACGGCCAGGATCAGCCACGACAGCCAGGCGCCGTAAACCAGCGGATAATGGTTGGCGATCATCACGAAGACGGTGGGCAGCGTGATGTAATTGTTGTGCATCGAGCGCTGCTTGCCGATGCGGCCATAGCGCGGGTCCGGCGTCTCGCCCCTGATCAGGGCGGCGACCACTTTCCGCTGGTTCGGGATGATGATCATGAACACGTTGCAGGCCATGATCGTGCCCATCAGCGCGCCCGCCTGCATGAAGGCGCCCCGGGCGCTGAACACTTCGGTGAAGCCATAGGCCATGGCGACGACGAAGCCGAAGCCGAACAGGGCCAGGAGATTGTCGTTCCGCCCCAGCGGCGAGCGGCACAGAAGGTCATAGACCGCCCAGCCCAGCACCAGCGACCCGGCGCTGACCGCGATCGCCCCGAAGGTCGAAAGGTCGAGCACCGCCTTGTCGATCAGGTAAAGCTCGGCCCCGAAGTAATAGACGAAGACGAGCAGGGCAAAGCCCGACAGCCAGGTGGCATAGGCTTCCCATTTGAACCAGGTCAGTTCGTCCGGCATGTCGGCCGGCGCGACCAGATATTTGACCATGTGGTAGAAGCCGCCGCCATGGACCTGCCAGGCCTCGCCATAGGCGCCCTTGGGCAGGCCGTCGCGCGGCTTCAGGCTGCTGTCGAGATGGACGAAATAAAAGGACGAGCCGATCCAGGCGACGCCGGCAATCACATGCAGCCAGCGGATGGCCGCGCCGATCCATTCCCAGACAATCGGGTCCATACGCGACCTCCAACCCCAGCCATCCCCGTCGCGCCGATTTTTGCGCTGCACTATTGCTACAGTTGCGTTGCGCAAAGAAAAGATTTTCACTGGCAATAGGACCTTCAAATTTTCGCGAAGAATGGGGGCAGGGGCTTGGCGCTGATCGAGAATATCCGGGTGTTCGTCCGGGTTCTGGAACTGGGCAGCCTGTCGGCGGCCGGGCGCCACATGCGGCTTTCCCCGGCGGTGGTCAGCCACCGCCTGCAGCAATTGGAGGCCCATCTCGGCGTCCGCCTGCTGAACCGCACCACCCGCCGGGTCCGCCCGACCGAGCATGGCTCCGCCTTCTACGAGGCGTGCCAGGATGTGCTCGCCTCCCTCGAACGGGCGGAGGCGACGGTGGCGGATGCCGGCCGCCTGCCGCGCGGCATCCTGCGGATCACCGCGCCGCTCGGCTTCGGGCGCCAGATCCTGGCGCCGATCCTGCCGGATTTCCGCGACGAGCATCCGGAAGTCTCGGTCCAATTGCGCCTGTCGGACCATGTCCTCGACCTTGTCGCCGAGGGGATGGATGTCGCCATCCGCCTGGGCACCCTGGCGGATTCGAGCCTGATCGCCCGGCGCATCGCCGATTGCCCCCAGGTGGTCTGCGCCGCCCCCGACTATCTGCTCCGCCACGGCGCGCCCAAGGAGCCGGCGGATCTTCTGAAACACGCCTGCCTGATCCTGCGCCTGCCCGGGGCGCGGCCGGTGCGCTGGGTCCTGGGTTCGCCGGAGGGGCCGGTGACCCTGGCGGTCTCGGGCCCGGTCGATGCGGATTTCGGCGAGATCCTGACCGAATTCGCCCTGCGCGGTCACGGCATCGTCCTGAAACCCCTGTGGGAAGTGGCGGAATACCTGCGCGACGGCCGCCTGGTGCCGGTACTGCCGGATTTTCCGCCGCCGCCGATCTCGGTTTCGGTCGTCTATCCCCACCGCCGGCTGGTGGCGGCCAAGACCCGCGCCTTTGCCGATTTCATCCTGAACCGGGGCGGCGCCGCGATCGGCCAGGCGGTCGAGGGCGTGGCGGTTCCCGCCGCCTGAGCCCTATTCCCCGGACGGCGACAGCACCACCAGCAATTCGGCCTCGCCATGGCGACGCATGCCTCACCACATGCGGGCCGCGAACTGGCGCTCCTCCGCGCCCACGGCGTCGAGATAGATGGCGGTGGTCGCCGCCGAGGCATGGCCCATCCAGCGGGTAATCAAATTGGGCGGTACGCTGCGCGCGGCCGCCCGGATGCCGAACCCATGCCGCAAGCCCTTCACGGTCGCCATCGGGCCGAGGATACCGGCTCGCCGCATGGCGCGGCGTACCCAGCGCCATGCGGTGATACGGTGCATGTTCCAGAAACGCCTATTCTCCCGTACCGGCAAGGCCAGCAGCATGCGCGCCACGGCTTCCGGCACGGGCACGGTGCGAAACACGTTGCGCCGGCGCTTCAAGGTGGGAAGCGTGAGGGTGCAGCGCTCGGCATCGAGATGGTCTCGCCCCAGGGCGAGAGCTTCGGATACACGGCACCCGGTGAAGGTCAGCACGTAAAGTAACGCCCGCAGGGATGGAGCAAGCCGGTCCGCCTGTTCGAGAAAGCGGGCGCGCTCGGCGGCGTTGATGTACTTGCGGCGGCCCGCTTCATCATAGACCTGCCAGCGCTGGTTCAGCACCTTGAATGCCATCGAGACCTCCCGTACTGCAACAGAATGGGCAATAGGGTTGCAGCGTCACGTTGCAAAATAGTGGGAAAGCCCCGGCCATCAAATCGCCACAAAGTATTTACCCTGTTGGCCAACCAATAACTCTCAAGTAGTTGTAAGTATATAACGCAGCAAAATTGCCCATAATGTTGCGCTATGCCAGCATTCCCGAAGTTATAGAGCTATCGGGGGTGCGGCATGACTGGCTCCGTTAAAAGCCTCAGCGCAGCCGAAGACGAGGCGCGCAGCATTGTCAATAAATGGTCGGTGGGGGCGGCAGCAATCGGTTGGGTACCGGGCAGCATGTTCGCGCTGGCGGCCGCCGATGTGAAAATCGTCAAGGACGTGGCCGCCGTTTTCGGCGTGCAGGCCTTCCACATCGACGAAGTGACGGCGGCACTGGGCGCATCCGTGGCGGGCAAGGTCATCGCTGGGGAATTGCTGTCGCTCGTCCCCGTGGCGGGCTGGCTTATCAAATCCGGCGTAGCCGCCGCCATCACCAAGACCATGGGCGAAACGCTGATCGCGTATTTCCGCGACCGCTCGCCCTACGCCGCGTGAAAGAGGAGATTCCGATGCGCGGAAGGACGACGTTACTTGCCATAACCATCGGGGCAAGCCTAATGCCGACAGGGAGCGCAAACGCAATCAATTGCGCCTATCCCGACCCAGAAATGGAAAAAGCCCTCCAGCGCCTCTTCAGCGTGACTGAGGACTATCCTAAAGCCCGCGTGGCTTTCATCGGTTGCCTCAGGTTTGGCGGGGAGAGGATCGATAAAAGTTACGATGTAGACGCGGCAGCCAAATGTGGCCTTGCCGTCATGGGCGGCCTCGTAGCGATAGAGAGTTTCTGGGATACGGTCGCCATCGGCAGCAACTGGGGCAATCTTCTGGGGCTACTACGGGAGGTCCGGCAGTGCTGAACGTCCGTACCATTGGGACGCTGGCCCTTGCCGTGGTGCTGCCCGGCATGGCCGGGGCGCAACAGGTGCTTTCCCCGGCCAACGTGGCCAAGAAGTGGGAATGGTATGCCTTCCTGCTCAAAAAGCATCGTCGCCAACGTGACGGCGGAGATGGTCAAGCGGGTCGTTTTCAAGGGCAGGGCCCACGGGTAACGCGGAGACCGTGCATGCGTACCCTTACCCGCGCCCTCGCGTCGGCGAGCCTGGTGCTCGCCTGTAGCGAGGCTACCGCCGCCGACTGCGCCCGGCTCATCCGCAAGCGTGACTACACCTACGGGCAGTTTATCGCGCTTGAGAGGGAATATCCCGCCACGGTCCGCCGTCTGGAAGAGTGCCTCGACCATACCTATGGGGACGTCAACCGCGCGGGGTGTATCGCCACCACCATCGCCCGCCTCTATGCGCTGACCGACAGCGCATCGGTGGATGAGGTGATGGCAGTCTGGACGCCGTACCTCCAAGCCTATGACAGGGCCAAGGAGTGCGAGGGATGACGGCCCGGCGCCTCCTCGGGACGCTGGCCCTTGCCCTGTTGCTCCCCGGCATGGCCGGGGCGCAGCAGGCGCTTTCCCCCGCCGATGCGGCGAGGAAGCGGGAATATTATGACTTCCTGCTCAACCCGCGCGGGGCGACGGCGGCGCAAATTGATGAATTCCGGCGGCATTGCGCCGCCGGAATTATCCCCACCGCCATGCGCGACAAGCCCGAGTCCTATACATACGGGCAAACCGCCTCGGAAATCTGCGTTGCCGTGCTGACGCGCATCGGGCGTGAGGGGAAATTGCTGGAACCCTATCGCCCCCTGATGGTGGAATTGACTGGCGATGACCGGGCTTATGAGGGCATTCCCGCCGCGATCGGCGTGGCCGCCATGGCCAACAAGCCGGTGGCCTCACTTGGCGAAGGTAAAGGATTGACCATGAAGCCCGCCCTGACCTTCGATGCCGGATTCGTGAGCGGCTATCTCAAAGGCTTCCCCGGCACCCCGCCTGCCGTGACCGAGGAACGGTTGCAAGCCATCGCCGAGGGTTGCCTTGACCAGAAGGGCGGTAGCCTCAACAACTGTTATATTGCGGGGCGCATCTATGGATTCCGGGCGCGCAACGGGCAGAATCCGGTGCCGTAGGGACTAGCCCAATGCGATGGAGCCGCCCAGCCTGCCGAGAGCGGCGATACCCACTGTGTCAACCGATTGGGGATTGACCACCCCGGCGGCGCGCAGGCCCGCCGCCGCATGCTGCACGGGGTTGGTCGTGGGGCTGTCATCAAGCCCTTGAGCAGCTACCGCCGCCTGTTCGGCTTCGGCATTCTCACGTTCCTGATCGTCTTTCACCGCTACACTTTCATCCACCGCTTTGTCGGTGGTAACGCCAGCGAATCGTGGGCGCGTTGGCAAGCGGCTACGTAGCGCGGCGTCACCCGCGTCGATCTCGCGCGGGTCACGGCCAGCGGCAATCTCCGCCGCCCGCTGCGCCCGTAAATTTTTCTCGATTTCAGCCCACATGGCCTGCGCGCGCGGGTCGCTGTCGGCCCCGTGGCCTATCGCATCGCGCAACTGGTCCTGCGCGATCAACAGGCGGTCGCGGTCATGGCGCGGGTCGTTCGGGTCCAGCCCCTCAAGCAGGGCGCGGCGTTCGGCCTCGCGTTCGCGGTAGGCCGCTTCCTCCTCGGGCGAGCCAAAACGCAGCGCGGCATCGAACACGCCTTCACGGAACAATTGCCGTTCCACGTCACCTGTGGGAAGTGGCGGAATACCTGCGCGACGGCCGCCTGGTGCCGGTGCTGCCGGATTTTCCGCCGCAGCCGATCTCGGTTTCGGTCGTCTATCCCCACCGCCGGCTGGTGGCGGCCAAGACCCGGGCCTTTGCCGATTTCATCCTGAACCGGGGCGGCGCCGCGATCGGCCAGGCGGTCGAGGGCGTGGCGGTTCCCGCCGCCTGATCGTTCATTCGCCGGGCGGTGACAGCACCACCAGCAGTTCGGCGGCGACCAGGGCGGCGATCACCGGCGGGCTCTTGTCCGGCAGCTTGTGCCCGCCGATCGGGCAGGTCAGCCGCGCCAGCAGGCCGGGGGCATTGCCATTGGCCAGGAACCCGCGCGAGAAGCGCGCCTTCTTGGTCGCCGAGCCGATCATGCCGACATAGGCGAAATCCGGGCGCTGAAGCGCTGCTTCGGTGATCGCATAGTCGAGATGGTGCTCGTGGGTCATGACCACCACGGCGGCGCCGGCGGGGGCGGCGGCTAGGGCGGCCAGGGGATCCTCGCGCATGGCGGTGGCGGGGGCATTCTCCCGCTCGTCGTACCATTCGAGGCGCAGCGGCAGGGGCGCCAGCGCCCGCGCCAGCGCGATGCCGACATGGCCGGCGCCGAACAGCAGCACCGTGGGCCAGCCGGCGGCCAGCGCCCGTTCATCCCTGTCGATCGCTTCCGCCATGGTCCCGTCCAGCCTCGCCAGGGACAATACCACATGGCCGCCGCAACATTGCCCGACCGCGGGCCCCAGCGGCAGGCTGAGCACGGCGCCAGCCTCGCCTGCGGCGATCATGGCGCGGGCGCGGTCCGCCGCCGCCCATTCCAGGCGCCCGCCGCCGATGGTGCCGTAAAGCTGGCCGCCGGCCACCACCATGCGCGTGCCGGCCTCGCGCGGGGTGGAGCCGCGGGCATCCCGGACGGTGACCACCACCGCCGGCACGCCCCCGGCCACCAGGCCGGCGGCGACGGGGGCCAGGCGGATGGTCACGGTATCGCCCTGGCTTGCAGCGCCTCCAGCGCGGCCAGCACCCGCTCGGGCGTGGCCGGCGCGTCGAGGCGGGGGCAGAGCCGGTAGTCCGCGACCGAGGCGACCGCATCCGACAGGGCATGCAGCACCGAGAAGCCGAGCATGAAGGGCGGCTCGCCCACGGCCTTGGAGCGGAACACGGTCGGTTCCGCATTCTCATTGTCGAACAGGGCGACCTCGAAATGCAGGGGGCGGTCGCCGCAGGCCGGGATCTTATAGGTGGAGGGGGCATGGGTGCGCAGGCGGCCGCGCCCGTCCCACCACAATTCCTCGGTCGTCAGCCAGCCCATGCCCTGGATGAAGCCGCCCTCGATCTGGCCGATGTCGATGGCGGGGTTCAGCGACTTGCCGACGTCGTGCAGGATATCGACCCGCAGCACCCGGTATTCGCCGGTCAGCGTGTCGACGGCGACCTCGGAACAGGCGGCGCCATAGGCATAGTAATAGAACGGCTTTCCCTTGCCCGAGGCCCGGTCCCAATGGATCTTGGGCGTCTTGTAGAAGCCGCTGGCCGACAGCTGGATGCGGGCGCCATAGGCGCGGCGGGCGAATTCGGCGAAACTCAGGCTTTCCGCCCCGATCTGCACCATGCCGGCGGCAAAGCGCACCTGATCGGCGGACACCTGCCAGCGCTCGGCGGCGAAGGCGGTCAGGCGCTCGCGGATCTGGCGCGCCGCCGCTTGGGCCGCCATGCCGTTCAGGTCGGAACCCGACGAGGCCGCGGTCGCCGACGTGTTCGGCACCTTGGAGGTATCGGTGGCGGTGATGCGCACGGCCGAAACGTCGAGGCCGAATTCGGCCGCCACCACCTGGGCCACCTTGACATGCAGGCCCTGGCCCATCTCGGTGCCGCCGTGGTTCAGCATGACGCTGCCGTCGGTATAGACATGCACCAGGGCGCCGGCCTGATTGTAATGGGTGGCGGTGAAGGAAATGCCGAATTTCACCGGGGTGATGGCGATGCCGCGCCGGATCACCGGGTTTTTCGCATTGGCCGCGCGGATCGCCGCCCGCCGCGCGCCATAGTCCGACCGTTCCTCCAGCGCGGCGATCAGGGCCGGCGCCACATTGTCCTCGACCACCTGGTGATAGGGCGTGACGTTGCGCGTGTCGTGACCGTAGAGGTTGCGCTTCCGCACCTCCAGCGGATCGAGGCCGAGGTGATAGGCGATCTCGTCCATCACCCGTTCCGCCATCACCACCCCCTGCGGCCCGCCGAAGCCGCGGAAGGCGACGTTGGAGACCGTGTTGGTCTTCAGCGGCAGGGAATTGAAGCGCACCGCCGGGTAGTAATAGGTATTGTCGGCATGGAACAGGGCGCGGTCCGTGATCGGGCCCGACAGGTCGGCGGAATAGCCGCAGCGCGCGGCGAACGTCCCCTCGATGCCGAGCACGACGCCCGCGTCGTCGAAGCCGACCTTGTAGTCGACGGCGAAATCATGGCGCTTGCCGGTCACCACCATGTCGTCGTCGCGGTCGGGGCGGAACTTGGCCGGGCGCCCGGTCCGGGTCGCCACCAGGGCGGCGACCACGGCGAAGATATTGCCGCTGGTCTCCTTGCCGCCGAAGCCGCCGCCCATGCGCCGCATCTCCACCGTCACCGCATGCAGCGGCAGGTGCAGGACATGGGCCACCATGTGCTGGATCTCGCTCGGGTGCTGGGTCGAGGAATAGACCCGGACCTCGTCGGCCTCGCCCGGGATGGCCATGGCGATCTGGCTTTCCAGGTAGAAATGCTCCTGGCCGCCGACCACTACCCGGCCCTCGATCACATGGGGCGCGGCGGCGATCGCCGGGGCGGCTTCGCCCCGGGCCAGCACCATGGGCGCGGTCACCATCCTGCCGGTCTGGCGTGCCGCCTCGATGTCGATGGCGGCGGGCAGGTCCTCGTAGGCGACCTTGCCGAGGCGGGCCGCGCGCCGGGCCGCGTCCCGCGTCTCGGCCGCGACGATGAAGATCGGATGGCCGTGGAATTCGACGGTCTCGCCGGCCAGGATCGGCTCGTCATGGGCATGGACCGGGCTGAGGTCGGCATCCGGCGGCATGTCCGCCGCCGTCAGCACCAGGACGACGCCGGGCGCCGCCCGCACCGCATCGAGATCGAGCGAGACGATCCGGGCATGGGCCCGGTCGGCCAGCCCGAAGGCGAGGTGCAGCAGGCCCTTCGGTTCCGGCAGGTCGTCGATATAGGGGGCGCTGCCGGTTACATGGCGGGCCGCGCTCTCGTGCGGGGTGCTGCGGTGGACCGCGGGGTCATGCGCCGACATGATCGATCCTCCGCTTGTCCCAGAGGCGGGTGGCGATACCGGGGTCGCCCAGTTCGATGAACAGCCGGGCCAGCATGTTGCGCGCCACGGTCAGCCGGTAGTGGGCGGAGGCGCGCATGTCGGTCAGGGGCGCGAAATCCTCGGCGACGGCCGCCTTGGCCGCGGCGACGGTCGCGGCCGACAGGGGGCGGCCGGTCAGCGCCGCTTCCGCCGCCCGGGCGCGCTTCGGGGTGCCGGCCATGCCGCCATAGGCGATGCGGGCATCGGTCACGATGCCGTCGGCGACGGTCAGGGCGAAGCCGGCCATGACGGCGGAAATATCCTGGTCGAAGCGTTTCGAGACCTTATAGGCCTTGAACACCTGTCCCGGGCCGGGCAGGGGGATGGTGACGGTTTCGACGAATTCGCCGGGCCGGCGGTCCTGCTTGCCGTAGTCGATGAAGAAATCCTCGATCGGCAGGCTGCGGCGCTCGGCGCCCTTCCGCAGGGTCAGGCGGGCGCCGAGGGCGATCAGCATGGGCGGCGTATCGCCGATGGGCGAGCCGTTGGCGACATTGCCGCCGATGGTGCCCGCATTCCTGATCTGGGTGGAGCCGATGCGCCGCACCGCCGCGCCGAAATCGGGCCAATGGGCGGCCAGCCGCTCCAGCGCCTCGCTATAGGTGACGCCGGCGCCGATGGCGAGAGCGCCATCCGTTTCGCTGACGGTGGCGAGGTCGCGGGCCCGGCCCAGCCAGACCAGCGGATCCGGCCGCTTCAGGTGCTTGGTCAGCCACAGGCCGACATCGGTGGCACCGGCCACCACCGTCGCCTGCGGCTGGCGTTCCAGCAGGGCCGCCAGGGCATCCGCGCTGGCGGGGGCATGGAAATGGCGCGTGCCGTCCAGGGTGAGGGTGACGTCGGCGCCGTCGTCCAGGGCGGCGAGCCGGGCCAGGGTCGCCGCCGCGTCGAACTGGTCGGGCGCGGTGACGGCGGCCGCCTGGCGGGCCGCGCGCACGATCGGGGCATAGCCGGTGCAACGGCAGAGGTTGCCGGCCAGCCCCTCGTCGAGCGCCTGATCGTCGAGACCGTCGAGCCCGCGTTTCCACAGGGCGAACAGCGACATGACGAAACCGGGCGTGCAGAAGCCGCATTGCGAGCCATGGGTCTCGACCATGGCCTGCTGCACCGGGTGCAGCCGGCCGTGGTCCGCCAGATCCTCGACCGTGATCACTTGCGCGCCGTCGAGGGTGCCGAGCGGCTGGATACAGGCATTGACCGCGCGATAGTCCAGGCCGCCGGCCCCGTCCGGCCGTGCGATCACCACGGAACAGGCGCCGCAGTCGCCCTCGGCGCAGCCTTCCTTGGTGCCGGTGCGCCGCTCGTCGAGGCGGAGATAGTCGAGCACGGTCGCGGTCGGGTCGACCGCCGCCAGGGTCCGTTCCTCATGGCCGAGAAGAAAGCGGAGACAATCGCGGGCCATCGTCAGCTCCCCCGATAGGTCGAGAAGCTGAAGGGCGAGGCCAGCAGGGGAACATGGTAATGCGCGCCGGCATCGGCAATGCCGAAGCGGATCGGCACGAGGTCGAGAAAGGCCGGTTCCGGCAGGGCCAGGCCGAGGCCGCGGAAATAATCGCCGATGTGGAAATCGAGCTGGTAGGTGCCGGGCACGAAGTCGGCCCCGGCCAGGATCGGGGCGTCGGCGCGGCCGTCGTCATTGGTGACGATGGTGGTCAGCAGGCGGGGGCCGTCGCCGGTCAGGCGGTAGAGATCCACCGTCACCCCTTTCGCCGGCCTGCCATGGGCCGCATCCAGGATATGTGTGGTCAACCAGCCACCGCTCATTCGCTACCCCCGCCCGAACACGATCACAGCCCCCTATCGTGGGCGCCTCCGCCGCCCCCTGGGAAGTCGGGAAATGGCCAAACATCTTCCAAAAAACGCGAATGATCGGCGGGGGGCGCTGTACTATGGATGGACCGTGTTCCCGATGTTTCCATAGGCATGGCATGACCTGGCAGCCCCCCCGCGATCTCATCGGCTATGGCCCCAATCCCCCCCGCGTGCGATGGCCGGGCGGGGCGAAAGTGGTCGTGCAGATCGTGCTGAACTACGAGGAGGGGGGCGAGAATTCGATCGAGAACGGCGATCCCGCCTCGGAAGCCTTCCTCTCCGAAGTGGTGAACGCCCAGCCCCTGGCCGGGGTGCGGCATCTCTCGGTCGAGTCGATCTTCGACTATGGCGCCCGGGTCGGGGTCTGGCGCCTGCTGAAACTGTTCCGGGCGCGCAGGGTGCCGGTCACGGTCTTTGCCGTCGCCCGCGCCGCCGAACGCCACCCGGACCTGATCCGCGCCATGGTCGACGATGGTCACGAGATCGCCTCCCATGGCCTGCGCTGGATCAACTACCAATATGTCGGCGAGGCCATGGAACGCGCCCATATCCGTGAGGCGATGGATATTCTCGGCCATGTCGCCGGCACGCGCCCTCTCGGCTGGTACACCGGGCGCACCGGGCCCAATACCCGCCGGCTGGTTTCCGACTATGGCGGCTTTCTCTACGATGCCGATGCCTATGACGACGAATTGCCCTATTGGCAGGATGTGGCGGGCAAGCCCCTGCTGATCGTGCCCTATACGCTCGACGCCAACGACATGCGCTTCATCAATGCCCAGGGCTTCGGCGACGGCCAGCAGTTCTATGCCTACCTGAAGGACAGTTTCGACACCCTCTATGCCGAGGGCGACGAATGCCCCCGCATGCTCTCGATCGGGCTGCATTGCCGGCTGGCCGGGCGGCCCGGTCGCTTCCTGGCCGTGCAGCGCTTCATCGACTACGCCCAGGGGCACGAGGGGGTCTGGTTCGCCCGGCGCGACGAGATCGCCCGCCACTGGCATGAAAACCACCCGGCGGGAGGGGTGCGATGAGTCTGATCGAAGGACTGGACCGCGCGGATTTCATCGCCCGCTTCGGCGGCATTTTCGAGCATTCGCCCTGGATCGCCGCCGGGGCCTTCGATGCCGGCCTCGGCCCGGCGGCGGCCACGGCGGCAGGGCTGCACGCCGCCCTTTGCGCCGTGCTCGACCGGGCGGAGCGGGCGGCCAAGCTCGCCCTCCTGAACGCCCACCCGGATCTTGCCGGCAAGCTGGCGCTGGCCCGGCAATTGACAGCGGATTCGACCGCCGAACAGGCGGGCGCCGGGCTCGACCGCCTGACGCCGGACGAGTTGGCCCGCTTCACCGCCTTGAACGATGCCTATAAGGCCCGCTTCGGCCATCCCTTCATCATCGCGGTGAAGGGGCTGGACAAGCATGCCATCCTGGCCGCCTTCGAGCAGCGGATCGGCCATTCCCCGGAGGTCGAATTCGAGACGGCGCTGGCCCAGGTGAAGCGGATCGCCCTGCTGCGGCTTCAGGCGCTCGGCTGAGCCGGGAAGATCGCCTCGATCGGCACCGGCCGGGCGATGGCATAGCCCTGCGCCATATCGACCCCCATCGCCCGCAGCAGGTCCAGGGCGGCCGCATCCTCGACGAATTCGGCGATGGTGCGGGCGCCGAACTTATGGCCCAGGTCGTTGATCGATTCGACGATGGCGCGGTCGACCGGGCTGTTCAGGATCTGGCGGATGAAATTGCCGTCGATCTTCAAGATGTCGACCGGGAATTGCCGGAGATAGGAGAAGGACGACAGGCCGGCGCCGAAATCGTCGAGGGTGATGCCGCAGCCCGCCTGCCGGGCGGCCGCGACGAAGCCGCTGGCGGCGGCCATATTGTCGATCAGGGCGGTTTCCGTGATCTCGAAATGCAGGCGCCAGGGCTCGATCTCGGACGCCGCCAATTCCCCCTCGACGAAGGACCACAGCGCCGGATCGTTCAGCGAATTGGCCGAGAGGTTGATCGCCAGGGCGAAATCGCCGAGCGACCGCAAGGGCGCGCCATAGCGCCGCAAGGTGGTGCGGATCACCCAGCGGTCGATCTCGCCCATCAGGTCGTAGCGTTCGGCGGCGGGGATGAAGCTGCCGGGCAGCATCAGGCGGCCTTCCTCGTCCTCGAGGCGCAGCAGGATTTCGTAATAGCGCTTGCCCGCATCGACATTGTGCAGGATCTCGATCCGCTGCGCGAACAGGCGGAAGCGATCCTCGACGATGGCGGTGCGCAGGCCCGAGGCGACCTGGATCTCGCGGTGATAGCGCCCGGCGTCGCCCGCATCCTGGCGATAGACGCAGACACGGTTGCGCCCGGTCGATTTCGCCGCATAGCTGGCGACGTCGGCCCGGCTCATCCATTCGCCCGGGGGCAGGCCGCCGGCGGGAAGATCGGCAAGGCCGCCGCTCATGGTCAGGGCATGGGCCCGGCCCTGCCAGGTGAATTGCAGGTCGGCGATGGCCTTGATGACGGCGCGGGCGATCTGTTCCGCTTCGTCCGGGCCGATGCCGGCCAGAAGCAGGGCGAATTCGTCGCCGCCGAGGCGGGCGATGAAATCGCCGGGCCGCGCCGCCTTGACGATGGTTTCGGCGACGGTGACGAGCAGGGCGTCGCCGGCGACATGGCCGGCGCTGTCGTTCAGGATCTTGAAGCGGTCGAGATCGAGGAAGCAGAGGGAGAAACGCCCGTTGCCGGCGCGGGCGCTGTCGACCGCCTCGGCCAGGCGGGCTTCCAGCGCCTTGCGGTTGGGCAGGCCGGTCAGCGCGTCGACCAGGGCCGACTGCGCGAGTTCCGCCTGCAACGCCCGGGCCCCGGTCAGGTCCTGGAACACCAGCACGGCGCCCAGCACATTGCCGTCCTGGTCGCGGATCGGGGCCGCCGAATCATGAACGCTGAGCTGCTCGCCGCGGCGGCTGAGCACGCAGGTATCCTCGTTCATGTAGTGGGGCTTCAGGCTGCGCAGGCAGGCTTCGACCGGGCAGGCCAGGGCCCGGCCCGAGGTGCCGTCGACCACGCGGAAGACGTCGCGGATGGCAAGCCCGGCGGCTTCGTGCCGGGCCCAGCCGGTCAATTGTTCCGCGACCGGGTTCATGAAGGTGACGCGGCCCGCCGTATCGGTGCAGATGACCGCATCGCCGATCGAATCGAGGGTGATGCGCAGCCGCTCCTTTTCCTCGAACAGGGCGGTGGTCAGGGCGCGCAATTCCTGTTCGGCGGTCTTGCGCAGGCTGATGTCGGCATGGGTGCCGATCATGCGCAGCGCCTTGCCGTCGGGACTGCGGTTGACCACCCGCCCGCGATCGAGAACCCATACCCAATGGCCGTCGCGGTGGCGCATGCGGAATTCGCTCTCGAACGTGTCGGAAGCGCCGTTGATGCAGGCGTCGTCCAGGGCGATGGCGCGGGGCAGGTCGTCCGGGTGGATCAGGCGCAGCCATTCGGCGGATTCGCCGCTGATCTCGGTATCGGCATAGCCGAGCATGGCTTTCCAGACCGGCGAGTAATAGGTCCGTCCGGCGGCGACGTCGCGGTCCCAGACGCCCTGGCGGGCGCTTTCGAGCGCGAAGCTCCAGCGGCTTTCGACCGCGGCCAGGGCTTGCTCCACCTTCTTGCGCTGGTCGATATTCTCGATCTGGGCGATGAGCTGGACCGGCGCGCCCGTATCCTCGTCGCGCATGGCCGTGACCGAGAGGTGGCCCCAGACCGCCCGCCCGTCACCGGTGATATAGCGTTTCTCGATGCGGTAGGAATCGATTTCGCCGCTGATCACCCGGCGCACGTTCTCGAGATCGTCGGCAATGTCGTCGGGATGGGTGATGTCGCGGAAATGCCGGCCGACCAGGTTCGCGGCATCGCGGCCCAGCATCTCGCACAGGGCGTGATTGACCTTTTGCAGGATGCCGTCGGGCGCGACCAGGGCCATGCCGATCGCGGCATCCGCCATCGCGCCGTGAAAGCGCCGCTCGCTTTCGGCCAATTGGCGCAGGCGGCGCCGGTCGCCGTCGAGCAGCAGGGCGACGATGAAGGGCAGGGCCAGGGAGACGATGGCCGGCAGTTGAAGCTGCACGAGCATCCACTCTCCCCCGGCGCCGGCGGCGGACAGGTGCCCGCTGCCCTTGACGAGCAGCACCACCAGGGTGCAGGCGGCCGACAGCAGGGCGCCGGCCAGCCGGGTCAGCCGCGTCGCCGCCAGCAGCAGGGCCAGCGACAGGAGCAGGAAGGGCGCCGCGCTGCTGGTCGCGATCTGCCACGAGAAGGCAAGCGTGCCGCCGCCGATCAGGGCCAGTTCCGCAAGCCGCGGCCATCGCCGCTGCTCGGGCAGCAGGGCGGTGCCCCAGGTGAAGGCGATCGGCAGGACGATCACCGCGCCGAGGGCCGAGGCGGTCCACCACACCCACCAATGATGCCAGAAGCCGGGGGCGGCCAGGACCGACATCAGGCCGGCGGCTGCGATGCCGGAGACCATGGGGGCGACCACGGCGGTGATCGCCAGGGCCGGTATCTCGCCCAGGTTGGGATCGCCCGACGGCGGCAGGCGCGCGATCAGGGCCAGGGCCAGGGCGATTTCGAACGCATTGCAGCCGGCAAAGCCGAGGGCGAGGGCGATCCCCGTCCCCATCGCGGCATTGGCGGCAAAGGCGGTCGCGCCGACCGCAAGCAGGAGGGCGAGGGACGGCCGCGGTGCCGCCTGCCGCAGGGCAAGGCCGACGACGGCCGCATTGGCGGGCCAGAACACGGCGGTGCTGCCCGGCTGGTGCGACAACAGGATGCCGGCGACCGCCAGCAGGCCATAGATCCCGGATGCGAACAGGAGCGGGCGCCAGGCCAGACGGTCCAGGGCGGCGGCGGGGCGCGCCTCGGTTGTCGGGGCCGGCGTCAAAATGCGCTCTGCGGCCGGGGGCCGCGGCACGCGCAGGCGGTGAATGCGTCAGGTCTGGTCATGGCAGGAACGATCATGGGCACGAAATCTTGCCGGGCGTCAGCCGTCGGCGGGACGAGCGCCATGGTTGCGTCCGCTGCCTTAAAAACGGGTTAAATCCTCCGCATGCTTTGCCCTTCCGTCATGTTTCCTTGGCCGCGGCCGTCTGCTGGCGGTACTGGTTCGGCTGGCGGCCGGTCCATTTCTTGAAGGCGCGGTGGAACGAACTGGGGTCGGCGAAGCCCAGTTCGTCGGCGATTTCGGCGATGCTGGCGCGGCCCCGGGTCAGGCAGCGGATGGCGAGGTCGCGGCGCAGCGAATCCTTGATCGACTGATAGCTCTGGCCCTCGCCGTCCAGGCGGCGGCGCAGCGTCGAGGCGGACATGTGCAGGCCCGCGGCCAGGCGGTCGAAATCTGGCCATTCGGTCGGCGGCTGGCGGCGCAATTCCCGCCGCACCCGCACCGTCAGGCTGTCGTTCGAGCGGTATTTGACCAGGATGTTGGCCGGGGCCCGGCGCAGGAAGGATTTCAGTTCCGCCTCGCTGCGCTTCACCGGCAGGTCGAGGACGGCGGCATCGAATTCCAGCCGCGTGCGGCTGCGCCCGAAATGCAGGTCGTGGGTGAACAGGGTGCGGTAGTCGTCCGTATAGGGCGGCTCGGCGCAGCGGAAATCGGCTGCCGTCACCGCGATGCGCCGCCCGGCCAGCCAGCAGGTGACGCCATGGACGATCAGCCAGAAGGTGCAATAGGTGAAGGCGCGGCGCGGCTCCGCCCGCTCGGCCAGGACGATCGCCGCCCGCTCGCCCTCGTGCACCAGGGTGCCCTGGAAATCGTCCAGGATGAGGCCGATGAAGCGCAGGGCCCGGCGCAGGCCCTGGCCCACGGTTGCCGCCGAATGGGCGGCGCGGCACATCAGGGTGAAGCTGCCCGGCCGCATCGGGTGCCGGTCCATGGCGAAGAATTCGCAGTCGAGGGCGCGGGCCAGCGCCAGCCACAGGGCGGCATATTGGGTGGCCGGCACCCGGGCGTCGGCCTCGCCCAGCAGGGCGGGGTCGATCCCGGCCTCAGCCAGGATCGCGTCGACGTCGGTTTCCCGGCGCCGGGCCTCGACCAGGGCTTCCTCGACCAGATGGACCGAAATCGTTCCGCGCTGCATGCCCCGTCCCGGTTGTTGCCCCGCCATATTGCAAAATCAGTCGGTCAATTTGGAGCCTGCTGCCATTGTAGCAGCCATGCAATGGGCTTAACCCCATGCATCAAAGGGCCATGGCCAAGACCAAGGCACAAGGGAGACGCGCAGATGAAGCGTAGCTATTCGTCCGTTATCGCCGCTTTCACCGTCGAGGCGCTGGAGCGGGAAATCCTGAAGGGCAGCCTTGCCGGCGGCCTGAACGCCTGCCTCGAATGCTGCGACGCCCATGTCGCGCCGGGCAAGGTGGCGCTGAACTATGTCGCCAAGGACGGCACGCTCTCGACCTTGACGTTCGAGGAACTGCGCGACCAGACCGCGCGTTTCGCCAATGTCCTGACCGCCCTGGGCGTCAAGGCCGGCGACCGGATTTCCGGCCTGCTGCCCCGCACCCCGGAACTGCTGATCACCATCCTCGGCGCCTGGCGCATCGGCGCGGTCTATAACCCGCTCTTCACCGCCTTCGGCCCGAAGGCGATCGAGCACCGGGTGAAATCGGCTGAAAGCAAGCTGGTCGTCACCGATCTCGTCAACCGGCCGAAGCTGGACGATGTGGTCGATTGCCCACCGGTCCTGACCGTGGGTGACACGGTTCCCGCCGGCGACCTGAACTTCAAGGCCGAGCTTGCCGCCCGCGACGCCGGCTTCGAGCCGGTGCTGCGCGGCGCCGACGATGCCTTCCTCCTGATGTTCACCTCGGGCACTACGGGGCTGCCCAAGGGCGTGCCCGTGCCCTTGAAGGCGCTGCTGTCCTTCGGCGTCTACATGCGTGATGCGGTCGACCTCCGCCCCGAGGACAAGTTCTGGAACATCGCCGATCCGGGCTGGGCCTATGGCCTCTACTACGCCGTGACCGGCCCCCTGCTGCTGGGGCATACCACCACTTTCTACGAAGGCTCGTTCACGGTCGAATCGACCTACAAGCTGATCAAGGACCTGGGCATCACCAATCTGGCCGGGTCGCCCACCGCCTATCGCCTGCTGATCGCGGCCGGCGCCGAGGCCGCCGCGCCGGTGAAGGGCCAGCTGCGCGCCGTCTCCTCGGCCGGCGAGCCGCTGAACCCGGAAGTGATCCGCTGGTTCGCCGAACACCTGGCCGCCCCGATCAACGACCATTACGGCCAGACCGAGCTGGGCATGGTGGTGAACAACCACCACGGCCTGGACCATCCGATCCGTCTCGGCTCCGCCGGCCTGTCCATGCCCGGCTATCGCGCCACCGTGGTGAACGAGGAAGGGACCGAGGAATTGCCGGTCGGCAAGCCCGGCATTCTGGCGCTCGACCGCAGCCAGTCGCCGCTGTTCTGGTTCCCCGGCTATCTGAACCGCGATACGCCCAGCTTCGTCGGCCCCTATTACCTGACCGGCGACACGGTGGAACTGAACGACGACGGTTCGATCAGCTTCGTCGGCCGCTCGGACGACATCATCACCTCGGCCGGCTATCGCATCGGCCCCTTCGACGTCGAAAGCGCGCTGATCGAGCATGCGGCGGTGGTCGAGGCGGCGGTGGTGGGCAAGCCCGATCCCGAGCGGACCGAAATCGTCAAGGCCTTCGTCGTCCTGTCCAAGGGCTTCGAGCCGTCGGATGCCCTGGTCGAGGAATTGCAGCTCTATGTCCGCAAGCGCCTGTCGACCCATTCCTTCCCGCGCGAGATCGAATTCGTGACCGACCTGCCGAAGACCCCGTCCGGCAAGGTCCAGCGCTTCATCCTGCGCAACCAGGAAGTGGCCAAGGCCAAGGAAGCCTCGGCCGCCTGACCGCGACCCGAACATAAGCATTCAGGAGCCAATCGTGCAGATCACGGGCAAGACCTTCATCGTAACCGGCGGCGCTTCGGGCCTCGGCCTCGCGACGGCGAAGATGGTGGTGGCGGAAGGCGGCAATGCCGTTCTCGTCGACGTCAATCCGAACGGCGAGGCGGTCGCCGGCGAACTGGGGGCCAAGGCCCTGTTCGTGAAGACCGACGTCACCAATGCCGACGACGCGCAGGCCGCGGTCGATGCCGCCCTGGCCAGGTTCGGCGCGCTCCACGGCCTTGCCAATTGCGCCGGCATCGTGATCGGCGAAAAAGTGGTGGGGCGCGACGCCCCCCACCGGCTGGATACATTCGCCAAGGTGATCGGCGTCAACCTGATCGGCGCCTTCAACATGCTGCGCGTCGCCGCCTTCGCCATGGCGAAGAACGAGCCGGGCGAGGACGGCGAGCGCGGCGTGATCGTGAACACCGCCTCGATCGCCGCCTATGACGGCCAGATCGGCCAGGCGGCCTATGCGGCCTCGAAAGGCGGCGTGGTCGGCATGACATTGCCGATCGCCCGCGAACTGGCGCGCACCGGCATCCGCGTGGTCTCGATCGCGCCCGGCACCTTCGAGACGCCGATGATGGCGGGCATGCCGCAGGAGGTGAAGGACAGCCTGGGCCGGCTCGTGCCCTTCCCTTCGCGCCTCGGTTACCCGGCGGAATTCGCCGCCCTGGTCAAGCATATCGCCGAGAACCGCATGCTGAACGGCGAGGTCATCCGCCTCGACGGTGCCCTGCGCATGGCTGCGAAATAACGAACAGGCAAGGAGACGCATCATGGAAGATCCCATCGTCATCGTCGGTGCCGCGCGTACCCCCATGGGCGGGTTTCAGGGCGACCTGAAGGATTTCACCGCCGCGCAGCTGGGCGCGACCGCGATCCGCGCCGCCCTGTCGCGCGCCGGCCTCGCCCCCGAGGCGGTCGAGGAGACCGTGTTCGGCTGCGTGCTGCCGGCCGGCCAGGGCCAGGCGCCCGCCCGCCAGGCGGCGCTGGGCGCCGGCCTGCCGCTGGGCGCGGGGGCGACCACGGTCAACAAGATGTGCGGCTCGGGCATGAAGGCGGCCATGTTCGCCCATGACCTGATCCTGGCCGGCTCGGCCAAGGTGGCGGTCGCCGGCGGCATGGAAAGCATGACCAATGCGCCCTACCTGCTGGAGAAGGCGCGGGCCGGCTATCGCATGGGCCATGGCCGGATCATGGACCATATGTTCCTCGACGGCCTCGAAGACGCCTACGACAAGGGCCGCCTGATGGGCACCTTTGCCGAGGATTGCGCCCAGTCCTTCCAATTCAGCCGGGAAGAACAGGATGCCTATGCGATTCAATCCCTGACCAAGGCGCAGAAGGCGATCGCCGACGGCTCCTTCGCCGGGGAGATCGTCCCCGTCGCCCTGAAGAAGGGCGGCGAGGTCGCCAGCGACGAACAGCCGCCGAAGGCGAGGCTGGACAAGATCCCGACCCTGAAGCCGGCCTTCCGCGACGGCGGCACGGTGACCGCGGCCAATTCCTCCTCGATCTCGGACGGCGCCGCGGCGCTGGTCCTGATGAAGCGCTCGGAAGCGGAACAGCGCGGCCTGGCCCCGATCGCCGTGATCCGCGGCCACACCACCCATGCCGACAAGCCGAGCCTGTTCCCGACCGCGCCCATCGGCTCGATCGAGAAACTTTTCGCCAAGACCGGCTGGGCCCGGAACGACGTCGATCTCTTCGAGATCAACGAAGCCTTCGCCGTCGTGGCCATGGCGGCGATCCGCGAGCTTGGCCTCGACCCCGCGACGGTGAACATCCATGGCGGCGCCTGCGCGCTCGGCCATCCGATCGGCGCCTCGGGGGCGCGGATCCTGGTCACCCTGCTGGCGGCCTTGCAGAAATACGGCCTGAAGCGCGGTGTCGCCTCGCTCTGCATCGGCGGCGGCGAAGCGACCGCCATGGCGGTCGAACTGGTGCACTGACCATGAGCGATTTCGGCTTCACCGAAGAACAGGTCCAGATCCGCGACGCGGCGCGTGCCTTCGCCGCGGAACGCCTCGCGCCCTTCGCCGGCGACTGGGACCGCCGCCACGAATTCCCGGCGGAAGCGATCGCCGAGATGGGCGAGCTCGGCTTCTTCGGCATGGTGGTGCCGGAGGAATGGGGCGGCTCGGATACCGGCAATCTCGCCTATGCCATGGCGCTGGAAGAAATCGCCGCCGGCTGCGGCGCGCTGTCCACCATCATGAGCGTGCATAATTCCGTGGGCTGCCTGCCGATCCTGAAATTCGGCACCGAGGAGCAGAAGCGGCGCTACCTGCCCGACATGGCGGCGGGCAAGGCCATCGGCGCCTTCATGCTGACCGAGCCCCAGGCCGGCTCCGATGCCGCCGACCTGAAGACCCGGGCGGTGAAGGACGGCAACAGCCATTACGTCCTGAACGGCACCAAGCAGTTCATCACCTCGGGCAAGAATGCCAAGGTGGCGATCGTCTTCGCCGTCACCGACCCCGCCGCCGGCAAGAGGGGCATTTCCGCCTTCATCGTGCCGACGGATGCGCCGGGTTACCAGGTCGCCCGGGTCGAGGACAAGCTCGGCCAGCATGCCTCCGACACCTGCCAGATCGTCTTCGAGGACCTGCGCCTGCCGGCCGAAAACCTGCTGGGCAAGGAAGGGGAGGGCTATAAGATCGCCCTGTCCAACCTGGAAGGCGGGCGCATCGGCATTGCCTCCCAGTCGGTGGGCATGGCCCGCGCCGCCCTCGACTATGCCATCGCCTATGCGAAGGAGCGCGTCACCTTCGGCCAGCCGATCATGAACCACCAGGCGGTCGGTTTCCGCCTGGCCGACATGGCGACCCAGGTCGAGGCCGCGCGCCTCATGGTCCATCGCGCCGCCCGCCTGCGCGAGGCGGGCCTGCCCTGCCTGATCGAGGCGAGCCAGGCCAAGCTCTTCGCTTCCGAAATGGCGGAACGGGTGTGCTCGGTCGCGATCCAGACCCTGGGCGGCTACGGCTATCTGGCCGATTACCCGGTCGAGCGCATCTATCGCGATGTCCGCGTCTGCCAGATCTATGAAGGCACCTCGGACGTCCAGCGCATGGTGATCGCGCGCAGTCTCTAGCAGGGTGGGGGGATGACCCCGGCGCGGGCGGTGCTATTCTCGCCACCCGCCCATTCTGCCGGGAGCATCCGATGCCGGTGACCCTCTATCACAACCCGAAGTGCAGCACCTCGCGCAATACCCTGGCCCTGATCCGCGAGGCCGGGACCGAGCCGCGTGTGATCGAATACCTGAAGACGCCGCCGACCCGGGCCGAACTGGCCGCGCTTGCCGCCACCAAGGGCCTCAGCGCCCGGGACCTGCTGCGTGCCAAGGAACCGCTGGCGAAGGAACTGAACCTCGCCGGGGCATCCGATGCGGCGATCCTCGATGCCATCGCCGAGCATCCGATCCTGCTGAACCGGCCGATCGTCACCTCGGACAAGGGCGGCCGGGCCACCCGGCCCATTGAACTGGTGCACGAGCTGCTCTGATGCGCTTCATCGATCCGCGCGGCTTCACCGCCGATCGCGCCTGGGGTGCCCTCGACATCGCCCGCTTCGATGCCGCCACCGTGCGCCTGCATTGGACCGACCAGCCCTATGTCTGGCATGTGAACGACGGCGAGGAAGTCTTCGTCGTGCTGGACGGCATCATCGACATGCATTGGAAGGACGGGGCGGGCACTGCCCAGGTCACCCGCATGCGGGCGGGCGACATCGTCCATGCCGGCATCGGCGCGGAACATGTCGCCCATCCCCTCGGCCCGGCGCGCATCCTGGTGGTGGAGCGGCCGGGCTCGGTCTGAGATTACGGGCCGGTCTTCGGAATCAGGCCGTCCAGCCCCTTGCCGCCGCCAAGGCCGACTTCCGCCAGCAGGCTGTCCAGCAAGGGGGCCTGGGTCCGATAGCGAAGGGCGGCGGAAACCGCCCGGTCGGCCAGGTTGCCGTCCTCGGCCGCGGGCGCGGTGCCTTCCGCCCCGTCGCTCAGGCGCTGGACGCCGCCGAGGTCGACGATGCGGATCGAATCGATCTTTTCGACCGGCTTCACCATTTCCGCGATGATCTCGGGCAGTTTCTCGATCAGGCGCTGGCGGATTTCCAACTCGACGATCTTGTCGGTCAGGGTGTTGCGGGCGGCGTTCAGGGCCTGCTGGCCGGCGGCATCGACCTCGTAGGATTTGGCGCGGGCCTCCGCCTTGATCCGTTCCGCATCCGCCGCGGCCTGGGCTTCGATGCGCAGCGCCTCGGCCCTTTCGTCGGCGGCCTTGCGGTCGGCTTCGGCGCCCACGGTGACGGAGACCGCCTGCTTCTCCGCTTCCCGCCGGGCCTCGGTCAGTTCGACCTGGCGCTGGCGTTCCGCCTTTTCGAGGGCGCGGGCGGTTTCCACCTGTTCCGCCGCCCGCACTTCCTCGGCCTTGGCCAGGGCGGCCGCGGCTTCGGCGGCGGAGCGCGCCTTCGACTGTTCGGCCAGGGCGATCTCGGATTGCTGGCGGGTGATGGCGACGGTCTTGTCGGTCTCGATCCTCACCGTCTGGACCTGCTGGTCGGCCTCGATCCGGGCCCGCTCGGCCGAGGCTTCGGCGGCAATGCGGGCTTCCGACTGTTTGGCGACATCGACCTGGGATTTCTGGCGCTCGATCTCCAGGTCGCGGTCCTTGGCGATCTTCACCGTCTCGACCTTGCGCTGGGCATCGATGCGGGCGTTTTCCGCTTCCTGCTCGGCGGCGGCTTCCTTCTTGGCGATCTCGGTCGAGGCGGCGGCGCGCATGAAGGCGATCTCGCGCTGCTGGGCCAGGGCCGCATCCTCGCCCTGGCGCTCGAGGTCCAGTTTCTCGCGGGTGGCTTCCAGGTTCTTGCGCTTGATCGCCACTTCCGTGTCCTGCTCGACCACGAAACGCTCGCGGCGCTTCAACTCGGTCTTTTCCTTCAGCTTGGTCAGGCCCTCGGCGTCGAAGGCGTTTTCCGGGTTGAAGAAGCGCTGGTCGGTCTGGTCGAGGCCGGTGAGCGAGGCGGATTCGAGTTCGAGACCGTTCTTCGACAGATCCTCGGCCACCACGTTCTGCACCGACTGCACGAAATCGGCACGCTTCAGGTGCAGGTCTTCCAGGGTCATCTGGGCGGCGACGGCGCGCAGCGCATCGACGAACTTGCCCTCGACCAGTTCGCGCAGGGCGTCCGTATCGTTCGTGCGGGTGCCCAGGGTCTGGGCCGCCATGTGGATCGCGTCGGAGTCGCGCTTCACGCGGACGAAGAATTCGACGGTCACATCGGCGCGCAGCTTGTCGTTGGTGATCAGGGCCTCGTTCTCGGCCCGGCGCACCACCAGCTTCAGGGTCTTCAGGTTGACGCCGGTGATTTCATGGAACACCGGCAATACCAGGGCGCCGCCGTCGAGAATGACCTTGGAGCCGCCGAGGCCGGTGCGCACGAAGGCCATTTCCTTGGACGCCCGCCGGTACAGCCGGGCGAAGACCAGGCCGATGACGAACAGCAGGGCAAGGCCCAGCAACACCGGCGTCAGGATGACGAGCAATTGGTCGATCATGGTTTTCCCCCCAGGTCATCGACGTCGGGCAGGCGCGCGGCGGTGAACAATCCCCCCGCCCGCGCCAGAAGGACGATGCGCGTATTCGCCGGCAGGACGTCCCCCTCCGTCGCCGGGTGGACGCGCACGTAATGGATATGGCCGTGCTGGTCCTTGACCTTGGCCTCGGCCGGATTGCCGCTGCGGGCGGTGCCGCTGCCGATGGTCGCGATCCGGCCCACCAGGCTGTCGATGCTGACGGCCGCCGTCTCTTCCCGGGGCAGGATGCGGGCGATCCCGATCGACAGCCAGCGGGTGGCGAAGACGGTCGGCACCAGCACCGCCAGGGCGGCCGCCCAGGCCGGCAGGGGCCCGGCGACGGCGCCCGCCGCCGCTTGCAGGATCAGGCCGAAACTGGCGAAGGCGGCGCAGAATTCGGCCAGGAGGACGACCAGCGGCACCTTGCCGAGGCCGATCCAATCCAGCGCGCCGCCGCCGTCGATCTCGCCGTCGGCGTCGATCTCATGGTCGTGGCCGTGATCGCCCAGGCGATGGCCGGTCACCGTGCCCAGGACCTCGATCAGCAACAGCCCGAGCAGCAGGCCGATCGCCACGGCGAAGGGCTGGTTGGCGGGGGCGAGCAGGGTTTCCAGCATGGTGGCGCCTCACGATCCGGTCGCGGCGCGGAGCGGCAGCAATTCATGTAGCAGGCGGCGGCCGCTGCCGGCCCGGCGTTCCTCGGCGGCACTCGCTTCCCGCGCGGCGGCGATCAGGGACAGGCGGGCCGGTGCATCCGCCAGCCTGTCCGCCTCCGCCTCGATGAAGGCGAGGGCGAGGCGGCGGGCATCGGCGCCGGCGATGGCCGTGCGCAGCCGCGTCGCCGCATCCGGTGCCGGGCTGCTGTCCTCCCCGTCGCCGGGCAGGCGTCCCCACAGCCGGCGCAGCCAGCCCCGGCGGGCGGCTGGCGCTGTCAGCAGGGGCGCCATCGCCTGCGCCAGATCGCGGTCGGCGGTTTCCGCCTCCAGGCAAAGGGCGGCAAGGGCGTCCGACAGGCTGGCCGGCGATCGGGGGGCGGGGGCATTCACCATGGCCGGATAATGCCCCAGCCTTACGGTCAAGCCAACCTTGGGGCCGGCCTTAAATTGTGATCGGGTGCACGCTTCGGGTATTCAGGCATTCCGCAGGTACCAGACATAGTCGAGGGCGGAGACCTGGGCGTAGAAGCGGTCGAGTTCCGCCTTCTTGATCGCGGTGAAAACCTCGGCATAGCGGGCGCCCAGGTAATCGCGCATCAGGGTGGAACGCTCGAAGATCGCGATCGCATCGGCCCATTGGGTGGGCAGGCGCTCGGCGGTTTCGGCATAGCCGTCCTTCTCGACGATGGCGGGCGGGGTCAACTGCTCGGTCATGCCGTGATGGACCCCGGCCAGCACGGCGGCCAGCGCCAGATAGGGATTGGCATCGGCGCCGCAGACCCGGTGCTCGACATGGCGGCTGCTCGCCGGCCCGATCGGCACCCGCACCGAGACGGAACGATTGTTCACCCCCCAGCAGGGCGCGATCGGGGCATAGGAGCCCAGCCGGAAACGGCGATAGGAATTGGCGCCGGGCGCGAAGATCGCGGTCGCCTCGGGCATGGTGGCGATCAGGCCGGCGATGGCGTGACGCATGATCTCGGGCCCGGTCGGGTCCTCGCTGGCGAAGGCGTTGCGGCCCGCGGCATCGTTCATGGACAGGTGCAGATGCAGGCCCGAGCCGGTCCGCCCGGTGAAGGGCTTGGCCATGAAGGTGGCGATCAGATCGTGCTTCTGGGCGATGCCGCGCACCGTGCGCTTGAAGAAGATCGCTTCGTCGATGGCGTTCAGGGCATCGGGCTGGTGGCGCAGGGTGATCTCGAACTGGCCGGGGGCGAATTCGCTGATCGCGGTTTCCGCCGGCAGCTTCTGGACGGTGAAGGCGGCCTGGAGATCGGTCAGGAAGGCGCCGAATTCCTCCAGCGCGTTCAATTCATAGACCTGGGTGGTGACGAGGCGCTGGCCGGTCAGGGGCGACTTCGGCAGTTGCACCATGCCGTCCGCCCCGATGGCCGGATCGACCAGGTAGAACTCAAGCTCGGGCGCCACCACCGGGGTCAGGCCCAGGTCATTGTAACGCCCGACGACGCGGGCGAGCGCATGGCGGGGGTCGGCCTCTTCCGGCCGGCCGTCCAGGTGCCAGACCGACAGGATCACCTGGGCGGTCGGCGCCGGCAGCCAAGGGGCGCGGCGCAGCGTGCCCGGCACCGGGAAGGCCAGGCGGTCGGCGTCGCCTTCCTCCCAGACGAGGCCGGTCTCGTCGACATCGGCGCCGGTGACGTCGAGGCCGAGGATCGAACAGGGCAGGGGCCGGCCCTGGGTATAGACGGCGGCCAATTCGTGGGCGCGCACGGTCTTGCCCCGGGCAACGCCGCTGGTATCGGTCAGGACCAGTTGCACCGCCTCGATATCCGGGTTGGCGGCGAGAAAGGCGGCGGCTTCGGCGCCGTCGGTGGCGGCGGGGTGGCGGAAAGGCAAGGTCAGGCTCCGGCAATCAGGGCGTCGCAGGCGGCGGCGACGCAGGCGACCAGATGGTCCACATCTTCAGTGGTGGTCGCGGGGCAGGTCAGGGTCATGTTGTGGAAAGGCGCGATCAGCACGCCCCGGTTCATCAGGAACAGGTGGATCGCCGCTTCCAGGTCGCCGTGCATGGCGGCGGCGGCCTCCGTTCCGTTCCGCGGCGGCACCGGGCCGCAGACGAATTCCGCCCGCGCACCCACGGCGGAGACATGCCAGGGCAGCCCGCGCTCGGCGATCACCCGGCGGATGCCCGCCGCCAGCCGGCCCGACATGGCCAGCATGTGATCATAGGCGGCCGGCGTCATCACCTGTTCCAGGTTGGCGCGCAGCGCCCTCAGCGCCAGGGCATTGGCGGACAGGGTGGTGCCCATGCCGGAATGGCCGGGGCCGGTGCGGGCCCGGGCGGCCTTCATCGCCGCCTCGATCGCGGCGGTGAAACCCCAGACGGCGCAGGGGACGCCCCCCGCGATCGCCTTGCCGACGACGAAGAAATCGGGCGACAGGCCGTGCGCCCGCGTCCAGCCGCCCGGCCCGGTCGAGATCGTGTGGGTCTCGTCGATCAGCAGCAGGGTGCCGGTCGCCCGGCAGGCCGCCTGCACCCCTTCGATGAAGCCGGGATCGGGCAGCACCATGCCGATATTGGTCAGCGCCGGTTCGGTGATCACGCAGGCGACGTCGCGGGCGGCGAGCGCGGCCTCAAGGGCCGGCAGGTCGTTGAATTCGACCACGCTCGCCCCTTGCGTCAGGTCCGCGAACTGGCCGAGCAGGCCGGGGCGGTGAATGGGCTCGCCGTCGCGGAGGCGGACGAAAGTCTCGTCCACCGTGCCGTGATAGCAGCCGTTGAAGACCAGGATCTTCGGCCGCCCGGTGATCGCCCGGGCCCAGCGCAGCGCGAAGCGGTTGGCATCGGTCGCGGTCGCCGCCACCTGCCAGAAGGGCAGGCCGAAGCGTTCCGCCAGCAGGCGGCCGACCGCCGGCGCATCCTCGGTCGGCAGCATATAGGTCAGGCCGTGGCCGCCCTGTTCCGCCAGCACCGTCAGGATCGGGCCGGGGGAATGGCCGAACATGGCGCCGGTATCGCCCAGGCAGAAGTCGCGGTAGCGGTGGCCGTCCGCGTCGGTCAGGCTTGCGCCCTGCGCCTCGCGCACGAACAGGGGGAAGGGGGTGCCCCAGTCGGTCATCCAATGCAGGGGCACGCCATCGGGGAAATGGTGCTTCGCCTCGTCGCCCAGGCGCTGCGAGATCGGGTTGCCGGCGATGAAACGGGCTTTTTCCCGGGCCAGCATGGCCTCGATGCTGGCGGCCGCGATGCCGGCGACTGTCTTGTCCATGCCCTGACCCGAGTTTCACGCGCGAAGGCCGGATGATGCGGCGGATGCCCCGGCTTTCGCAAGGGGGCGTCAGGCGGGGCTGGCCTTCCGGCGGCGCAACTCGTGGACCAGGGCGCCCAGGATGGTCAGGGCGATCAGGATGAGCCCCAGGGCATTCACCGCCGGCGTCACCCCCGTCCGCACCTTCGAGGCGATATAGACCGTCAGCGTGGTATCGACCCCGCGCACGAACATGGTGGTGTTGTAATTCTCGAAACTTTGCAGGAAGGCGAGGAAGGCGGCGGCGATCAGGCTGGGCGCCAGATAGGGCAGGGTGATGCGGCGGAACACCGTCCCTTGCGTCGCGCCGAGATCGAGGGCCGCTTCCTCCAGCGTGCGGTCGAAACGCTCCAGCCGGGCGGCGACCATCAGCATGACATAGCCGGAGATGAAGCTCGCCTGGGCGATCACGGTCAGCAGCGGGCCGCCGCCGATGCCGAAACGCTCGCGCCAGAAGATCAGGGTCGAGATGCCGATGATCACCCCCGGGGTCAGCAGGGGCGAAACCATGACGCCATAGAGCACGGTGCGCGCCTTGCGGTGCACCGATTGCAGCAGGAGGGCGGCCGAAACCCCGGTCGGCACGGCAAGCACGACGACGCCGAGGCCGATCACGACGCTGGACCCCAGCGCTTCCCACATCTTGCCGTCGGCGAAGAGGGCATCGAACCATTTGGTGGTGAAGGCATTCCAGGGCGTGATGGTCGGAAAGCGGCTGTCGTTGAAGGTCGCCAGCCCCATGATCGCCAGCGGCAGGAACAGATAGAGCAGGAAGAGGACCAGATAGGCCCGCATCAGGGGCGAGGTGCGGCCGGTCATCGCGTCAACTCCCCGAGGCTGACGCGGAAGACCCGCATCATGGCGAAAATGAAGCCGACGCAGAGCAGCAGCAGGATGAAGGCATAGGCCGCGCCCTGGTTCCAGTTCCCGCCCTCGAAGAACCAGTTGTAGATGATCTCGGTGAACCAGCGGCTGTTGGGCGAGCCGAGCAGGGCCGGCACCGCATAGGAACCGGCGGCCAGCATGAAGACCATGATGCAGCCGGTGGCGATGCCGGGCTTGGCATGGGGGATGACGACGCGGCGGTGGATGCGGCCCCAGGAGGCGCCGAGGTCGCGGGCCGCCTCCACCTGCGCCGGGTCCAGGCTTTCGATCGCGTTGTAGAGCGGGAAGACCATGAACAGCAGATAGGCATAGACCATGCCGATCATGACCCCGCCGTTGCCGTCGAGAAAGCGCATCGGCTCGTCCAGGATGCCGAGCCAGACCAGCAGCGCGTTCAGCGGCCCGGCATAGGCCAGGACGATATACCAGGCGAATGTGCGCAGGATCTCGTTGATCCAGAAGGGGATGACCAGCACCAGCATCAGCCGGGCCGCCTTCGGCCCCTTCAGCTCATAGGCGAGGTGGAAGGCGATCGGGTAGCAGACGGCAAAGGTCAGCAGGGTGACGACGGCGGAGGCGACGATGGTCTTCACGAAAATGGCGAAATGGACGTCGTTGGCCCAAAGCGTCCGGTAGTTGCCCAGGGTATAGCCGTCCTTCGGGCCGCCCAACTCGCTCGGCAGCAGGTTGGGCCGGAACGAGAAATCGATCATCAGGAGCTGCGGCAGCACCACCTGGATGACGATCCAGAAGGCGACGATCAGCAGCATGGCAAGGCTCAGCGGCCAGCCGTGGCGGCGGAACAGCAGGGCCATGGCTCAAGCCTCCGCCGGCAGGATGGTGGCGTCGTCGGCGGCGAAGGAAACGGTGAACCCCTCGCCCGGTGCGACGGCCAGCGGCTGGCCGCCGTTCGGCACCTGCACGGTCAGGGGGCTGCCGTCGGCAAGCCGGGCGAAGACGAGGAGATGGGCGCCCTCGAAGGCGCTGTTCTCGATTGTCGCCTGCAGGCGGTTGCCCCGGCCGGCATCGCCGAGGCCGAGCCGCTCCGGCCGGACGAACAGGGCATGGCTGTCGCTGTCCGCGCCGTCGAAGCGGGCGGACAGGGGGCCGAAGGCGGTCTCGATCACGCCATAGCCGTTGCCGGCCTGGAGCAGGCGCCCCGGAATGCGGTTGGTCTCGCCGACGAAGCCGGCGACGAAGCCGGTGGCCGGCCGGTCGTAAAGCTCGGTCGGGCTCGCCACCTGCTCGATATGGCCGGCCCGCATCACCGCCACCCGGTCGGACATGGCCAGCGCCTCGCCCTGGTCGTGGGTGATGTAGATGAAGGTGACGCCGGTCCGCTTCTGGATCGCGCGGAGTTCCGCGCGCATGTGCTGGCGCAGCTTGAGGTCGAGGGCGGACAGCGGCTCGTCGAGCAGGAGGACGGCGGGTTCGACCGCCAGGGCGCGGGCGATCGCCACGCGCTGGCGCTGGCCGCCGGAGAGTTCGGAAACCTTCTTGTCGCCCTGGCCCGGCAGGGCGATCAGGTCCAGGAGTTCGTCGGCCCGGCGGCGCCGCGCCGCCTTGCCGAGGCCGCGCACCTCGAGGCCGAAGGCAATGTTCTCGGCCACCGACATCAGGGGAAACAGGGCGAGGTTCTGGAAGATCATCGCCGTCGGCCGCTTGTTCGGGCCGATGCCGCGCATGTCCTTGCCGCCGATCGAGATCCGCCCCGCGGTCGGCTCGGTGAAGCCGGAAACCAGGCGGAGCAGGGTGGTCTTGCCGCAGCCGGACGGGCCGAGAAAGGAAAAGAATTCGCCCGCCTCGATGGTCAGCGTCGCATCGTGGACCGCCGTGAAATCGCCGAAACGCTGGGTGACGTGATCGATCTCGACGGCGGCGGTCATGGGGCTCTCCGGTACCGGGATTGAAAGCCGGAAGACCCCGGCCGGGGCCGGGGTCTTCGCAGGTGTCGGAAGGATCAGGCGGCCAGGAAACGGTCCTGATATTCGTTCCGCTTGGCGACATACCAGGCGGCCTGGGCCGGCCACCACCACAGCTTGTCCAGCGCATCCTTCGGATAGGCGGCGGAGAAGAACGTGCTGGCGGAATCCGGCAGATGCTTCTCGGCGCCCTTGGCGACCGGGTTGAAGGCGAGCGGGGCGACATAATCGGCCGAATTCTTGGCCTCCAGGAACCAGTTCATCCAGGCATAGGCCTGCTCGACATTCTTCGCCTTGGAGGTCACGCAATAGCCTTCCAGCCAGGCGAAGGCGCCTTCCGCCGGGGCGAGATAGCCGACATCCTTGCCGTCCTTGATCAGGGCGGCGGCGGTCTCGTCCCAGTTCTGGCCGATGGTGCAGCCGTTCACCACATAGGCGGCGGTCGCCTCGTTGGCGTTGGACCAGAACTGGCCGACGTTCTTCTTGTGGGCGACGGCGAACTTCAGGATCTCGTCCCAGATGGCGGCCATCTTGGCCTCGTCGGCGAAGCCGTCGAGGAAGGGATGCGGCAGCTTGCCCTGGGCCTCCAGGTAGCGGCCGACGCCCGCAAGGCCGGAATGGCCGCGGATCGTGACCTTGCCGGCGTATTCTTCCTTCCAGAGGTCGCCCAGCGAGAAGCCGTAGTCGATCGGCGCCTTCTTCCTGTCGAAGAGGATGGCCTCGGTGCCCCAGTCGGCCGGGGACATGTAGCGGGCGCCGGTGCCGATGCCCGCCTTGCCGGCGGTGCCCGCGGCCGGGCCCGACAGCATGTTGTCCATCTTCAGCTTGGCTTCGTCCAGGGGCTGGACCAGTTCCAGCTCGACGTAATTGGCGACGCGGTCGACGGTCGGCATGATCACGTCGAAGCCTTCGCCGTTGGTCGCCTTCAGCTGGTTCAGCAACTCGTCGTTGGTGCCGTATTCGGTCAGCGCCACCTTGATGCCGGTGTCGGCCTCGAAGCGCTTCAGCAGGTCCGGCGTGAAATGCGACGACCACGCGAACACCCGCACCTCGCCCGAGGACGCGAGCGCGCGGCGGCTGGCGAAGGGGCCGGCGGCGGCGACGGTGCCCAGGGCCGCGGCCGAGGCCAACAGCGTCCGGCGGTTGAATTTTTTAGCCGCGATCAAGGTCTTGTCGGTCATTCGGGGACTCCTCCCAACCTGTTGGGCCATCGTGTGTTACAGACGCGATGCCGGACTTTAGGCTGTTACGGTGACCGCTCTGTGACAAGAAAATGATGTGATGCGCCGCGAAAAGGCGAGTATCGGGATACCTCAATTTCACGTCCGGCCGGGTAGTAATCGGCGGCGCGAATTGCCATTTTAAGGGGGTACGTCCCGGGGGCGGAAACGGGGGATCGGCCGTGGCTTACAAGGCATTGGTGTCGGAGCGGGCGGGGCGGCCTCTCGTCCGTTGCGAGCGGGCGCCGCCGCCGCTCGGGGCCGGCGAGGTGCGGCTCCGGGTCGGTGCCTGCGGTGTCTGCCGGACCGATCTTCATCTGGTCGACGGCGAATTGCCCGGGCGGCGCGGGCCCGTGGTGCCGGGGCACGAGATCGTCGGGCGGATTGCGGAACTCGGCCCGGGCGTCACCGGCTGGGCCCTGGGCGAGCGGGTGGGGGTGCCCTGGCTGGCCTCGACCTGCGGGACTTGCCGCTATTGCCGGCGCGGCCGCGAAAACCTGTGTGCCCGCGCCGCCTTCACCGGCTACACGGTCGACGGCGGCTATGCCGAGGAAGCGGTGGCCCGGGCCGACGCGCTGCTGCGCATTCCCGACCGTTACGACGATCAGGCGGCGGCGCCGCTGCTCTGCGCCGGGCTGATCGGCTATCGGACCTGGGCGATGGCGGGGCCGGCGGACCATCTGGGGATCTTCGGCTTCGGCGCCGCCGCCCATCTGATCGCCCAGGTCGCGGTCGCCAAGGGGCAGAAGGTCTATGCCTTCACCCGGCCCGGCGACCGGGCGGCCCAGGATTTCGCCCGCAGCCTGGGCGCGATCTGGGCCGGCGGCTCGGATCAGGCGCCGCCGGCGATCCTCGATGCCGCGCTGATCTTCGCCCCGGTCGGCGATCTCGTGCCGCTGGCCCTGTCGCGGGTCGACAAGGGCGGCACGGTGGTCTGCGGCGGCATCCATATGAGTGATATCCCGGCCTTCCCCTACGAGGTGCTGTGGCACGAGCGCGTGCTGCGTTCCGTCGCCAATCTGACGCGGGCGGACGGCGAGGCCTTCATGGCGCTGGCGGCGGAAATCCCGCTGCGGTCCTCGACCTTCGCCTATCCGCTCGACCGGGCGAACGAGGCGCTGGGCGACCTGCGCTCCGGCCGGCTTCAGGGCGCTGCGGTGCTGGTGCCCTGAGCGAGGCGGGCGCGGGCCGCGGCCAGCACCTGCCCGCGGTCGCCGCCGGCGGTCAGGCGGTGCCAGTCGATGGTGCCGAGGTCCAGGGCTTCCTGGGCCGCGGCGACCGTGGCGGTGGCGTCCGAGGCATCGTTGCGCCGGCTGTCCACTCGGTGCTGCCGCAGGTCGAGCGGCGCTTCCAGCCAGAGGCCGGCGAAATCGGCGGCCAGGGCGGCGGCGGCGGCCCGTTCCCCCGGCCGGGCGAAGACGGCATCGAGGATCACGCTTCGCCCTTCCGCCAGGGCGGCGCGGGCAAGCTCGAACATCCGGGCATAGACTTTTTCGCTCGAACCGGGGCCATAGGCGTCGGGCGGCAGGCGCTCGGTTTCGGCGACGCCGGCCAGCGCCTTCCGGACCGCATCGCTGCGCAGCACCAGGGCGCCCGGCGCCGGCGCGATGAAGGGGGCGAGGGCGAGGGCCAGGGTCGATTTCCCCGTGCCCGACAGGCCGCCGACCGCGATCACGCGCGGCCCGGCGGCGGCGAGGCTTTGTTCCGCCACCGCAAGATAGGCCCCGACGGCTTCCACCGGGGGCGGCCCGGCGCAGCCCCCGGTGCGCCAGGTATTATGGGCGACGAAGGCCCGGATCAGGGCGCGCAGGGCGATGAAGACCGGCAGCAGGGAACCGCCGCCCGGCCCGATCGGGCCATAGGCGTCGAGCAGGGCCAGGGCGAAATCCGCCCGCCCCCGCCGGCCCAGGTCCATGATCAGGAAGCCGAGGTCGTAGAGCCGGTCCCCGGTCGCCAGTTCGTCGTCGAATTCCAGGGCGTCGAAGGGCAGCAATTGCCCCGCCATCAGGCACAGGTTGCCGAGATGCAGGTCGCCGTGGCCGCGCCGCCACCAGCCGTCGCGCGCCCGCGCCTCGACCACGGGGTCGGCGCGGGCGGCAGCAGTGGCCATGCGCTCGACCAGGGCCTCGATCCGGGGCGCGGGCATGATCTCGCGCAGCGCCAGGATGGGCGGCAGGCATTGCTGCAGGCGCAGGCTCACCGGCCGGGGCGGGACCGCGGGCCGGGGGCAGGCATCGTGATAGGCGGCGAGGCGGCGGCCGAGGTCGGCGATCATCGCCCCCTCGATCGCGCCCGCGTCCAGGGCCCGGCTGGCCAGCGCCCCGTCGGCGAAGCGGCGCATGACGACGACCGGCTCGATCGGCGCGCCCGCCCCGTCCAGGGCCAGCGCGCCGCCGGCAGCGCGGGTGACATGGGCGAGGCGCAGGTAAAGGTTCGGCGCGGTGGCGCGGTTCAGCGCCAGTTCGGCGGCGCAGGCGGCCTCGCGCGCGGCCAGGGTGGTGAAATCCAGATAGCCGAGGTCGACCGCCCGCTTGATCTTATACGCCAGCTCGCCGGCCAGGAAGACCGAGGCGCAGGACGTATCGATCCGCGTCACCGGGGCGCCGTGGGTCGCCTCGGCCCCGAGAAAGGCGATGGTCTCGATCTGGTTCAAGTCCAAGGCATTAGTCCCCGGAAAGCGGCACTGCATTGATCCAGGTCAAGGAGGGAAGGCCCGCGCTTCTTCACTTCTAGCAGCGGACCAACTTTGAGGCGCGGGCGCAAGATGCAGCAGCAGCGGGATCTGGCGGCGGAATGCCGGGTGGCGGCGGTGCCCAATGGGCGGCGCCTGCATCCGGATGCGGCGACATGCGAATTATGCGAGGCCCGCGCCTTCAACATGTGCCACGCCCTGAGCGCCGAGGAACTGGCCCGGCTGGCGGCGATCATGGCGCGCCAGCGGATCGAGGCCGGCACCACCTTCATCGAGGAAGGCGCGCCGGCCGACGAATTGTTCAACCTGACCGGCGGCACGGTCAAGGTGTTCAAGCTCCTGGCCGACGGCCGCTGCCAGGTGACCGGCTTCATGATGGCGGGCGATTTCCTCGGCCTGTCCCGGGGCGGCACCTATGCCTATAGCGCGACCGCGATCACGCCCGTCACCTTCTGCCGGTTCCAGCGCACGCAGCTGCGCGGCCTGGTCGACGAATTGCCCAAGATCGAGCGCCAGATGCTGGGCCTCGCCATGAACGAACTGATGGCGGCCCAGGACCAGATGGTGCTGCTCGGCCGGAAGACGGCGCGGGAGCGGATCGCCTCCTTCCTGCTCGCCCTGTCGGCGCGGGCGGTGCGGCGCGGCCAGCCGGCCAATCCGGTCGGCCTGCCGATGACGAGGGGCGATATCGCCGATTACCTGGGCCTGACCACGGAAACCGTCAGCCGCAGCCTGACCCAGCTGAAGGGCGAGGGGCTGATCAGCCTGAAGGGCAACCACGCGGCGACGATCCTCGATACCGGGGCGCTGGCCGCCATCGCCGGAATCGAGGACGGCGACGGGCCGTCCGGCTTCGACCACATCACTTGATCCACCTCAAGGCGCCCGGCCGCGCCAGCCGCTAGCGTCAGGCCGGGATCAGCGAGAAGGCGGCGATGTCTGCACCCTATCACGTCTCAACCCTTCAGGCGGCCCGGGTCGATGCCGCCTTTCCCCTGGCCAATGCCTGCCTGGGCGCGACCGATCTCGCCAGCTGGCGGGGCACCGCGTCGCGCTTTTCGGGCCGGGCCGACCGGGGCCTGATCGCGGCCGAGCGCGAGGGCTATATCACCGGCCTTCTCGCCTATGCCGTGCTGCCCACGCCGGCGGGCGGGCGGGAGATGGTGGTGCATGCCCTCGGCGTGCTCGAACTGCTGTTCCCCGAACACGCGGGGCTGGCCCTGGTCGAGGCGGCGCGGACCATCGCCCGCGATCTCGACTGCGCCGATGTCGTGCTGGCCCTGCCCGAGCGCTCGGTACCCTGGGCGGCGGCATTGTTTTCCGGCGGGGACTGGCACGACGCCGGCCGCCTGGCGGTGGCGCCGGGCCGGTGACGGTCGGGGCGAAACACCGTAACCTTTGAACCGGCGGGGCATCGCCCCCCGCCCGACAGCCGAGGTAGGAACATGTCCTTCAAGACCATCCTGGTGCCGGTCGAACGGCCGAAGACCGCCCGACCCGCCCTGCGCCACGCCATCGGGCTCGCCCGCGATCTCGATGCCCATATCGAGGTGTTCCAGCCGGAGGTCGATCCCGCCCTGGTCATTCCCCCGGTCTTCGATGGCCTGTCGGGGATCGCCTTCGCGCCCGACCTGATCGCCCAAGCCCAGGCCGCCGCGGCCGAGACCCGCGCCGAAATCAAGGCGATGATCGAGGCGGTACTGGTCGAGGCCGGGGCCGCCGACCTGCCGCGCGCCCGCCAGCCCGGCTTTTCCCTCAGCTTCGAATCCGCGATCGGCGCCACCGAGCGCCTGGTCGGCCGGCGCGGCCGGCTGGCCGATCTGACCGTGATCGCCCGCACCCCGCTCGCGGTTTCGCGCGGGGAGGCGGACAGCCTGACCGGCGCCCTGTGGTCCAGCACGCGGCCGGTGCTGCTCGTCCCCGGGATCGAGGACGGCTATGTCGCCGCCGCCCGCCGGCCCGAGCGGATCGTGGTCGCCTGGAACGGCAGCGCCGAGGCGGCGCGGGCGCTGGCCGCGGCCCTGCCTTTCCTGGTGCAGGCGACCGCGGTCGATGTCGTCACCTTCGACCATGCGGTCGATGCCGGGGGCCTTGCCCGCGTCAGGGCCTATCTCGCCAGCCACGGCGTCGAGGCGAAGACCGCCGATGTCGCCACCGAGGGCTATCTCCTGTCGAAAGTCCTGTTCGACAAGGTGATCGAGCGCGACGCCGACCTCATCGTCATGGGCGCCTATACCCACAGCCGGGTGCGCGAATATCTCCTGGGCGGCCTGACCCAGGAAATCATCGACGGGGCGCCGGTCCCCGTCCTCTTCGCCCACTGAGGGCGCTTAGAGGAACAGGGCGCCCCCTGCCGCCGCGGTCATCAGCACCGCGGCGGGCACCAGCCGGGTCGCCAGGATCCGGCCGCCGGCATAGGCGCCGAGGCCGGCCTTCACGATCGTATTGGTGACCGCGGCAAGGACGATGACTTCGGTCGCCGCCGCCGGGCCGATGCCCTGGCCGGTGGTGCCGCCGGCGATCGACAGGGTTATGGCGTCGACGTCGGCGATGCCCGAGATCACGGCCAGGACGTCGAGGCCGGAAGTGCCGAAGCGGCTTTCGACCCAGCGCGAGACCAGCATGATCCCGGCCAGCAGCAGGGCGAAGCGCAGCGCGCTGGCCAGCTCGAACGGATTGGCCGGGGCCTGGGGCGCATCCGCGCTGCCGCTGCCGCCGAGGCGCAGGAACCACAGGGTCAGCAGAAGGCCCGCCCCCGCCATGGCCGCCATCGGCAGCGCCAGCGCCAGCCCGAGCACGGGATCGAGGACATAGACGATCAGGATCACCCGGCAGCACATGACGATCCAGGCGGCCAGGGTGCCGGCCGCCGCCGCCGGGCCCACCGCCGGCTGCTGCCGGGCCATGCGGGCGAGCGCCAAGGTCGTCGCGGTCGAGGAGACGAGCCCGCCGAACACCCCGGCGAACAGGACCCCGCGACGCGCATCGCCCAGGCGAATGGCGACATAGCCGAGGAAGGACAGGCCCGAAATCGCCACCACCATCAGCCACAGCTTGAACGGGTTCAGCGCCTGATAGGGGCCATAGCCCTGGTCGGGCAGCACCGGCAGCACCACGACGGAAATCAGCAGCAGCCGCAGCACCGCCGACATTTCCCGCGGCTCCACCTTTTCCAGCAGGCGGTGGGTGAGCGGCTTCGCCGACAGGATGACGGTGGCGACGACGGCGGCCATCGCCGCCGGCAGGCCGTGGCCGAGGGTCGCCGCGCCGCCCAGCAGCACGGCCAGGACCCCGGCGACGACCGAGGTCAGGCTGACGTCCGCATCGGTCGCCGAGGCGCGCCAATAGCCGAGCCCGAGCAGGCCGGCGACGGCCAGCACGGCGGCGGCCAGGGGCCAGCCGGGCCCGGCCAGGCCGGCGATGCCGCCGACGAGGCCGATCAGGCTGAAGGTGCGGATGCCCGCCGGGCGGGTGCCGTCGGCCTGGGCCCGCAGCGTCCAGCCGCGCTCGAAGCCGATGACCGCGCCGCAGCCGAGCGCGATGGCGAGATCGCCGATCAGGGCCATCGGGTCCATCAGCGCACCACCAGCAGGCCGCGCTCGGCCAGGTCGGCGATCAGGTCGGCGATGTCGCCGGCGATCTCGTCCGCGCTTGCGTCATATTCTTCCGCGAGGCTGGCGACGATCGCCGCCGTCGCGGTCTTGCCGTCGACGTGTTTCAGAACGTCGGCCCCGATCGCATCGAGCAGGACGACCCGTTCCGGCGCTTGCAGGATCCAGGATTGGCGGCGCTGGTCGAAACTCAGGCGGACGCCGGGGGCGAGGCGGGGCTGGCTCACGGCGTCGTCTCCGCTGCCGCGCGGGCGGCGGCTTCCAGGGTTTCGAAGGGCAGCAGCACGCAGGAGAAGCGCGTCCGGTGGCGGGTGATCCCGGTAAAAAGGTCGAAGGCCGGGTGGCCGGGCAGCAGGGGCGCCTCGCCCCGCTTCAGGCCGGCAAGCAGCGTATCGCCCAGGGCGGCGACGGATCCGGCGTCGAGCCCGGCCGCTTCCGCCGCCAGCAGGTTGGTCGCCGCCTGGCACAGCACGCAGGCCTTCACCCGGTGGCGCAGGGCGGTGATCCGGCGTTCGCCATCGAGGGCGACGTCGAATTCCACCCGGTCGCCGCAAAAGGGATTGTCCAGGGCGGCGCTGCCGTCCGGCGTCTCCAGGCGGCCGGCGTGGGTGACGATGCTGGCGGCGCGCAGCATGTCCTTCGGGTAGAGATCGTCGCTCATGGCAGCAGCACTTTCAGGGCATCCTCGATCCCGGCGAGACAGGCATCGATATCGCCCGCATCGTTGAAGGCGGCCAGGGACGCGCGGGTGGAACCGGCGACCCCGAAGGCATGGTGCAGAACCTGGGCGCAATGATGGCCGCCGCGCAGCGCCACGCCGCGCCGGTCCAGGATCTGGCAGAGGTCGTGCGGGTGGGTGCCCTCGATGGTGAAGGAGACGAGGGGCAGGCGGTCGTCGAGGCCGGCGGGGCCGAGCAGGCGCAGGCGGTTGCCGCAGCGGGCCTGCAAGCCCTCGATCAGGCGCCCGGTCAGGGCCAGCTGGTGGGCCAGCGCCGCCTGATGGTCGATCGCGGCATGGAAGCGGCAGGCGGCGGCAAGGCCGACCGCGGGCGCGATGGGCGGGGTCCCGGCCTCGAAGCGCTGGGGCGGCCGGGCATAGGTCGAGGTCTCGAAACCGACCGTGCGGATCATCTCGCCCCCGCCCAGGAAGGGCGGCATGGCGTCGAGCAGCGGGCGCCGGCCCCACAGCACGCCGACCCCGTTGGGCGCCCCCAGCTTGTGGCCGGACAGGACATAGAAATCGCAGCCGAGCGCCGGCACGTCCACCGGCCCGTGGGGCGCCATCTGCGCCCCGTCGACCACGAGCACGGCGCCTGCCGCCCGGGCCAGGGCCGCGACCTCGGCAATGGGCGTGATGGCACCCGTCACATTCGAGGCATGGGTGACGGCGGCGAGCTTCACGCCGTCCAGCGCCCGGGGCAGGGCGGCAAGGTCGAGACGCCCCCCGGCGGTCATGGGCAGGCGGACGAGGCGCAAGCCCCGGCGCGCCGCCAGCATCTGCCAGGGCACCATATTGGCATGGTGTTCGAGTTCGCTGACCGCGATCGCATCGCCCGGTTGCAGCAGGCTGCCGTAACTCTGGGCGACCAGGTTGAGGGCCATGGTGCAGCCGGCGGTGAAGACCACGTCGCGGGCGGCGACATGGAGATAGCGGGCGACCTCGTCCCGGGCCGCGTCATAGGCGTCGGTGGCGCGGGCGGCCAAGGTGTGGACGCTGCGCTTCACATTGGCGCGGCCGTGCATCTCGTGGCGGACGACGGCATCGAGCACGGCGCGCGGCATCTGCCCGGTCGCGCCGTTGTCGAGATAGTGCAACGGCACGCCCGGGGCGATCTCTTCCGCCAGGATCGGGTATTCGGCGCGCAGCCGCGCGGGCGAGAAGGGCTCCATCAAGCCCCGTCCCGCAGGCCGGCGGTGAAGATCGCCTCGAGGGCACGTTCGAGATCGGCGAAATCCGGCAGGATCAGGTCGGCGCCGGCATCGCGCAGGCGCGCCGCCTTGTCGCCCTCGGCAAGGCCGACGAAGCCGATGCCCAGTTTCCGCGCAGCAGTCAGGTCCCACACGCCGTCGCCGACATAGACCCTTTTGGCGAAGGCCGGCACCGCATGTTCCGCCGCCGCCTTGGCCGAGGCCGCCTCGATGATGCCGGCGCGCTCGTCGTCGGCATCGGAAAAGGCGGCGGGGATATTGTCGATGAAGAGGCGGGCCGCCCCCAGCTTCAGGCGCGCGGTCTTCGGGAAACTGCCGCTGGCGATGGCGACGCCGACGCTGGGCAGGCCGCGCAGGGTGGCCAGCAGGCGGGCGGCGCCCGGCACCTGCTCGAAGCGGAGGTCAGGGGGATAACGGTCGGCGATCGCCTGTTCGATCGCGGCGATGGCGCCGTCGTCGGCCGGGCGGTTCAGCCGGTCGGCCAGGATTTCCCGGGCGATGCCGCGGTCGGTCGAGGTCCGGTAGGCGGCCCAATCGGTGTCGATGGCATGACCGTGCAGATCGGCCCAGGCGGCGGCGATCAGCCGGTCGTCGACGGCGGTCGAGCGGATCAGGGTGCCGTCGACATCGAGAATGACGAGAAGATTCGACATGGTGGCGGGAAAGATACCCGCCTTTTGTCAGCTAAGCAGCAGCCACAATACGCCGAGCCCGAGAAGGACGAGCCCGCTCGCCCACAGAGGCGCGGGCAGGCCGCCCTTTTCCGGGGGTTCAGCCATGGCGCCGTTCGAACACCGTCGGCCGGCCCGACGTATCGGGCTGGTAGATGTTGGTGAAGACGGTCTTCGCCTCGGCGAAGGCTTCGAGCGGGAAGTCGTCCGGCACCTCGAAGGCGTCGAAGCCGCAGCGGAGCATGTTGGGGATCTGGTCCCACAGCACGTCGCCGACGGCGCGGATCTCGCCCTGGAAGGCGAAGCGGCCGCGCAGCTGGCTGGCGTGGCTATAGGCCCGGCCGTCGCGGAAGATCGGGAATTCCAGGGCGACGACCGAGAAGCGCTCCAGGTCCTCGGCCACGGCCGAAGGCGGCTCGTTCGATTTCAGGCGCAGGCCGATGGGGGCGTTCCGCCCGACCAGCTTGTCCCGTTCCGCCTTGAAACGGGCAAGCGAGACGATGACGGCGCCGCCCTCCGGCAGGTCGGCGTCATCGGCGACCGTGGTCCATTCGTCGGCGACGGGGGCGCCGTCCTTAACGAGCTTCATTGAGTGCCGCCTTGAAAGGAGCCATGCCGACGCGGCGATAGCAGGCGAGGAATTCCTCCTCGTCGCCGGCGCGCAGGCGCAGGTAGGTTGCGACCACGGTCTCGATCGCGCCGACGATCTTTTCCGGCGGGAAGCCGGCGCCGGTGATCTGGCCGAGCGAGGCATCCTCCGCCCCCGAGCCGCCGAGCTGAAGCTGGTAGAGTTCCTGGCCGTGCTTGTCGACGCCGAGAATGCCGATATGGCCGACATGGTGGTGGCCGCAGGCATTGATGCAGCCCGACATCTTGATCTTCAGGTTGCCGATGGCGTGCTGGCGCTCCAGGTCGGCGAAACGCTGCTGGATCTCCTCGGCGACCGGGATGGAACGGGCATTGGCCAGATCGCAATAGTCGAGGCCGGGGCAGCAGATGATATCGGAAATCAGGCCGATATTGGCGGTGCCGAGGCCCGCCGCCTTCAGCGCCTGCCAGACGGTATGGACATCGTCCAGCTTCACATGGGGCAGCACCAGGTTCTGCTCATGGGTGACGCGGAGTTCGTCCAGCGAATAGCGCTCGGCGATATCGGCGACCGCCTCCATCTGCTCCGCCGTGGCGTCGCCCGGGGCGATGCCGTTCGCCTTCAGCGAGACCGAGACGATGGCATAGCCCGGCTGCTTGTGGGCGTGGACATTGGTCCTGGTGAAATCGCGGAAGCCCCGGTCCTCGAAGCGCTTCGCCTCATGGCCGGCGGAGGTCGCGGGCAGGGTCTCATAGGCGGGCGGGGCGAAATAGGCCTTGATCCGCTCGATCTCGGTCTCGGGCAGTTTCACCGTGCCGCGGATGCGGGCGAATTCCTCGTCGACCGCGGCGGCATATTTGTCGAGGCCCATCTCATGGACCAGGATCTTGATTCGCGCCTTGTAGATATTGTCGCGCCGGCCCAATTCGTTGTAGACGCGCAGGCAGGCGGTCGCATAGTCGAGCAGGTCCGCCTTCGAGACGAAATCCCGGATCTTCTTGGCGATGATCGGGGTCCGGCCCATGCCGCCGCCGATCCAGAATTCGAAGCCGGTCTCGCCCGCCGCGTTGCGCACCACGCGGATGCCGATGTCGTGCAGCTTGATCGCGGCGCGGTCGCGCTCGGCACCGGTCACCGCGATCTTGAACTTCCGCGGCAGGTAGGAGAATTCCGGATGGAAGGTCGACCACTGGCGGATGATCTCGCACCAGGGGCGGGGGTCCTCGACCTCGTCCGCCGCGGCGCCGGCGAAGGGGTCCGAGGTCACGTTGCGGATGCAATTGCCCGAGGTCTGGATGCCGTGCATCTCGACGGTGGCGAGATCGGCCAGGATGTCCGGCGTATCGACCAGGCGCGGCCAGTTGTACTGGATGTTCTGGCGCGTGGTGAAATGGCCGTAACCCTTGTCGTACTTGCGGGCGATATGGGCCAGCATGCGCAGCTGGCGCGACGACAGCGTGCCATAGGGAATGGCGACCCGCAGCATATAGGCGTGCAGCTGGAGATAGAGGCCGTTCATCAGGCGCAGCGGCTTGAACTGGTCCTCGGTGATCTCGCCCTTCAGGCGGCGTGCGACCTGACCCCGGAACTGGGCGACGCGCTCGTCGACCGCCGTCTGGTCGAATTCATCGTAACGGTACATCGGGGCCTCTCCCTCAGCGGGCGGCGGCAGCGGGCCGGTCGGCCTGCTTGCCAAGGTCGGTGCGGTTCGAGGGGCCGGCGGCGCGAATCCGCTCGCGCACGGACACCGGCAGGACCTTGCCGTCCTCGACGGTCGCGGGCATCAGATAGGCGCCGACCACCTGGCGCGCCTTGATCGCCGCCGCGGCGGCGGCCTGCAACCGGGTCTCGCCCGCCTCGTCGGTCACGACGGCGGCCAGGGCCAGATCCTCGACCCAGGCCTCGCCCGCGCCGATATAGACGACGACACCGTCACTCAGCCTGTTCGCTGTCAGAACCTTCATCGCACCACGACCACGACCTGCATTCAGACCGTGGGTGATACGCCTTGCACCTGCGAAGGTCAAGGGACGGTGGGATAATTTGGTATTCCACGAAAATTTCGTGTTCTAATCCGGCCGACACCGGAGCCGGCCGGAAACCAGGGCTTTCCGCCTATTTGAACAATTTGGCCCCGACGCGGGAGGAGGGGGCAATGCGCTTGGTGCAATCCGGCACGGCGCCTTCGGTGCTGTTGCACGCCATCACTTCGTTGATCAGCACGCTGCCGACGCGGGCGCAGTCCTGGCCCTGGATGTCGAACAGCTTCACGGTGGTCTTGCCGGCCGGCAGCGGCGACAGGCCGACGGCGATGCGCCGCTCGATCACCTGGTCCTGGTTGAACAGGATCAGGTCCAGCTTGAGGTCGGTGATATCGGGCCCGGCGGGATTGTTCAGCACCAGATAGGCGCGGCAGGCCTCGGCCTGGGGCTCCAGCTTGTTCAATTCGATCAGGATGGCATCGGCGGCCGGGGCGGGCGCAGGGGCAGCCGGCGCCGCCTCGGCAGGGGCGGGGGCGGGGACCGGCGCGGCCGGGGTTTCCGGCGCCTGGGCTTGGGCACCGGCGGCGGCAAGGCAGAGCGCGGCAGGCACCAGGAAGCGGAGGCGGAGAGCGGCAGCCATCGGGAGAACAGTCATGCGATCCTCGCTAGAGTTTGTCCGATTTTGGCGGAATCAGCCAAAATCGAAAAAGACAAACGGCCACGCATAAGCCTGGAGCCTGTCCGCTTCAGTATGAAGCGGACAGGCTCTAAGTCGAAGCGAACCGGCGCGAGCATGAAGCGAAGCCCGCGACGGCGCAAGCCAAGAGCCGGGCGCATCCCCGCCGGCAGGTGATCGGAAATCATGGTTTCAGGCCCCGGCGAAGCGCCAGACGGCGGTCCGCTTGACCTCGGCGTCCTCCAGCGCGCGGGAAACCGGGACTTCGTATTCGGCGACTTTCCGCAGCCGTTCGCGCGCCAGGTAGGAACGCCCCGGGTCTCCGATCAGCACCTCCTTGCCGGCGGCGGCCAGCGCCGCCAGCCAGTCGGTCACCCGCTCCGCCATCGGCCGCTCGTAGCAGACGTCGCCGGCGAAGACGATATCGGCCTCGAGGTCCAGGCGCCCGATGACGTCGCCCGGGCAGGCCGCCAGCGTTACATCGTTCAAGGCCGCGTTGAGGGGCAGGGCGGCCAGGGCGAAATCGTCGATCTCATTGGCTTCGGCGCCGGCGGCCCCCGCCATCAGGGCGGCGATGGCGACGATGCCCGAACCGGCGGCGAAATCGAACACGCGGCGCCCGCGCACGAGGTCCGGATGGTCCAGGATATAACGGGCCAGCGCCTGGCCGCCGGCCCAGGCGAAGGCCCAGAACGGCGGCGGCAGGCCCAATCGGCCCAGTTCATCCTCGGTGCGCTGCCAGAGGTCCAGCGCCTCGCTGGCCAGATGCAGGCGGATTTCGGGCGTGTGGGGCGGCGTCAGCACGTCGGTATTCTCGACGATGAAGCGGCGGCGGTCGTTGATCGGGGCGAGATCCATGGTGGCCCCAGGCTGGCCGAGGCCGGGCCCGGGTTCAAGCGGCAAAGCGCGGCGCCACCAGCACGCCCGGCCCCGCCGGATTGGGCAGCACCATGGCCTCGATGCCATAGACGTCGGCGATCAGCTGCGTGGTCAATGTCTCGCGCGGCGGTCCGGCCGCGACCACCCGCCCCGCCGCCATGACCACAAGTTCGTCGGCGATGCTGGCGGCAAGGCCGAGGTCGTGCAGCACGGCCAGCACGCCCAGGCCGCGGGCGGCCAGGCGGCGCGCCAAAGCCAGCACCGACAGTTGATGCGCGGGGTCGAGGCTGGTGGTCGGCTCGTCCAGCAGCAGGTAACGCGGGGCGGCCGGCGTCTCGTCGGGCAGCAGGTCGACCTGGGCGAGGCAGCGGGCCAATTGTACCCGCTGCTGTTCCCCGCCCGACAGGGTGGGGTAGAGACGCTCGGCGAAGGCGCCGAGACCGACCGCGTCCAGCGCGGCGGTCACCACCCGGTGGCCACGGCCCCTGGTTTCGTCGTCGCCATGGGGCAGGCGGCCGAGGCCGACCACTTCCTCGACCCGGAAGGCGAAGTCGAGGGTCGTGCTCTGCGGCAGCACCGCGAGCTGCCGGGCCCGCTCGCGGCTGCGCCAGGCGGAAAGCGGCGTGCCGTTCAGGGTGACGGTACCCGCGGCGGGTGCCAGTTCGCCCGCGATCAGGCGCAGCAATGTCGACTTGCCGGCGCCGTTCGGCCCGATGACCGCGGTCACGCGCCCCGGGACGACGGCAATATCGACCCGGTCGACGATGCGGCGGCGGTCGCCGAGAACGGCGGAGACATCACGCGCGACGAGCATGGCGACGCACCAGAAGCCAGAGGAAGAACGGCCCGCCCATGCAACCGGTGACGATCCCGACCGGCAGTTCGGCCGGCGCCACCGCGAGGCGGGCGAAGATATCGGCGGCCAGGACGAGGGCGGCGCCGATCAGCCCGGCGGCGGGCAGCAGCAGGCGATGGCCGGGGCCGAGCGCCATGCGGGCGAGATGGGGCGCCATCAGGCCGATGAAACCGATGACGCCCGCAAGCGCCACCGCGGCCCCGACCCCGACACTGGTCACGACCACGACGATTCGTTTCAAAACGGTGACATTGAGCCCCAGGTGCTGCGCCTCCCGCTCGCCCAGCAGCATGGCGTCCAGCGCCCGTGCCAGCCAGGGCAGCAGGATGACCGGCGCCAGCAGCGCGGGCAGGGCGAAGGCGATCGCCTCCAGCGGGGCGGCCGAAAGGCTGCCCATGGTCCAGAACACCAGGGCGCGCAATTGCTGGTCGTCGCCGAGGAAGACGAGGAAACCGGTGCCGGCGCTGGCCAGCGCGGCGATGGCGACCCCGGCCAGCAGCAGCGCCGCGGTGGAGCCCCCAGCAAGCGCCGCCACCCGTGCGACCAGCACGGTCGCCCCGAGCGCGCCGACGAAGGCGGCCAGCGGCAGGGCATGGATGCCGGCGAAATCGACGCCGAGCGCCGGGCCGAGCACGATGAAGCCGACCGCGCCCAAGGTCCCGCCGGAGGAAACCCCCAGGATCCCGGGATCGGCCAGGGGGTTGCGGAACAGGCCCTGGAAGGCGGCCCCGGCGACCGCCAGCCCGGCGCCGACCAGCAGGCCGAGAACCACGCGGGGCAGGCGGATGGCGAAAAGGACAGCGCCATGGGTCGGATCGGCCGGGGTTCCGCCCAGCAGCATGGCGATGATCTCGGCCGGCGGTATGGGGACCTGGCCGAGGCCGAGGCCGGCCAGCGCGACCACGGCGACCACCAGGGCGAGACCGCCCAGGATCAGCCGGTGGCGGCGCAGGCGGGTGGCGGCGGCCAGGGGCGCGGGGCCGACGGCGACATCGCCCATCATGGGGTTGTCATCTCGGGGTGCAGGGAACGGGCAAGGTCCAGCACCGCATCCGGCGAACGCGGCCCGAAACCGAGCAGGTAAAGCGCATCCATGGCGACGATGCGGCCGTTCCGGCCGGCCGGGGTCTGGTCGATGGGCGACAGTTTGGCGATTCCCTCGGGCCCGCCGAGCCGTTCCGCCACATGGCCCATGACGAGCACGACATCGGGGGCGGCGGCGACGATCGCCTCGGTCGAGACCGGACGGAACCCCTTCACCTCCGCCACTGCATTGATGCCGCCGGCGAGGCCGATCATGGCATCGGCCGAGGTCGAATTGCCCCCGGCAAGCGGCGCGCCCTTGCCGAGGTCGAGCAGGAACAGCACTTTCGGCCGGCTGGTGGTGGCGGCCACCGCCTTTTCGGCGGCGGCGAAACGGTCGATGACGTCGCGGGCCAGCGCCTCGCCCGCTTCGGGCTTGCCGACGAGGTCGGCGACGGCGCGGATCTTTTCCGCGACACCATCCGGGCGCGGATTGTCCGGCAGGTGGCGGATCGGAATCCCCGCTGCCTCCAGTTGCTGGATGGTGGACGGCGGGCCGGCGTCGATCGGGGCCAGGATCAGGTCGGGGCGCTGGGCCACGATGCCCTCGGCGGTGAGCGCGCGGACATAGCCGATCTTGGGCAGGGCGGCGGCGGCCGGCGGGTAGGTGCTGGTCAGGTCGGTCGCGACCAGCCGGCCTTCCTCGCCCAGCAGGTAGAAGATTTCCGTCGCCGAACCGTCGAGGGAAATGATTCGCGCCGGCGCCGCGGCCGCGGCCGCGGCCGGCCGGGGCCGGGCCAGCAGGGGCGCCAGCAGGGCCGCGGCCATCAGGCCGGCGGTTCCGCGCCTGGTCAGTATGGCCATGGTCAGGCGCGTTCCGGCAGGCCGGCGACCAGGTCCCGCCACGGCTGGAGTTCCGGTTCCCCGGGCTTGCGCTTGCCGAAGAACATGGCGATCAGGCCGCCCTCGGCGTCGAAGATCTCGACCGAGGTGACGGTGCCGTCGCTGGTCGGCTTTTCGACCGCATAGGCGCTGGCGACGAGATCGGCGCGCAGGTGCAGGTTGAAGCCGGGGTCCATGACGTTCAGCCAGGGGCCCATCTCGACGATGCGGGCGACCGTGCCGGTGTGGATCTGGATCACGCCCGCGCTGCCGACGAAGATCATGATCGGCAGGCCGCTGGCGGCCGCCTGTTCCAGAATGTGCTTGGGCGCCGCCGGGTCGAGCGGGCGGGAGAATTCCCGGCCGATCAGGCGCAGGCCCTGTTCGCGCTGAACCTCGAAGCTGCGCAGCAGGTTGAAGAAATCATGGGTATCGGTCAGGCCGCGCCAGCCGGCGCGGAAGCCGTCCAGGTCGATGGCCTCGTCCGCCTTCGGCACCGCGGCGGCCGGGCGCGGGGTGACCGCCTGTGCCCGCGACTGGTCGTCGGCCCGGAAATCGGCGCTCAGCCGCTCGAAGGCGGCGAGGTCGCTTTCGGGACGCAGGTATACCTTATGAATGGCGGTGCCGTCGGCATCGAAGAACTGGAGGCTGCGGCGCGGGCCGTCCTTGGTCGCCTCGGTCAGGGCGAAGCCGCTGTGCCAATGCCACAGGAAGACGCGGAGGTCGATCTCGGGATCGAGCACCAGGCCCATCCGCCCCTCGACCGAGACCTTGTCGAAGCGCCCGACCTTTTCATGCACGCATTGCTCGTTCCGGGTCAGCGCCATGATCGGGCCGAGGTCGGGCAGGCGCTGCAGGATGTCGCCGAAGGGGCCGGTCAGCCGCACCGTGCCGTCGCCGCACGACAGCGCGACCAGTTCCGCCTCGCTGATGCCGAGGCGGGCCGCCAGGTCGCGGGCCCGCAGGTTGGGCTCGCTGGTCTTCAGATCGGCGAGTCGGCGCGCCAGATCGTCTGCAAGGACGGGGGTAGGGGGAAAATCGTCAGGCATGGTCACTCGGCTTCCGGGCTGGGCGTCGCGGGGCGGCGATCGTCAGGACCGCCAGGGCGCGGAAATTCGCCCGCAGATGCAACGCATTCGCAATCGCATGCGCGCGGGGGCCTGTCAATCGCCCGTGCTTGCGGGCCGGCCCCTGTGATCGGAAAAAACGAAGTTGATCGGAAAAAACGAAGTCGAGCGGAAAAGACGAAGTCGAGCGGAAAAGACGAAGTCGAGCGGAAAAGACGAAGTCGAGCGGAAAAGACGAACGGCCCGGCTGCGGGGCAGCCGGGCCGTCGATTATCGGTGTCCGCGGGGGCCTGTCGCCCCCGGGGAGGGCGATCAGGCGCGGAAGTAACCGCCGCAGGCGCCGCAGACGATGTTCACATAGTAGTTGGTGTCGAGGCCGACGGTCCAGCCGACGTGGCCGCACCAGGGGCACTGGGTGTAGCCGCTGTAGGCGGCCTGGCCTTCGGTCTCGTTCTGCGGCGGCTTGGCCAGCAGGATGCCGAGCTTGGTCTTGTCGATGCTGGCGGCGTCGGCGGCGTCGACCTTGGTACCGCGCTTGATGCTCAGTTCGTTGCTCATGGTGCCTCTCCCGATCAAGGGTCTGTTGAAGGTGCTACCGGTTTAGGGCTTCGCTTCGTCGCCCTGACCTGATGTGGACTTTAGCGGCCGCCGCCGCCCCGGTAAGTGAGCAAGCTCACACAATGCCCCAAATCCGCGTGACGGCCGTCACAGGCGGCCCCGGCATGGGAGCGAGGGGGGGCGAGGGTGGGGGGCGTTGCCGAGACGCAACGCCGGTTCATCTTTTGCACCGGCGCCGGCGGGCGTAACCGGTTGCGCACGCGCCGCCGGCCGTCGCCATTTCAGATATGGTTAACAATTATGGTTAAGGCCGGGGCGTAAATCCTGGTCATGGTAAAGAATAGATTGACGGGGCCAGGACCATCGGCAGAGACCGGGTTTATCCAACCAGTTTGGTGGAAGCAACGGCTGGTTCTCTCTATTCCGGCGACGTTCGTGGTCGATCTGAGTTCGTTGGCCTCACATGATCGAATCCGTAAGGCCGTTTGGCTCGACTCTGCATCTCGGCGTGAAATCTGCGTGATGCAGCAGAAATGAATGATGTTGCCCCTGATTTGGTGTGTTGCTTTGCCAATATGGGGGTAGCTGATTTTGACGATCCGGACGGCTTCGGGCACTGCAAGCAAGAGGCACGTTTTTTGTGCTGGCGAGGCGGAAGAAATGAAACACGGGCAGCGCGTACCCACCACGACCACATCCAGCAAGCGACTGAGGCTCGTCCTTTCCTCGACCGCGTTGGTTTCCACCCTGGCTGTTGCGACCCTCAGCGGTGCGCAGGATGCCGTGCCGGTGTCGGGCTTCGGCTATGATTCGCAGGCGGTTGCCGGGGTCAGCGGCAAGTTCGACCTGTTCGGCGGCGGTGACGACAACGGCACGCTCTATGGTGGTTCCGCCTCGGTTGCCCTGCCCATCGGTCAGGACTTCGGCCTGCAGTTCGACGCCATCGCCGGCGTCGCGGCGGACGAGGTCGGCTTCGCCGGCGGCGGCGCCCAGTTCTTCTACCGCAATCCCAACCAGTTCATGATCGGCATCGCCGGCGGCGGCTATTATCTGGAAGGCCAGAAGCAATACGCTGCCTCCGCCATCGGCGAATACTATATCGACAACATCACCCTCGAGGCCCTGGCGGGTTACCAGTGGGGTGATCTGACCGATGGTTCGTTCCTCGGCCGCGTCGGTGCTGCGATCTATGTCGACCCGAACTTCCGCCTGGGCGCCGGCGTCGCCTGGTCCGATGCCACCGGCTGGGGCGGCGACGTCGGTGCCGAACTGGCCGTGACCGATGTGCCCGGCCTGTCGCTGTTCGCCACCGCCCTCATCGACGAGGATGGGGCGACCGGCATCGGCGGCCTGCGCTTCTACCTGACCCCCGCGACCTCGCTGCTGGCGAGCGACCGGACCAAGCAGGCCGGTGGGCCGTCGCTGATGGAGACCCAGCGCTCGGGCGCGCTCCGCACCAGCTTCTTCAACCTCGCCGGGGCCGGTTTCGGCCTGCGCCAGATCAGCCAGGCCGCGGGCGGCAACCTGCCGTCGGCGACGCCCACCCCGACCCCGACGCCGACCCCCACGCCGACGCCGACTCCCACCCCGACGCCTACGCCGACCCCGACTCCGACGCCCACGCCGACTCCCACCCCGACGCCGACCCCCACCCCGACGCCGACCAGCAACGGCCTGATCGACACCGTGCAGGACGTCGTGAACAACGTCCTCGGCGGCACGCCGCTGCAGCCGCTGGTCGACGGCGTGAACACGCTGGTCGATCCGGAGACCGGCGCCCTGGCGCCGCTGACCGGTCCGCTGAACGATGTGACCGACAGCGTGGCCGGCGGGCCGCTCTCCCCGGTCAATGACATCGTCGATGCCCTGGCCGGCGGCTCCAACTCCACCCTCGGCGGCGTGGTCGACGGTCTGCAGGACGTAGTCAGCCAGAATGCCAACAGCAGCGACTATTCTGGCGGCCTGATCGACCTCGTGCAGGATGTCGCCGGCGGTCTGCTCGACGGCACCCCGGCCGCGCAGCTGGCCGACGGCATCGACATGCTGGTCGATCCCTCGACCGGTGTGCTCGCCCCGCTGACCGGCGCTCTCAACGATGCCACCAATGTGGCGGCCAATGCGCCGCTCGCCGGCGTCACGGAAATCGTCGATGCCCTGGCCAATCCGGGCGGCAGCACGCTCGGCTCGACCACCAACGGCGTGCAGGACCTGCTGTCGCAGAACGCCGACAGCGGCAACACCAACGGCGGCCTGATCGATACGGTTCAGGGCGTGACCGACAATCTCCTGTCGGGCACCGTCCTCGATCCGCTGACCGATGTGGTCAACATGCTGGTCGATCCCACCACCGGTGCCCTGGCGCCGCTGACGGGTGCCCTGAACGACGCGACCTTGGTCGGCGGCAATGCCCCGGCGGCCGCGCTGACCGAAATCGTCGACGGCCTCGCCGGCGCCCAGAACGGCGAGCTTGATCCGGTGCTCGATGCCGTGGCCGATCTGCTGACGGTCGACGGCCTGCCGGGCCTGCCCGGCCTGCCGGGCGGCGGTGACAACCCGCTGGCCGGTATCCCGATCCTCGGCGACCTGCTCGGCGGCGGCCTGCCCGGCCTGCCGGGTGGCGGCGACAACCCGCTGGCCGGTATCCCGGTGCTTGGCGATCTGCTCGGCGGCGGCCTGCCCGGCCTTCCCGGCGGCGGCGCGCCCGTCACCACCGGCCTGATCGGCGAAGTGCAGGGCGTGGTTCACAACCTGCTCGGCGGCACCCCGCTGGAGCCGGTGGAAGGCCTGGTGAACACGCTGGTCGATCCCTCGACCGGTGCGCTCGCCCCGCTGACCGGCGCCCTTGAGGATGCCACCGCCCCGACCGGTCCCGGCGCTCCCCTGACCCAGCTGGTCGATGCCCTGGCCGGTCCGGCCAATGGCGCGCTGGATCCGGTGCTGGATGCGGTCAACGACCTGCTCAGCGGCCAGGTCCCGGGCCTCCCGGGCGGCGGTGACAACCCGCTGGCCGGCATTCCGGTCCTCGGCGACCTGCTCGGCGGCGGCCTGCCCGGCCTGCCGGGTGGTGGCGACAACCCGCTGGCCGGTATCCCGGTGCTTGGCGATCTCCTCGGCGGCGGCCTGCCCGGCCTTCCCGGCGGCGGCGCGCCCGTTACCACCGGCCTGATCGGCGAAGTGCAGGGCGTGGTCCACAACCTGCTCGGCGGCACCCCGCTGGAGCCGGTGGAAGGCCTGGTGAACACGCTGGTCGATCCCTCGACCGGTGCGCTTGCCCCGCTGACCGGCGCCCTTGAGGATGCCACCGCCCCGACGGGCCCCGGCGCTCCCCTGACCCAGCTGGTCGATGCCCTGGCCGGTCCGGCCAATGGCGCGCTGGATCCGGTGCTGGATGCGGTCAACGACCTGCTCAGCGGCCAGGTCCCGGGCCTCCCGGGCCTCCCGGGCGGTGACAACCCGCTGGCCGGCATTCCGGTCCTCGGCGACCTGCTCGGCGGCGGCCTGCCCGGCCTGCCGGGTGGCGGCGACAACCCGCTGGCCGGTATCCCGGTGCTTGGCGATCTGCTCGGCGGCGGCCTGCCCGGCCTTCCCGGGGGCGGCGCGCCCGTCACCACCGGCCTGATCGGCGAAGTGCAGGGCGTGGTCCACAACCTGCTCGGCGGCACCCCGCTGGAGCCGGTGGAAGGCTTGGTGAACACGCTGGTCGATCCCTCGACCGGTGCGCTCGCCCCGCTGACCGGCGCCCTCGAGTCGGCCACCGCCCCGACGGGCCCCGGCGCTCCCCTGACCCAGCTGGTCGATGCCCTGGCCGGCCCGGCCAATGGCGCGCTGGATCCGGTGCTGGATGCGGTCAACGACCTGCTCAGCGGCCAGATCCCCAGCTTCCCGGGCCTCCCGGGCGGTGACAACCCGCTGGCCGGCATTCCGGTCCTTGGCGACCTGCTCGCCGGCGGCCTGCCGGGTGGCGGCGACAATCCGCTGGCCGGCATCCCGGTGCTCGGCGACCTGCTGGGCGGCCTGCCCGGCCTGCCCGGTGGCGGCAGCAACCCGCTGGCCGGTATCCCGGTCCTCGGCGATCTGCTCGCCGGCGGCCTGCCGGGTCTTCCCGGGGGCGGCGCGCCCATCACCACCGGCCTGATCGGCGAAGTGCAGGGCGTGGTCCACAACCTGCTCGGCGGCACCCCGCTGGAGCCGGTGGAAGGCCTGGTGAACACGCTGGTCGATCCCCTGACCGGTGCGCTTGCCCCGCTGACCGGCGCCCTCGAGTCGGCGACCGCCCCGGCGGCGCCCGGCGCTCCCCTGACCCAGCTGGTCGATGCCCTGGTCGGCCCGACCAACGGCGCGCTGGATCCGGTGCTGGATGCGGTCAACGACCTGCTCAGCGGCCAGATCCCCAGCTTCCCGGGCCTGCCCGGTGCTGGTGACAACCCGCTGGCCGGCATTCCGGTGATCGGCGACTTGGTGTCGGCGCTGACCAGCCTCGGTAGCGGCGGCCTGCCCAGCCTGCCGGGCCTGCCCGGTGCCGGCGACAACCCGCTGGCCGGCATTCCGGTGGTCGGCGATCTGGTGTCGGCGCTGACCGGTCTCGCCGGCGGTGGCCTGCCCAGCCTGCCGGGCCTGCCCGGTGCCGGTGACAACCCGCTGGCCGGTATTCCGGTGGTCGGCGATCTGGTGAGCGCGCTCACCGGTCTCGCCGGTGGCGGCAACCCGCTGGCCGGTCTCGGCAACCTCGGCTCGCTCGCCGGCCTTCTGGGCGGTGGCCTGCCGGATGCTTCGGCCCTGTCGGGCATCCCGGTCCTCGGCAGCCTGATCAGCACGCTTACCGCGGGTCTCGATCCGGCCAACAATCCGCTCGGCGCGCTCACCGGCCTGCTGCCGGCCTGAACGGGCTGAACCCCGGCCCCGGTGCCTGCACCGGGGCGGATCGGAAGGGGCTGCGGCGATGCCGCGGCCCCTTTCGTTTGCATCGCCTTTTTGTTTCGCGCCGTTATTGTTTCGCGCGGCTGTGACGGGGCTTACAGGCTGCCGCCGGCAAGCGGTAGACAATGGCGGGCCGGTGATCGAGCCGGTCCATGCAGGGACGACCAGCATCATGTTCCGGCGCCTTTTGCCGCCCATTCTCCTTCTTTTCGCGCTGGCGGGGTGCACCACCTGGGAGAAGCCGGGGGCGACCGACGTTGATCGCGACCGTGTCGTCGCCTTTTGCGAGGTCGAGGGCTATGACCGCTATCCCCAGGTTCTCGAGTCCTATCTCGCCGTGCCCGCCTATTGGGAGCCGCCGGTGACCACCTGCCATTACGACCGCAAGCGCCAGCGCGACGTCTGCTCGACCAGCGGCGGCTATTGGGTGCCGGAGCAATGGGAGACGCGGGACCTGAACGATGCCCCCCGCCGTTCGGTGTTCGAGGCCTGCATGTTCCGCCAGGGCTGGCACAAGGAAACGCGCTGATCCCGCATTGGCGGTTGCATCGGCATGAAAGCTGGCCGAGTCTGCCGGCTGCGGAAAGGCCGAAGCCTGTTCGGAGCGGCCATCGTGCCGAACAGGCTTCCGCTGCGCCTGAAAATGCTCCAGGGCCGGAGGCGGCATGTTCGAAAGTGCGGAAATCGGCAATACCCTGTCGCGCGAGGCTTACGAGCGGGAAATGCCGCGCTTGCGGGCCCGCCTGATCGAATTGCAATCGCAGCTGATCGAACGCCGCAGCACCGAGGTCCTGATCGTCCTGGCCGGCCTGGCCGGGGCGGGGCGCAGTGAATCGGCCCATCTGATCGGCGAATTATTCGATCCCCGCCATGTCCAGGTGGTGCCCGACCTGCCGCCCAACGACGAGGAGCGCTGCCGGCCGCCGATGTGGCGCTTCTGGCGCAGCCTGCCGCCCAAGGGCCGGATCGGGGTCTTTTTCTCGGGCTGGTACGGCCTGCCGGTGATCGACCGCATCAACCGGCGCAACGACCAGGCGCATTTCGATGCCCGGCTGGAAGGCATCAAGCGCTTCGAGCAGATGGCGGTCGACGAAGGCGCCCTGGTCATCAAATTCTGGTTCCATCTCGGCCGCAAGGACCAGCGCAAGCGCCTGGAAGCCCTGGCCGCCGACGAGGATACCGCCTGGCGCGTGACCAAGGAGGATTGGCGGCAGGCGAAATCCTATCGCCGGATCCGCAATGTCGCCGAACGGGCGGTGCGCGAAACCTCGACCGGGGCGGCGCCCTGGTTCGTGATCGAGGGGCTCGACCGCTGCTACCGGGAAATCGCCGTCGCCCGCACCCTGGTGGACGAGATTTCCCGCGTGCTGGCCGCCCAGGACGAGGATGCGGCCGCCGCGAAGGCACGGCCCCGCCGCACCCCCCGGCGCGCGGCGGCGAAGCGCGCGGCGCCGCCGCCCCTGGCCACCCTGGGCGAAACCGATGTGCTGAGCGCGCTCGATCTGACGGCGCATCTGCCGAAGGACGACTACCGGGAACAATTGCCCCATTGGCAGGGCCGCCTGGCCCGGCTGTCGCGGGAAAAGAAGCTGAGCCGGCACGGCATCGTCGCCCTGTTCGAAGGCTATGACGCCGCGGGCAAGGGCGGGGCGATCCGCCGTGTCGCCGAGGCGCTGGATCCGCGCTTCTATGGCATCGTCCCGATCGCCGCCCCGAGCGACGAGGAGCGGGCCCACCCCTATCTGTGGCGGTTCTGGCGCCACCTGCCGGCCCAGGGGCGCATGGTCATGTTCGACCGCTCGTGGTACGGCCGTGTCCTGGTCGAACGGGTGGACGGTTTCGCGCCGGAACCGGTCTGGCGCCGCGCCTATGCCGAGATCAACGAGTTCGAGCAGGAATTGGTCGAACACGAGATGATCATCGCCAAATTCTTCATGGTGGTGTCGGCGGCGGAACAGCTGGAACGCTTCCGGGCGCGCGAGAAGGTCGCCTTCAAGCGCTACAAGATCACCCCCGACGATTGGCACAACCGGGAAAAGCGCGGCGACTACGACGCGGCGGTGATCGAGATGATCCAGCGCACCTCGACCGAACTGGCCCCCTGGACCCTGGTCGAGGCCGAGGACAAGCACCACGCCCGCATCAAGGTGCTGCGCACCCTGGTCGAGACCATCGAACGCAGCCTCGACCGCTGAGGGCCGTCAGCGGGCGGCGACCAGGCTGGGCAGGGCGTTGAAATCGCCGGCGGCCAGGGTCTTGCAGCTGATCGCCAGGTCGTTGGCAGTGGCCGGGTTGACCTGGAACAGGCGCGACACCAGGGTCTTGTGCACCCGGTCGGCCAGCATGGCGATGGTGGCCGGCGTGGCGTCGATGACGCCGGCGTCGCGCAAGCCCTCGAGCAGCAGGGAATCGGCGCGGGCCGCGCTGTCGGTCAGCCGCGCGCCGAGGTCGCCATAGGCGAAGCGGGCGGTCCGCCGGCTCGGGCTCCAGGGCATCTCGGGGGTGGTGGCGGCCAGGGCCGCCTCGCGGCACAGCAGATGGGCCCCGCCCAGCACGATCTTGTCGTTGACGCTATCGAGCCCGAACAGGGCGCTCTGGGCGCGGAACAGGTCGGCGGCGCTTTCGCCGGCGAAAGCCGGGCCGGCCGCGCAGAGGGAAAGGGCGGCAACGGCCGCCGCGGTCAGGGAACGCAACATGGCAACCTCGTAAGCACTGCCCGCCCATACTGCATCGCGAAGATATATTTCGCAATGCGATATGAGTAATGCTCACATGCAGTCCCCATCCGGCCAGGGCACAAAAGCCGGATGGGGACTGCCGGACCGGGTAAGCCCACACCTGCCCGGGCCAGGGAGAGAAAGGCCCCTACCTGTTCTGCCTGTTCTCGATGAGATCGGTGACGACGCCGGGGTCGGCGAGGGTGGAGGTATCGCCGAGGGCGCCGAACTCGTTCTCGGCGATCTTGCGCAGGATGCGGCGCATGATCTTGCCGGAGCGGGTCTTGGGCAGGCCGGGGGCGAACTGGATCAGGTCGGGGCTGGCGATGGGGCCGATCTCGCGCCGGACCCAGGCGACGAGGTCCTTCTTCAGGGCATCGGTCGGGTCTTCGCCGGCATTGAGGGTGACATAGGCATAGATGCCCTGGCCCTTGAGGTCGTGGGGATAGCCGACGACGGCGGCCTCGGCCACCTTGGGGTGGGCGACGAGGGCGCTTTCGACCTCGGCCGTGCCCATGCGGTGGCCGGAGACATTGATCACGTCGTCGACCCGGCCGGTGATCCAGTAATAGCCGTCCTCGTCGCGGCGGCAGCCGTCGCCGGTGAAATACTTGCCCGGGTAGGTGGAGAAATAAGTCTGCACGAAGCGCTCGTGGTCGCCGTAGACGCTGCGCATCTGGCCGGGCCAGCTGTCGGCGATGACGAGATTGCCCTCGGTCGCCCCCTCCAGCACCTTGCCCTCGGCATCGACCACCTGGGGCGCGATGCCGAAGAAGGGCAGGGTGGCGGAACCGGGCTTGAGGGCGATGGCGCCGGGCAGCGGCGTGATCAGGATGCCGCCGGTCTCGGTCTGCCACCAGGTATCGACGATCGGGCAGCGCTCGTCGCCGACGACCTTGTGATACCAGGCCCAGGCTTCCGGGTTGATCGGCTCGCCGACGGAGCCGAGCAGGCGGAGCGAGGCGCGGGAGGTGGTCTTGACCAGGGCCTCGCCCTCGCGCATCAGGCTGCGGATGGCGGTGGGGGCGGTGTAGAAGATGGTGACGCCGTATTTGTCGATCACCTGCCAGAAGCGCGAGGCGTCCGGGTAGGTGGGCACGCCCTCGAACATGAGGGTGGTGGCGCCGTTGGCGAGCGGGCCATAGACGATATAGGAATGGCCGGTGACCCAGCCGACGTCGGCGGTGCACCAGTAGATGTCGTCGTCGCGGACGTCGAAGACATATTCATGGGTCATGGCGGCATAGACGAGATAGCCGCCGGTGGTATGCAGCACGCCCTTGGGCTTGCCGGTGGAACCCGAGGTATAGAGGATGAAGAGGGGATCCTCGGCATTCTGGGGCGCGGGCTCGTTGACCGGATCGGCCTTGGCGATCAGATCGTGATACCAATGGTCGCGGCCCTCTTGGAAGCCGATCTTGCCGCCGGTGCGGCGGACGACGACGACGGTCTCGACCCCCGGGGCCTGGTCCAGGGCCTTGTCGGTATTGGCCTTGAGGGGGACGGTCTTGCCGGCGCGCAGGCCCTCGTCGGCGGTGATGACGATCTTCGAGCCGCAGTCGACGATGCGGCCGGCGAGGCTGTCGGGGGAGAAGCCGCCGAAGACGATGGAATGGATGGCGCCGATCCGGGCGCAGGCCAGCATGGCGACGGCGGCTTCCGGGATCATGGGCAGGTAGATGGTGACGCGGTCGCCCTTCTGGACGCCGAGGGCGAGCAGGGCATTGGCGAAGCGCGAGACTTCGGCATGAAGCTGGCGATAGGTGATGGCGCGGCTGTCAGCGGGATTGTCGCCTTCCCAGAGGATGGCGACCTTGTCGCCGCGGGGACCGAGATGGCGGTCGAGGCAGTTGGCGGCGACGTTGAGGGTGCCGTCGTGGAACCAGCGGATGTGCACGTCGCCCGAAGCCGCGCCGGGGCCGCCGAAGGAGACGTCCTTCACGGCGTCCGGCGAATAGGGCGTGATCCAGTCGAGGCGCCTGCCGGCCTCGGCCCAGAAGCCCGCGGGGTCTTCGAGCGAGCGGCGATAGGCCGCTTCGTAACCCGAGGCGTCAATCCTGGCCCCCGCCGCGAAACCCGCCGGCACCGGGTAGATGTCCTGGCTCATGCTGATCTCCTGCACCGGGCCACGGGACGTCGGTTCGCGAGGGCTGCGGAGCGCTGTAACGAAAGGGATATCGGAAAGCGAAAGGGGGCGGCAGGTGCCGCCCCCCGGGCCGTCGATGATCAGTCGATGATCGAGTTGTTCTTCGTTTCGCGGACGAAGAGCAGGCCGATGACGAAGGTGCCGGTGGCGATGATGATCGGGTACCACAGGCCGTCGTAGATGTTGCCGGTGGCCGCCACGATGGCGAAGGCGGTGGTCGGCAGGAAGCCGCCGAACCAGCCGTTGCCGATGTGATAGGGCAGCGACATCGAGGTATAGCGGATGCGGGTCGGGAAGAGTTCGACCAGCATGGCCGCGATCGGGCCGTAGACCATGGTGACGAAGATCACCAGGACGAACAGCATGACCAGCACCATGACGTGGTTGATCCGCGCCGGGTCCGCCTTCGCCGGGTAGGCGGCGTCGTTCAGGGCCTTGGTCAGGGCGGCGTCGAAGGCCACGCCCTGTTCCTTGGCGTCGGCCGCGAGGCCGTCGTAGGAGGCGATGACGACTTCGCCGACCTTGATCTGGGCGATGGTGCCGGCCGGGGCCGCCTCGTTGCTGTAGGGCGTGCCGCGCTTCACCAGGGCGGTCTTGGCCACGTCGCAGGACGAGGTGAACTTCGAGGTGCCGACCGGGTTGAACTGGAAGGTGCACTGGGTCGGATCGGCGACCACGACCACCGGCGCCGTGGCGACGGCGGATTCGAGGGCCGGGTTGGCGTAGTGGGTGATGGCCTTGAAGATCGGGAAGTAGGTCACCGCCGCGATCAGGCAGCCCGCCAGGATGATCGGCTTGCGGCCGATCTTGTCGGAGAGCCAGCCGAAGAAGACGAAGAAGGGCGTGCCGATGAGCAGCGAACCGGCGATCAGCAGGTTGGCGGTCTGGGCGTCCACCTTCAGGGTCTGGGTCAGGAAGAACAGGGCGTAGAACTGGCCGGTGTACCAGACCACGGCCTGGCCGGCGGTGAGGCCGAACAGGGCGATGAGCACGATCTTCAGGTTCTTCCACTGGCCGAAGCTCTCGGTCAGCGGGGCCTTCGAGCGGGTGCCCTCTTCCTTCATCTTCTGGAACAGCGGCGACTCGTTCAGCTGCATGCGGATCCAGACGGAAATCCCGAGCAGGATGATCGAGACCAGGAAGGGAATGCGCCAGCCCCAGGATTCGAAATCCTCGACCGACATCGACAGGCGCACGCCCAGGATGATGAGCAGCGACAGGAACAGGCCGATGGTCGCCGTGGTCTGGATCCACGACGTATAGAGGCCGCGCTTGTCGTTCGGCGCGTGCTCGGCGACATAGGTCGCGGCGCCGCCGTATTCGCCGCCGAGGGCAAGGCCCTGGAGCAGGCGCAGCACGATCAGGATGATCGGGGCCGCGATGCCGATCGAGGCATAGGACGGCAGGATGCCCACGATGAAGGTCGAGGCGCCCATCATCAGGATGGTGATGAGGAAGGTATACTTCCGGCCGACCAGGTCGCCCAGGCGGCCGAACACGAGGGCGCCGAAGGGGCGCACCGCGAAGCCGGCGGCGAAGGCCATCAGGGCGAAGATGAAGGCAGCCGTCGGGTTGACGCCCGAGAAGAACTGCTTGGAAATCACGGCCGCGAGCGAGCCGTAAAGATAAAAGTCATACCATTCGAAAACGGTGCCGAGCGACGAGGCGAAAACCACCTTGCGCCGTTCGGCCCCCTCGACGCGCGCAGAAGCGCCGCCCCCGGTAACGCTGACCATTGTTGACCTCCCTGGGCGGTTGTCCGCCGAATTCCCCCGTTGCGGCCCGGTCGTTGCCGTGGCCCTTTCGGTGCCTACAGTGGAGGCTCTGGACTTCGCTTTTTTAAGCCCGACGTTGGTCGAAAGGCCGGGGCTTCGGCCTTTGACTTTGGTATTAGGTGCGTTGCGCAAGAATTCGCTGCAATGCGACGAGATCTGGCCGGTCCCACGCCAAGGCGATGGACAATTCCGCTGTTTGGCGCCTAGATGACAAAGTCTTCGGGAGGAAATGCGACCATGGTGCAGGACTGGGCCATCCTGCTGATGTCCCTCATCTATATCGGCAGCCTGTTCGCCATCGCCTATCTCGGCGACTGGCGGCCGCGCCGCGCGGCGTCGTCGCAGAACCTGATCTATGCCCTGTCGCTGGCGATCTATTGCACCTCCTGGACCTTTTACGGCAGCGTCGGGCGGGCGGTGGCGGCGGGCTGGGACTTTTTCCTGATCTTCGTCGGCCCCATCCTGGTCATGATCTTCGGGCAACGCCTGCTGTCGCGCATGATCCTGATCGCGCGCAACCAGAACATCACTTCGATCGCGGATTTCATCGGCTCGCGCTACGGCAAGAGCCGGGCCGTCTCCGCCATCGTCGCCGGCCTCGCCATCGTCGGCGTGCTGCCCTATATCGCCTTGCAGCTGAAGGCGGTCTCGGACAGTTTCGACGCGGTCACCGGCCTCGGCCCCTCGGCGACCGGCGGCGGCTTCGATGCCTGGCGCGACACCGCGCTGATCGTCGCCGTGATGATGGCGGCCTTCACCATGCTGTTCGGCATCCGCCGCGCCCAGGCGACGGAACAGCACCGCGGCATGATGCTGGCGATCGCCTTCGAATCGCTGGTCAAGCTGGCGGCCTTCATCGCCGTCGGCCTCTATGTCACCTATGAGGTCTTCGGCGGCGTCGGCGGCCTCGTCCAGCGCATCGCGGCCGATCCCGGGCTGGAGAGGTTCCGGGCGCCGGAAGTGACGTTCAACTGGCTGACCATGGTCGTGCTGTCCAGCCTCGGTTTCCTGTGCCTGCCGCGCCAGTTCCACGTCGCCGTGATCGAGCACGGCCCGGGCAACCACCTGCCCATGGCGCGCTGGCTGTTTCCGCTCTATCTCGTGCTGATCAATCTCTTCGTCGTGCCCATCGCCATCGCCGGCATGGATGCGGCCCTGCAGGGCAACAGCCCGGACATGCTGGTCCTGGTCGTGCCGATGATGAACGACCAGAGCCTGCTTTCCACCTTCGTCTTCATCGGCGGCCTGTCGGCGGCGACCAGCATGGTCATCGTCGCCTGCCTCGCCCTCTCCATCATGGCCTCGAACGAGATCGCCATGCCCTTCCTGCTGCGCTGGCGCCGGCTCGACCGGCTCGACAGCGGCCGGGTGGTGGTGGTAACGCGGCGGGTGGCGGTGGTCGTCATCCTGACGCTCGGCTATCTCTACGAGCGGGCCCTGGTCAGCCAGCTGCCCCTGGTCTCGATCGGGCTGATCTCCTTTGCCGCCGTCGCCCAGTTCGCGCCGGCGCTGCTGTTCGGCCTCTACTGGCGCGGCGCCCATCGGAACGGGGCGGTCGCCGGCCTGGCCGGGGGCGGCGCGGTCTGGCTCTACGGTCTGTTCCTGCCCTCGATGCTGGGGGGCGGCGCGGCCACCGCCACGCCCTTCGCCTTTCTGCTGCCGGACTGGCTGGCCGCGCTCGATCCCCTGACCCAGGGCGTCTTCGTCAGCCTCGGGGTCAACACGCTGCTGCTGGTCGGCATCTCGCTCGCCTCGATGCCGCAGAAGCGCGACCGCGACCAGGCCGATGCCTATGTCGCGCCCCAGGTCGATCTCGATGCGGAAACCGTGCAGCGCGCCGGCGCCGCCATGTCGATCGACGAGCTGAAGGGCCTGTCCGCCCGCTTCATCGGGACCGAGCAGGCGGAACAGGCCTATGCCGGGATCGAGCGCACGGGGGTCAATGTCGCCGCCTTCACCGAACGCCTGCTGTCGGGCGTCATCGGTGCCGCCTCGGCCCGCGTGGTGCTGGCCTCGGCGCGCCAGGGCTCGCGCCTGTCGGGGCGGGCGATGCGCGCCGTGCTGGGCGAGGCGTCCGAGGCGATCCGCCAGAATTTCACCCTGCTGCGCACCACCCTCGACCATGTCAGCCAGGGCATCGCCGTGTTCGACCGCGAGCGCCGGCTGGTCACCTGGAACGACCGTTTCTTCGACATGCTGTGGCTGCCGCGCGATCAGGCCCGGGTCGGCACCTCGAACGGCGAACTCGGCGTGGTCGGGCGCCTGCGCTCGCTCGGCTCCGCCCTCTCCATGCCGGTCGGGGGCATGGCGACGGTGCGCCAGGTCGAACGGCCCGACGGGGCGCGCATGGAACTGCGCTTCGACCCCATGCCCGGGGGCGGCTTCTCGATCATGGTCACCGATGTCACCGAGCGTTACATCGCCGAAGCCGCCCTGAAGACGGCGAACGAAAGCCTGGAACGGCGGGTGACGGAACGGACCGCCGATCTCACCCGCGTGATCTCGGAACTGCACCAGGCCCGCACCGCGGCGGAGGAGGCGAACCTGGGCAAGACCCGCTTCCTGGCCGCGGCCAGCCACGACCTGCTGCAGCCGCTGCACGCCGCGCGTCTCTTTGCGACCGCGCTCGCCGACCGCCACCCGGACGAACCCCTGGTCGCCAAGGTCGACCAGGGGCTGGGCGCGGTCGAAGGGCTGCTCGATGCATTGCTCGACATTTCGCGCCTGGACCAGGGGGTGATGACGCCGGACTGGAAGCCGGTCGCCCTCGGCCCGCTGATGGAGGCCATCGCCTCCACCCTGGCGCCCCTGGCGGCCAAGCGCGGGGTCGAGATCATGGTCATGCCGTCGAGCCTGGCCGTCCGTTCCGATCCCCAGCTGCTGCGCCGGGTGATCCAGAACTATCTCTCGAACGCCATCCGTTACAGCGATCCCGCGCGCCCGCGCTGCCGGGTGCTGATCGGGGCCCGCCGGCAGGGCGCTCACGCCGTCATCGAAGTCTGGGACAGCGGCCCGGGCATCGAGCCGGAGGATCAGGCGACGATCTTCGGCGAATTCGTCCGCCTGGGGCCCAAGGTGGAGGAGCAGGGGGCCAAGGGCCTCGGTCTCGGCCTTGCCATCGTCGAGCGGATCTGCCGCATCCTGGATCACCCGATCGGGCTGCGCTCCCAGCCCGGGCGCGGCTCGGTCTTCACGGTCGCGGCGCCCCTGACCGAGGCGCCGGCGCCGCGCCGCATCGAACGCACCAGCCTGCCGCCGGTCGAGGCGGGCGAGACGCGGCTGCTGGTTCTCGCCATCGACGACGAGGCGGCGATCCGCGAAGCGATCTCCGCCCTGCTCAAGGGCTGGGCCTGCGACGTGCTGACCGCCGGCTCGCTGGAGGCGGCGCGAGAGGTGATGCGCGGCGCCGGGCGCCTGCCCGACGTGATCCTGGTCGATTATCACCTGGGCGGCGGGATGAACGGCCTGTCCGTGATCACGGCGCTGCGCCAGCAGGCCGGGCGCCTGCTGGCCGCCGCCCTGATCACTGCGGACCGCGAGCCGCGCCTGCGCCAGGAGGCGAAGCGCCACCAGGTGGAGATGCTGCCGAAGCCGGTGAAACCGGCAGCATTACGCGCCTATCTCGATCACCTGCGCAAGAGCCTGGGGCTCGCCGCGGCCGGGTGAGGGGGCGGGGGTCACCCCGCCGTCTTGAAATCCAGCAGGCGGGCGGCGATCACCGCCTGGGTGCGGCTGTGCACGCCGAGCTTCTTCAGGATGGCGGTGACATGGGCCTTCACCGTCGCCTCGCCGACGCCGAGCTCATAGGCGATCTGCTTGTTGAGAAGGCCCTGGGACATCATGGACAGGACCTTGAGCTGCTGCGGCGTCAGTTCGCCCAGGCGGCGGGCGATATCCTGCCGGCTGGCGCCGCCGGCACTGTCCCCGGTGCCGGCGGGCAGCCAGACCTGGCCTTCGAGGATCTGCCCGATCGCTTCCGCGATCGTGTCGAGGGGGGCGGATTTGGGGATGAAGCCGGCGGCGCCGAATTCGATCGCCCGGCGCATCACGGTTTCGTCATTGGTCGCTGATACCATCGCGACCGGTACGAGGGGATAGGCCGCGCGCATCGAGGCAAGGCCGGTGAAACCGTCCATGCCCGGCATGTTGAGATCGAGAATGACAAGGTCGACGGTGCCGAGGCGGTCGACCGCCTGGCGTGCCTCGTCGAGACTTGACGCATCGACCACCTGAACGTCGCTCAGGCTCTGGTTCAGCGCGTGGCGCATGGCGTCGCGGACCAGGGGATGATCGTCGGCGATGACGACCGTCCAGCCGCTGTCGGGGCCTTCCATGGTGCTAATCTTTCGTTTCCTCCCAGTGAGACCGGCGGGGGCGGTCGCTGGATCGTCTATCTGTCGCCGAGGCGGGGTGCGGATTCGAAGCCCAAAACACATGAATTAGACTTAAGTAGGGGCTGGCCTTCAAGGGCCATGCGGCTAAACGATTTGAACGGCACGGAAGATGCCATGTTTCACGAGGAAAACCGACATGGGGGGGAGTGCGCCGGGCACTGGCGCCGCCTCCGTGTCCCAAGGACGGGGGGGCGCATTGAGCGATCTTGTTCTCGAGACCGCAGGCTTGACCAAGGAATTCCGCGGCTTCATCGCCGTCAAGGACGTCAACCTGAAGGTTCGGCGCGGCAGCATTCATGCGCTGATCGGTCCGAACGGCGCGGGCAAGACCACCGTCTTCAACCTGCTGACCAAATTCCTGCAGCCGAGCGGCGGCACGGTGAAGTTCAACGAGCGCGACATCACGCGCGCCAAGCCGGCCGATATCGCCCGCATGGGCGTCGTCCGCTCGTTCCAGATTTCCGCCGTCTTCCCGCATCTGACGGTGCTCGAAAACGTCCGCGTGGCGTTGCAGGCGCGGAGCCCGAAGGTCTTCCACTTCTGGCGCTCGGTCCGCGAACTCGACCATCTGGACGGCAGGGCGAAGGAACTGGTGGAGGACGTGGGCCTCGGCCCCTTCCTGCACACGCCGGCGGTGGAGCTTTCCTACGGCCGCAAGCGCGCCCTGGAGATCGCGACCACGCTCGCCCTCGATCCCGAACTGATGCTGCTGGACGAACCGACCCAGGGCATGGGCCATGAGGACGTGGGGCGTATCATCGAATTGATTCGCCGCATCCGCACCGGCCGCACCATCCTGATGGTGGAGCACAACATGTCGGTCGTCTCCGGCCTCTCGGACACGATCACCGTGCTTCAGCGCGGCCAGATCCTGGCCGAAGGTCCCTATGAGACCGTCTCGAAGAATCCCGCCGTCATCGAAGCCTACATGGGGACCGGTCATGGCTGATGCCGCCCGCACCATTCAACCCGCCGCCGCCGGGGCGCCGCGCCTGAAGATCTCGGGCCTCAACGCCTATTACGGCGAAAGCCACGTCCTGCACGGCGTCGACATCGAGGTGAAGCGGGGCGAGGTCGTCGCCCTGCTCGGCCGCAACGGTGCCGGCAAGACCTCCACGCTCCGCTCGATCATGGGGCTGGTCGGGCGCCGCACCGGCTCGATCGTTTTCGACGGGGCGGAGATCGTCAACCAGGCGCCGCACCGGATCGCCCGCCTCGGCGTCGGCTATGTGCCCGAGGAACGGGGCATCTTCGCCAGCCTGAACGTGCAGGAAAACCTGCTGCTGCCGCCGGTGATCAAGCCGGGCGGCATGTCGGTGCAGGATATTTTCACCCTGTTCCCGAACCTGAAGGAGCGGCTCTACAGCCCCGGCACCAAGCTGTCGGGCGGCGAGCAGCAGATGCTGGCGATCGCCCGCATCCTGCGCACCGGTTCGGACTTCATTCTGCTGGACGAGCCGACGGAAGGCCTGGCCCCCGTCATCGTGCAGCAGATCGGCGAAGCCGTGCGCCGGCTGAAGGCGGGGGGGCTGACCATGATCCTGGTCGAACAGTCCATCCACTTCGTGTCGACGATCGCCGACCGCTTCTACGTCATGGAAGACGGCCATGTGGTGGACAGCCTGACGGCGGCGGAACTCGCCGCCGACAAGGACCGTCTCGTCACCTATCTCGGCGTGTGACAAGGGCTCCAATACCAATACCAATACCAATACCGCTAACACTGGTCAGTGACTGATCATTCTGGGGAGGAATGACTGATGTTCAAGAAGGCGCTTCTTGCGGGCGTGGCCCTTTCGGCCCTCGCGACCTCGGCCATGGCGGCCGGCCTGTCGGGCGACAAGGTCGTCGTCGGCGTGCTCACCGACCTGTCGAGCATCTATGCCGACGTCGCGGGCAAGGGTTCGATCGCCGCCGCTGAAATGGCCGTCGCCGACTACGGCGGCAAGGTCCTCGGCAAGCCGATCGAGATCCTGACCGCCGACCACCAGAACAAGGCGGACATCGGCGCCAACATCGCCCGCGAATGGATCGATTCGAAGGGCGCGGACGTCCTCGTCGACCTCGTCACCTCCAGCGTCGGCCTGGCCGTGCAGGGCATCGGCGGCGAGAAGGGCGTGGTCACCATCAATTCCGGTGCCGCCACCGTCCGTCTCAGCCAGAAGGAATGCACCGCGACCTCGTTCCACTGGATGTACGACACCTATTCGCTCGCCCATGTGACCACCCCGACCGTGGTCGCCGAAGGCGGCGACAGCTGGTTCATCCTGACCGCCGACTATGCCTTCGGCCACAGCCTCGAGGCGGATGCCTCCGCCGTGCTCAAGGACCTGGGGGCCAAGCTGGTCGGCACCGTCCGCCACCCGTTCCCCTCGGCCGACCTGTCGTCCTTCCTGCTCCAGGCCCAGGCTTCGGGCGCGAAGGTCGTGGCGCTGGCCAATGCCGGCCAGGACACCATCAACTCGGTGAAGCAGGGCTCGGAATTCGGCATCGTCGCCGGCGGCCAGAAGCTGGTCGCGCTGCTCGCCTTCCTGTCCGACATCCATTCGATCGGGCTCGAACTCGGCCAGGGCCTGCTGGTCACCGAAGGCTTCTACTGGGATCTTGACGAAGAGACCCGCGCCTTCTCCAAGCGCTTCCAGGAGAAGTTCGGCAAGCCGCCGACCATGGTCCAGGCCGGCGTCTATTCCTCGACCCTGCACTACCTGAAGGCCGTCGAGGCCGCGGGCACCGACGAGGGCAAGGTCGTCGCCGCCAAGATGAAAGAGCTGCCGATCAAGGATCCGGTGCTGCGCAACGCCACCATCGGCGCCAACGGCCGCGTCCTTCACGACATGTATCTGTTCCAGGTGAAGACGCCGGCCGAATCGACGGGCGAATGGGACGTCTACAAGCCGGTGAAGACGGTCCCGGGCGCCCAGGCGTTCCAGGATCCGAAGCAGTCCGGCTGCGCCCTGGCCCAGTAAACCGCACGACCGGGTGACCTGACGACGACGGGACCTTCGCATGTTTGAACTCATCGGCATTCCCCCACAGGCCCTGTTCGGGCAATTGTTGCTGGGGCTCATCAACGGCTCGTTCTATGCCCTGCTGAGTCTCGGGCTTGCCGTGATCTTCGGCATGTTGAACGTGATCAACTTCGCCCATGGCGCGCTCTACATGCTGGGCGCGTTCGTGGCGTGGTTCCTGCTCCAATACCTGGGGCTCGGCTACTTCTGGGCGCTGATCCTCAGTCCCGTCATCGTCGGGGGCGTCGGCATCGTCATCGAAAAGACGATGCTGTCCCGGCTCTACAAGCTGGACCACCTCTATGGCCTGCTGCTGACCTTCGGCATCGCCCTGATCCTCGAAGGTGGCTTCAAGCATGAGTTCGGGGTCTCGGGCCAGTCCTATCCGGTGCCGTCGACCTTTGCCGGCGGCACCAACCTCGGCTTCATGTTCCTGCCCTATTACCGCGGCTGGGTCGTGCTGCTGTCGATCGTCGTCTGCCTCGCCACCTGGTATGCGATCGAGAAGACGCGGCTCGGCTCCTATCTCCGCGCGGCGACGGAAAATCCCCGCCTGGTGCAATCCTTCGGCATCAACGTGCCGGTCATGATCACCATGACCTACGGCGTCGGCGTGGCCCTTGCCGGGCTGGCCGGGGTGATGGCGGCGCCGATCTATTCGGTCAATCCCCTGATGGGCTCCAACCTCATCATCGTCGTCTTCGCGGTGGTGGTGATCGGCGGCATGGGCTCGATCTTCGGCGCGGTGGTCTCGGGCTACATGCTCGGCATCCTCGAGGGGCTGACCAAGGTCTTCTTCCCCGAAGCGTCGAACATCGTCGTCTTCGTCATCATGGTGGTGGTGCTGCTCGCGCGCCCTGCCGGTCTGTTCGGGCGGGAGCGCTGATCATGTCCGTGAAATATTCGACCACGCCCAGCGGCACCGTCACCGGACGCCTGGCCGGCAAGGCCAGCCTGATCATCGGCACGATCCTGATCGCCGGCCTGCTCGTCGCACCCTATGTCTTCTATCCGGCGTTCCTGATGAAGGCGCTGTGCTTCGCGCTCTTCGCCTGCGCCTTCAACCTGATGCTCGGCTTCGTCGGCCTGCTCTCGTTCGGCCATGCCGCCTTCTTCGGCGCCGCGGCCTATGCGACCGGCTTCGCGGCCAAGGAATGGGGCTTCACGCCCGAACTGGCGATCCTGTTCGGCGGCCTCGTCGGCGGGGCTTTCGGCCTCCTGTTCGGCTGGATCGCGATCCGCCGCCAGGGCATCTATTTCGCCATGATCACGCTTGCCCTGTCGCAGATGGTGTTCTTCTTCGCCTTGCAGGCGACGGCGGTCACCGGCGGCGAGGACGGGCTCCAGGGCGTGCCGCGCGGCGCCGTCTTCGGGCTGATCAGCCTCGAAGGCTCGCTGCCCATGTATTACTTCGTGGTCGCGGTCTTCCTGCTCTGCTTCTTCCTGATCTGGCGGATCGTGAATTCGCCCTTCGGCGCGGTGCTGAAGTCGATCCGCGAGAACGAGCCGCGCGCCATCTCGCTCGGCTACCGGGTCGACCGCTTCAAGCTGATCGCCTTCGGCCTGTCGGCGGCGCTGACCGGCGTTGCCGGCGGCACCAAGACCATCGCCCTGCAACTGGCGTCCCTGACCGACATTCAGTGGCAGATGTCGGGCGAGGTGATCCTGATGACCCTGCTCGGCGGTGTCGGCACCCTGGTCGGCCCGGCGGTTGGCGCCGGTCTCGTGATCTCGCTGCAGAACTTCCTGGCGACCTCGGGCCTGCCGGTCACGACGGTGGTCGGCGTGATCTTCGTCGTCTGCGTGCTCGCCTTCCGGCGCGGCATCGTCGGCGAGTTCAACGCCTTCCTCGGCCGTCGCCGCCACTGAGGATCCGCGTATCGAGTGGGAAACGGCCGCCTTCGGGCGGCCGTTTTCATGTCCGGCGGTTGTCGGCCGGGGGCAGTGGGGGCATGATCCCCGCCGCTTGAATCGGGAACCCCCAGCCCATGAACGACTCCCGCGTCTGGCAGCGCTTCCTTTCCGGGCGGCGGCTGGACCTTGCCAATCCTTCCCCCTTCGATTTCGAGGACACGGATATCGCCCTCGGCCTGTCGCGCGTCGCGCGCTGGAACGGGGCGACCAGGGGCGATTATGCCTATTCCGTCGCCCAGCATTCGCTGGACGTGCTGGCCGAGGTGCGCCGCACCACGCCGCCCGCGCGTCTCTCGGTCCGGCTGGAACTCGCCACCCTGCTGCATGACGCCTGCGAGGGCCTGCTCGGGATGGATGTGATCACGCCGCTGAAGCCCTTCCTCGGCGCCCGCTGGCGGCAATTGGAGGACGGGGTGCAACGGGCCGTGCACCAGCGCTATGGTCTGCCGTTTCCGCTGCCGGCGGCGATGACCCGGCGGATCAAGAAGGCGGACCGCGGCCTTGCCGCCACCGAGGCGGTGCAACTGGTCGGCCTCACCCCGGCGGAGGCGGCGGACCCCGCCACTTTCGGCATGCCGGAACCGCCCCTCGAGCGCAGCCTCACCCCCTGGCCGGCCAAGCGGGCGGAGGAGGAGTTTCTCGCCGAACTGCGCCGGCTGGCCGCCTTCGTGCGCTGAGCCCCCTCAGCCGCGCCGCCGCAGCAGATACATGGGCATGCGGCCGAACTGCTTGGCGGTCGGGATGTCGCCGACATATTCGGCGCTGAAATCCCGCGAGGTCAGGGCCAGTTCGGCGGCGAAGGCTTCGGAGACGAAGACTTTGCCGGTGAAGGCGATGGGTTCGATCCGGGCGCAGCGCGTGACCTGGGCGCCGAAGAACGTCTCTTCCTCGAGCACATTGTCCCAGCTCGAATAGATCGGGCCGACATGGCCGCCGACGCGCAGCGCCAAGCCTTCCGGCAGGCCGAGGCCGGCAAGGTCGATCCTGCCCATTTCCTCCTGCAGGTCGAGGGCGAGGGCCGCCGCCGCCGGGGCATCGCGCATGATGGTGTGGATGGCGTCGCCCCAGGTGTTCTTGTAGAGGATCGCGTTGCTGTGGCGCTTGGTCGCCCGCGCCAGGCTGCCCATCACTTCCCGGAAGAACACGGGGATGGTGACGTCGTTCAGCTTGGAGAAACCCTTGACATCGCAGAACAGCAGGGCGCGCAGCACCCGGCTGGGCTTGTCGCCGGCAGCGGGGACGATGGCCGGCGCCTGGACCGCCGGGGCGGCCTGGAGGCCGGGCGCGACCGGCGCCGCCACCGGGGCTGCGTCGGGCCAGATCACGTCGCAGGGGCGTTGCAGCGTGTCGCGCCAGAAGGCGATGTCGGCGGCGGTGCCGGCGGGGCCGGGGCTGGGCACGCCGTCCCAGACCGCGAGCTGGACCGCCGGGCCGCCCAGCATGTCGGCCCGGATCACGGCAAGCCCCATGGCATAGCGCGCGGCATAGCCGAAGATCTCGTCGTCGCCGAGAAAGGGATCGAAGGTGGCGAGCGAGACGCGCATGCGCGGGTGATGGATCAGGCGCTCGAAACGCTCCACCCAGCCGGGGCCGGAATCGGCGACGGAGATGCGGACGAAATCCTCCTGCACGAAGGGCAGCACGACATGGACTTCGCCGCCCGCCTCGACGATCGCCTCGGCGAAAAGGATATCGGCGCCCGACGCCAGCGAGCCATAGCCGAAGCGGATGCCGTGCCGCGCCACCGCCGCGCGGATGCCGTCCGCCACCGCCGGTTCCAGGGCGGCGGGGAAGCGGCCGGGCCTCCCCCAGGGGGTCAGGCGGTGGCCGGTGAAATGGGCGACCGTCGGCGGTGTCATCGGGGCGAGAATGGCGCTGTCCAGATTCTTTTCCGCGACAACCAAGCGCAATTGCCGGCGCGTCGATGCGACGGCGGTGACATCGAGGTCGGGCAGGGCCATGGCCTCGCCGATCGCCTGCGCCGCCGTCTCGAGATCGCCGAGAATCAGGGCCGCCTCGGCCGTGGTCGCCAGTTCCCAGAAATTCATCGGCCGCCCGGTGCCCTCGTCGGCCGCGCGCAGGTGCTGGTTGGCGAGATCGGCGAAGCCCCGGGCATTGTCCTCCTCCCCCGCCAGGAGATAGAGGGTGGCGGCATTGATCGCCGGGTAATAGTCCGGGTAGCGGAGATAGGCATCGCGATAGGCAATGGCCGCATCATGCAGCTTGGCCCGCCGCGCCGCACCCGACAGGGCCAGGGCCTCGTCCTTCTCGATCCGGCCGAGCAGGGTGGCATAGTCGACGCCGTGGTCCGGCGACAGGCCGTATTCATTGTAGCGCCGGTGCGCCAGTTCGCTGGCACCGGCCCGGACCAGGCACAGCACCGCCTCGAAGGCGAGGCGGGTGTCCATGCCCCGGTTCTCGATCGCGATGCGGGCGAGATCGAAGGCTTCGAACAATTCGCCGCGCTTTCGCGCCGCGACCACCTTGCGCAGGACGTCGTCGACCGTCTCGTCCATGATCACGGGCTCAGGCAAGATCGACCAGGGCCCGAAGCTGGTCCGGGCTGTGCAGGGTGATCATGCCTCGTTCGATGCTGATCAGGCCGTTGTCGCGCCAAAGCGCGAACTGCTTGTTCACCGCCTCGCGCGAGGTGCCGACCAGGGCGCCCAATTCCCGCTGCGACAGTTTCATCCGCAGGCGCACCACATTGTTGCGGCCGGCCAGCTCGTCGTTGGCGAGGTTGAGCAGCCATTTGGCAAGGCGCGCCTCGAGGCCCAGAAATGCCCGGTCCTCGATCACGCTGCTGGTCCAGCGCACCCGGGCGCAGAGGATTTCGAGCAGGCTGAAGCAAAGGTCCGGGCTTTGCCGCAGATAGGGCACGAAATGCCGGCGCGGCATGTGGAACAGGGTGGTGGTGCCGATGGCGGCGGCATCGGCCGAGCGCGACTTGCCGTCGATCAGGGCGATCTCGCCGAACAATTCGCCGGTGTCGAGAATGTTCAGGGTGATCTCGCGGCCTTCGGCATCGCCCGAGAAGATGCGCACCTGGCCCTCGAGAATGCCGTAGAGGCCGTCGCCGTCGTCCCCCTTGGCGAAGATCACTTCGTCGTCGGCATAGCGCCGCGTGGTCGAAAATCCGATCAGGTCGTCCAGCACTTTTTCCGGTACATCACGCAACAGGAAATGCCGCGTGAGCAGGGCGCGTCGCTTCGCGCGGTCGTCGTCGTTCATTGCCCCCTATGTCCCTGGCAGTATCAGCCCCGGCTTGGCGACCGGCCTTTCGCCCGGCATATTGAGGCCTGTCGCGCCCACGGCCAAGCCGTAATGCGCGTTGGGGGAAAAGAGGTTTCCATGTCTGCCGTATCCGACGATCCCGAGATCGCCACGCTTCGCACCAATGTCGACCAGGCGCTGGCCGCCCTTGCCGCGGGGCCCGACGACGGTGCCGCCGCCCGCCTGCTCGACCAGACCCGCCGGCTGGTCGATGCCCTGATGGCCCGCCGCCTTGCCGGCGAGGCCCAGGCCCTGCTCGATCAGGTCTGGCGTGCGCCGGGGCTCGAAGGCTTCGGCATCGAAAGCGCCATTCTGGGCTTCCTGTCCGTCCGCGTGCTCCAGGCCTCCGGCGATCATGCGGGGGCGATCGCCCGGGCCGAGGAAACGGCCGTGGTGATCGCGGCGACCAGGGGCGACGGCCGCGGTCTCGGCGCGCCGCTCCAGGCCGATATCGCCCAGGCCCGCGCCGCCTCCTTCGAGACCCTGGGCAAGAACGAGCAGGCCCGCGACGCGCAAGGGGAAGCCGTCGCCCGCCGCGCCGGCCTCGTCGGCCGCACCGACCTGCCGGACCAGCGCCCCGCGCTCGCTTCCGCCCGCAATGCGCTGGGGCGGCTGCACCTCAACCTCGGCGCGCCCGAGGCGGCGATCGAGGAATTGTCCACCTGCATCGACGAATTGCACGCGGTGGCCGAGGCGACGGAGGGCAAGCTGCCGCCCTCCCTGTTCAATATCCATGCCGCCGCCTCGAATCGCCTGGGGCGGGCGCTGATCGCCGCCGGCCGGCCGTTCGAGGCCCATCCCCACCTGATGACCTCGGTCGAATCGATGCGCAGTCTGGTGAACGAGACCCGCAACCTGGGCTTGGTCGAGGATTTCCTGACCGCGCTCGGCGATCTCGAACGGGCGGAGCGGGAAATGGGCAACGACGCGGTCGCGGCCAATCTCGCCGCCGAGGCCAACCGCTGGCGCGAGCATGCCCGCGCCCAGCGGCGCTGAGCGGAAACTCCGAACAGGCCGCTTAATTAACCACATTCCTCCCTTGGCAAACCGCGCTACCATGGCGCCCGGAGGCGGGAGCACCCGCCCCGACCAAGGGAGGATGTAATGAGAGTAGAAGGTGGCTGCTATTGCGGCAGCGTCCGCTATGTCGCCGAGGGCGAACCGCTGATGAAGGCGGAATGCCTGTGCCGGGAATGCCAATATGTGACCGGTGGCGGCCCGAATTTCTTCATGGCCCTGCCGACCGACGGTTTCCGCTATACCAAGGGCACGGCCAAGCATTTCCGCCGTCAGGACCTGGAAAATCCGGTGACCCGGGAATTCTGCCCCGATTGCGGCACCCAGATCGTCACCCGCGCCCCGGGCTTTCCGGCCGTGATCCTGAAGGTGGGCACGCTTGACGATCCGAAGGCTTTCGCCGGCCCGGACATCGCCATCTATACGGTCGACCAGCAGCCCTATCATGTGCTGCCCGAAGGCATGCCGACCTTCGAGCGCCTGCCCGGCTGAGAGGGCCCGGCTGAGGGGCGGCGGATTTCCATCCGCCGCCCCCTTCGTTTGTCAGCCCTTCTTGGTCGAGCCGGCGGCCGCGGGCAGCGGCACCCGTTCGATTTCGAGGTGATCGGTCGAGGTGGCGCGGCGGCGCGCCTTGACGAAGCGGGCGAAGAGATTGTCGTCCGCCGCGATCAGGGCCTGCGGCGCCCCGGTCGAGACGAATTTGCCGTTCTCGATGCAGACCACCTCGTCCGCCACCGCGGTGACGAAATCGACGTCGTGCTCGACCATGATGATGGTCACTTCCCGCGCCAGGTCGCGCAGCACGGCGACGAGGCGGGAGGTCGATTCGACGTCGACGCCGGTCGAAGGCTCGTCCAGCAGCAGGATCCGGGGGGCGAGGATCAGGGCCCGGGCCAGGGCCACCAGCCGGCGCTGGCCGCCGGACAGGGTGCCCGTGCCCGCCGCCTGGGTCACCGTGATCTCCAGCGGTCCTTCCGGGCGGATGCGCAGCAGCGCGTCCCAGACCCCGACCCGGCGCAGCACGGCGATGATCTCGTCGTCCGTGACCTCCGCCTTCACCAGTTCGAAGTTCCGGCGCAGGCTGCCGGACAGCATCAGGGGGAACTGGGACAGGGTGACCACCTGCCGGCGCAGGCTGTCCAGCGTATAGCTGTCCAGCGCCTGGCCGCCGAGCAGGACCTTGCCGCCCTGCGGATCGTAGAGCCGGACCAGCAGCCGCATGATCGAGCTTTTGCCCGAGCCGGAGCCGCCGACGATGGCCGTGATCGCCTCCGCCCGGAAGCGGTGGGAGACACCGTTCAGGATGACCGGCGCCTTGGCCGGCGGATAGCCGAAGGTGATCTCGCTCAGTTCCGCCGTCGGCTCCGCCAGGGCGAGATCGCGAGCGCCCGGGGCATCCTTGATCTCGGGCTCGGCGTCGATGATCTCGCCGACCGGGCGGATCATCGGCCAGTTGACCGAAAGCCCGGTGAAGAAGGTGACCAGCTCCTGGATTGGCCCGACCACCAGGGGCACCATCAGGAGAAGGCCGAGCAGGGCGCCGATCGGCGTGTTCGGCTCGAACGAGAAGGCGGCATAGATCAGCAGGACGGTGGTCAGGATGGTGGACATCGAGCCCTGGAACTGTTGCACCGCCTCGCGCCGCAGCGTCGCCCTGAGCTTGGCCGCCATGACCGATTGCAGGCGCTCGGCAATGGAGCGCGAGCGCTGGCCGTGGGCGCGCATCAGCTGTACTTCCACCGGCTGGGCGGTGGAATTGCCCAATTCGTCGGCGAAGGCCGCTTCCTCGGCCCGCACCTGTTCGAAGGCGCGGCCGACGATGCCGGACAATTTCCAGCCGATCAGCGGAATGACGACGACAAGGCCGAGCAGCACGATCCGGATCAGCGGCGGGATGCTTTCGAAGGCCGCCAGATTGTCGGCCAGGAAAAACCCGGCGGTCACCATGCCCACGCCCCGGGTCAGGGGATAGGCCAGGATCTCGCGCAGGGTGAATTGCGCCCCGGCCGAGAAATTATTCACGATCTGGACCAGCTGCGGCCCCGAGACCTTGGCATGGAAAATGGGCCCGAGCAGCAGCATGCGGTCGTGCAGGAGAGCGCGCAGCGCCACCAGCATCTTCTCGTTCGACCAGGTGGTGACCAGCTTGCTCGCCATCGACAGCAGGATGACGACGACGGCGAGAATGGCGTAGAGCAGCGCCATCCACTTCGGATCGGCCCCGCCCTTGCCCTCCAGCGCCGAGGTCAGCGAGACCAGCACCTGCTGGCTGTAGGGCGTGAGCGCATTGACCAGCGCCGCCAGCCCGACCGAGCCGAGGAAGGGCAGGGGCGCCGCCTTGGCCAGCAGCAGGGCCCAGCGCAGGAGTTTCTTGAAGCTCATGGGCTCGGGCGGGAAGGGCAGGCCGGGGAAGCCGCCTGGGGCACCCGGCCCCTTCATGCCGCCCGCCGGCGGCATCATGCCCGGCGCGCCGCCCTTGGCGCCGCCCGGGGGCGGCATCATGCCCGGGGCCCCGCCCTTCAGAGCGCCGGCCGGCGGCAGGCCCGGCGGCCCGGCCAGGGGCGGGTCGCCCATCTTGGCGGCGCCGGGGGGCGGGAAATCCCCAGGGGGCGCGCCCTTGGGGGCGCCGGCCAGGGGCAGGGGGATGGCTTCAGGGGGCGGGGCCTTGGGGCCTGGGCCCGGCGGCGGAACGTCAGAGGGCGTCATGGGCGCGGGCCTTCAGGATGGTTTTCAGCTCGAACTGGCGCAGCATCGGCCAGCGTCCCAGCATCAGGCAGCACATGCCGGTGACGGTGGGGGTGGCGAAGCTCGTCCCCGTCTTCACGGTATAGCCGCCGCCGGGGGCGGGCACGGTCAGTTCGTTGCCGAGTGTGGCGAATTCGATCAGGCCCTGCTCGATGAAATGCAGGCTCATCTCCGGGACCTGATGGTTGTCGATCGAGATGACGCTGGAAAATTCCGCCGGCAGGCCCTCGTCGGTCACCGGCACGTTGCGCTTGGCCGCGACCACCACCTGGTTGCGCTGGTAGGCGCTCTCGCACAGCTTGTAGAGCGCTTCGCGCTGCGAGGCGGGGATGGCCAGGCTCATGTTGATCAGGCGATGGCGCTTGGCCAGGACATGGCGGAAGGCGACCAGGGAGGCGCTGGGATCGCCCTTGTTCCGGGCGTCCAGCACGCGGATGTCGTGCAGGCGGGCATTGGGCGCGATGCGCGCGATGATGCCGGCGACACCGGTGCCGTGGCCGAAAGTATCGTTGTTGATGCCGGTTTCGAGTTCGTGCACGGCCAGGCGGCCGTCCTCGTCCTCCACCGTCCATTGGCTCACCACCCGGCCGGCGAGGTCCGGGTGGGTGGCGTCGATGCCTGAATCGATCACGGCCACATCGACCGGTTCCAGCGTCGATGCGGCCAATTCGTCGAAGCGGGCGGCGGCGGCCTCGGAAATCGCGACGTGAGTCATGCCGGGCCCCGGTCAGACCGCGATTTCGACCATCTGTTCGAACAATTGGGCAAGGCGCGGCAGGCGGTCCGGCCGGGTCTGCGCCACCGTGGTCAGCGCCGCGATGATGCGCGCCTCCTCCGGGCCGAAGCCGCCGGCGGTGGTCAGTTCGCCGCCGCCGCCGGCAAGGTCGCGCAGGCGGTTGTGCTGGTCCAGCATCAGGGCGGCGACGGTGGCGAAATTGCCGTAGGCGCGGCCGTCGTCGGTGGTGAAGCGGTGCCCGGGCTTGAAGCGGACGGCGGTCAGCACGCCGATCAGCTGGTCGCCCGAGACCATGGGGGCGGCGATCACCGCGCTCGGCTCGCCCTCGACGCCGGTCGCCTTGTTGGCATCGTCGACGGTCTTGTAGGTGGGGGCGCCGATCTGCACCTCATGGGTCAGGGCGGCAAGGCCGGTGAGGCCGGCCCCGATCGGCACGCGCTGGCCGACCAGATTGCCCGGGCCGTTCACGGTCATCACGAATCGGAGATCGTTGGCGTCGCGGTCATAGGCGAGAACCGAGCCCTCGGCGGCATCGACGGTGCGGATGGCCGTTTCGAGAAGCAGGCGCAGCACCCCTTCCTCGCGACTGGACGGCGCGATGCCGAGATAGTGGCTGAGGTGCGAACGATCCAATGCCATCAGGTTTCCCCCTCCTTTTGAGCGCGGGCGAGTGTATCAGCATGACGACAAGACTGCGACACCGAGGCACGGGGTGCAGTGAAGCGGCTCATAGGCCGCGATGCGGGACCCATATAGTCTCCGCTCAGGTAAATCCAGGGGGTGATGCCATGAAAACGACCGCGACGATTCCCTTCCGCCGCGGCGAGAAGATCCGGCGCGATCTGGGCGAGACGGTGGACGTCGGAACGCTGCGCATCATGCTGATGCATGCGTCGCCCCCGGCGGATGAGGTCATGCTTCAGGAAGGGTATACGGGCTATGCCCAATGTCCGTGGTGCGGCCATGTCGGCTGGGCGAGCGGGCTCAATGTCACCCGCCCGGTCGATATCGTCTGCGGCCACTGCGGCCGCTATTTCCGGGCCTGAGGGCGAGCCCCGGGGGGAGGAGCCCCCCGGGGCCGGGGCTCAGAGGCCGAACAGGCCCGCCAGCAGGCCGGTGGTCGGGGCGCCGGCGGTCTGGCTGGCGATCGTGCCGGTGTCGAGCCCGGCGGTCAGACCCCCGAGCAGGGTGTTCAGCGTCTCGACCAGCGGGGCCAGGGCGCCGTTGTCCGCCCCGACGAGGCCGTCGACCAGCTGGGTGACCGGGGCAAGCGCGCCGCCGTCGATCGCGGTCAACTGGTTGAGCGGCGTGAGCAGGCCGGCCAGCACGCCGTCCGGCGCGGTCGAGGTCAAGGTGGTGAGCAGGTCGGTCAGCGGCTCGATCGCGGCATTGTCGCCAAGGTTGGTGAGAACCCCGTTCACCGTGTCGATCAGGCCCGCCGTCGAACTCCCGCCCGAGAGGGCGCCGCCCAGCAGGCCGGTCAGCGAATCGGCCCCCGGCAGGCTGGACAGGCCGGCGGTGATCGCCGAGGGGCTGGCCCCGGCGGCAAGGCCGCCCAGGATGCCGTTCAGCGTATCGACCAGGGGATTGAGGGCGGCATTATTCGTGCCCGCCAGGCTGCCCACGAGTTCGGTCAGGGGCGCCAGGGCCCCGCCCTGCAGCGCCGTCAGGTCGTTGAGGGCGCTGGTCACCGGGCTCAACGCCCCGTCGGTCGGATTGGTCAGCGCATTCAGCAGGTCGGTCAAGGGCTGGACCGCCGAGTTGTCGCCCAATTGGCCAAGTGTGTTGTTGACGAGGTTGATCAGGCCGGTGCCGCTGCCGCCCGAGCCGCCGGGCAGGGTCAGGCCGCCGAACAGGCTGGTCAGGCCGCCGACACCCGGCAGGTTGGACAGGCCGGAGGCGACGGCCGAGGGATCGGCGCCCGAGGCGAGGCCGCCCAGGATGCCGTTCAGCGTATCGACCAGGGGATTGAGCGCGGCATTATTCGTGCCCGCCAGGCTGCCCACGAGTTCGGTCAGGGGGGCCAGGGGGCCGCCTTGCAGCGCCGTCAGGTCGTTGAGGGCGCCGGTCAGGGGGGCAAGGCCGCCGTTGACCGGATCGGTGAGGGCGTTCAGCAGGTCGGTCAAGGGCTGGACCGCCGAATTGTCGCCCAATTGGCCGAGCGTGTTGTTCACGAGGTTGATCAGGCCGGTGCCGCTGCCACCCGAGCCGCCGGGCAGGGTCAGGCCGCCGAAGAGGCTGGTCAGGCCGCCGACACCCGGCAGGTTGGACAGGCCGGAGGCGACGGCCGAGGGATCGGCGCCCGAGGCGAGGCCGCCCAGGATGCCGTTCAGCGTGTCGACCAGGGGATTGAGCGCGGCATTATTGGTGCCGGCCAGGGCGCCGACCAGTTCGGTCAGGGGGGCCAGGGGGCCGCCTTGCAGCGCCGTCAGGTCGTTGAGGGCGCCGGTCAGGGGGGCAAGGCCGCCGTTGACCGGATCGGTGAGGGCGTTCAGGAGGTCGGTCAAGGGCTGGACCGCCGAATTGTCGCCCAATTGGCCGAGCGTGTTGTTCACGAGGTTGATCAGGCCGGTGCCGCTGCCACCCGAGCCGCCGGGCAGGGTCAGGCCGCCGAAGAGGCTGGTCAGGCCGCCGACACCCGGCAGGTTGGACAGGCCGGAGGCGACGGCCGAGGGATCGGCGCCCGAGGCGAGGCCGCCCAGGATGCCGTTCAGCGTGTCGACCAGGGGATTGAGCGCGGCATTATTGGTGCCGGCCAGGGCGCCGACCAGTTCGGTCAGGGGGGCGAGGGGGCCGCCCTGAAGCGCGGTCAGGTCGTTGAGGGCGCCGGTAACGGGGGCGAGACCGCCGTTGACCGGATCGGTCAGGGCGTTCAGCAGGTCGGTCAAGGGCTGGACCGCCGAATTGTCGCCCAATTGGCCGAGCGTATTGTTCACGAGGTTGATCAGGCCGTAGTCGGTCCCGCCCGGCAGGGCGCCGCCGCCGAAGAGGCCGGTGAGGCCGCCCACCCCGGGGATATTAGCCAGGCCGCCGGCGATCGCGTCCGGGTTGGCGCCGGCGGTCAGGCCGCCGATGATGCCGTTCAGCGTGTCGATCAGCGGGGTCAGGGCGCTGTCGTTGGCGCCGGCAAGGCCCTGGACCAGCTGGGTCAGGGGACCGAGGGGGCCGCCGTCGATCTGGGTCAGCTGGTTCAGCGGGTTGGTGATGGCGCTGAGGGCGCCGCCGTTGGCCCCGGTCAGGCCGTTGATCAGGTCGGTCAGCGGCTGGATCGCGGTCTGGTTGCCGATCTGGTTGACCGCATTGTTGACGACGTCGATGAGGCCGGTGGACGAGGTCGGCGGGGTCACCGGCGGCACCGGCGGTGCCGTCTGGTCGTCGACATTGGCGAAGGGCGTGCCGCCCGACGCCGCCGCCGCGGCGCGGCTGATCTGGCGCAGGCCAAAGCCGGTCGGGTCGGACAGGAAGGCATTGGGGCGCACGAAATTGCGGTGCAGGGCCATCAGGCTGGGGCTGTTGCGACGCTTGGTGCGGTCGGTCGCGGCCAGGCTGTCGCCGACATTGAAGTAGAAGCGCAGGCCGCCGTAGCCGGCGGCGCCGTCGTCGTCATAGCTGCCGGTGGCGAAGACCGCGAGGCCGGGCACGCCTTCGAGCAGCGCTTCCATCTGCAGGTCGCCGCCGAGCTTCGCTTCGTCGGAATAGGTGATGCCGGCGCCGAGGCGGAGATTCTGGGTCGCATAGACCGCGATCCCGGCCCGGCCGTAGACCGTGCTTTCCATGACGTCGCCGTCCTGGAAGCCGAGGGTGGCTTCGAGGGTGACCGCGTCGATGTAATATTCGGCGATCGCCGAGACGGCGAATTGCCCCATGCCCTCGACCGCATAGCCGCCGGCCATGATCCCGAGCGTCATGACCTCGGGGTTGCGATAGAAGAATTGCACGGCGCCGCCGGCGAAGCCGTGCTCGTCACCGACGACGCCGCCGATACCGTCGACCTGGACCCCCAGGCTGTCGCCCAGCGGCATGGTGAAGCTGGGGGCGCCGCCATAGATGCCGCCGTTCGAATCGCTGCCGCCGAACAGGCTGGCCTGGAAATTCGCCTCGGCGACGGCGCGGCTGCCGTAGCCGAACTGGTCGCCGGAAACCGGGAAGGCTTCCTGGGCCAGGGCGCCGGCACTGGCGGCAAGGCCGGTCAGGAGGGCGGTGGTGGAGAGCAGGGAACGGAGGGGCGCCATGGTTTCTCCTGGCTGAAGGCACCGGCTGACCGGCTTCTTCCGCCTTTATGGCGCCGCATTCCTTAATGTATCCATAATGGATGTAATTGTTCCGGATCCATCACGCTGGATCCATCCCGCGAAGCGCCCGGATCACGCTTTCCCGTGCCGGCCGGTAGAGCCGGCGGAAGACCGCCAGGGCCTTGTCGGCCTCGCTCTGGCCGCAGACGAAGACATCGACCGCCAGCAGCCCCAGCTCGGGCCAGCTGTGGGCGCTGATATGGGATTCCGCCAGCAGGGCGAAGCCGGTGATGCCGCCGCCCGCGCCGAAATCATGCAGCTTCAGGTGCAGCAGGCGGGCGCCGCAGGCCGCCGTGGCTTCGACCAGGGCCCGCTCCATCAAGGCGACGTCGTCCAGGGGACCGCCGTCCCAGAAATCCGCCAGCAGGTGCAGGCTGGGGCGGAATTGGTCGTTCATCCCGGCCTCCCGTTCCCGAGGAAGGCGAGGGCGGCTTCGGCGGCGGCGATACCCTTGGTATAGGCTTCCTCGAAGATCGACATGCCGCCGAGATCGGCATGGGCGGCGAAGACCGGCGGGGTCTGGACCAGGGCGGCCGCCCGCGCCGGGCCCCAGATGAAGCCGGGCACGGGGCGGACCATGGCATGGCCGAACAGGCGGATGTCGATCCGTTCCAGCTTGCCCTTCAGCGACGGGTGATTGCGCAGGATTTCCGCCTCGAACAGGGCTTGCCAGGCGGCGAGATCGCGGCCGAAGGCTTCGGCCCGCGCCGCCGCCGGGCGCAAGTGGCTGAGCGGCCAGTAATAGGTGATCACCGTGCGGTCGTGGTGGCGGCGCGGGTCCTGGTGGGTGGCGACGACATAGCCGAGCATGGCGCTGCGGTAGATGGCATTGTCCCAGGCCAGCGGCTCGCCCGTGCCGCCGGGCAGGCGGCCCAGGGTGATATTGGCGACCGCCCAGGGGGCATAGGAAAATCCCTCGGCGCCATGGGCCGGCCACAGGCGGGCGGCGATGAAGCGCGGCACGGCCAGGATCGCGGCTTCGGCCTCGACGGTGAAACTCTCGTCCCGGGCGGCATCGAAGATCTGGAGGCGAAGGCCGCCGGCCTCGGCCGCGGCAATGTTCCAGGCGAGGCAGCGGGGCCGGATCCGCCCGCCCAGGGGGGCGGCCATCCGGGTGGTCAGCCAGGCATTGCCCTCGGGCCAGGTCAGCACGCTGCCGGCGGCGGCATTGCCGGCGCGGCCGCTGCGGGCGGCGAAATAATGCAGCCCCGCCCAGGCCGAGGTTTCGCCATGGGGCGTGCCGAAATCGTCGCGGCAACTGTAGTTGACGTACCAGTGCAGCCGTTCCGAGGTGTAACCCTCTGCTTCCATCCAGGCCTTCATGGTCAGGCGGTCGAGGTCGCGCCATGCCGGATCGGCCGAGCTTTCGTCGACCGGGATGGCGAACGGGCGCCGGCCGTCGCGGCCGCGCCTTTCGGATAACCCGTGGACGAAGGCGAAGAAGCGCGCGTATTGGGCCCGGTCGTCGGCGGTCGCGCCGATATTGGGCACCAGCCCCTCCTGCCAGCGGCCGTGGATCTGCAGGCGTTCCTGGGGATCGGCGCTGAGCATCAATTCGTCGTAAAGGGGCAGGCCGGCGGCGTCGTAACCGGTGATCACCCCCAGTTCCTCGAACAGGCGGCGGACCTCGGTCGATTCGTCGGTCGGCAGGGGCACGTAATGGGCGCCCCAGGGATAGGCGGAAACGGCGTTGCGCCCGCCCCGGGCATTGCCGCCGGCCTCGTCCTCCAGTTCCAGGACGAGGAGGTCGTCCAGCCCCGCCCTTGCCAGCCGCCGCGCCGCCGCAAGGCCGGAAACGCCGCCGCCGACGATGGCGATGCGGGTCCGGACCGTCCGGGCCGGGGGCGGGAAGTCGCCGCTGCGGAGCCGGTGCCCGGTGGCGGCGTCGAGCCCGTCCAGCCGGCCGGGGACAGGTGCGGCCGGCGCCGGAAGCGACAGGGCGAAGGCGCCCCCGCCGAGGCCGGCTGCGGCCGCCCCCGCCATCATCGCCCGTCGTGTCGGCCTGGTCTTCATCGCCGTATCGTCAATAAATGAGGTATCGCGACCATTCGTCGTCGAAGTAATGGATCAGGACCTGGTCGTCCAGGCGCTGGATCCCGGTTTCGACCCAATCCATGTCGGGGGGAAAGCGGAACATGCCCGCCACCGTCTCCGGCGTCACGAAGCGGAGCCCTGGGGGATAGCGGCCGGCGGCGACGAAGGGGCTGCGCCCGGCCATGATGTAACCCCAGTCGCCGAAGGCCGGGACATAGGTGTGATAGGGCGTGGTGACGAAGCCCGCCGCCGCCAGGGTATTGTTCACGCACCAGAAGGATTTCCGCGCCACCAGGGGCGAGGTGCTCTGCACCACCAGGCGGCCGTCGTCGCGCATCGCCCGGCCCAGCAGGCGGTAGAAGGTGACGGTATAGAGCTTGCCGATCGAGAAATTGGACGGATCGGGCAGGTCGATGAAGACGGCGTCGAATTTCCGCTCCTCCGGCAGGTCCTGCTGCCCGCGCAGCCAGAGGAAAGCATCCTCGTTGACGATGGTGACCTTCTCCGAGGCCAGCGCGCCCCGGTTCAGGGCCGCCAGCATGTCGTTCCGGGTGAACAGCTCGATCATCAGGGGATCGAGTTCGACCAGGGTGATGCTTTCCACGGCCGGGTATTTCAGGATTTCCCGGATGGCGAGACCGTCGCCGCCGCCGATCACCAGCACCCGGCGGGGCGCTGCCGCCGCGGCGAGCAGGGGATGCACCAGGGCTTCGTGGTAGCGGTATTCGTCGAGCGACGAGAATTGCAGGTTCGAATTGATGTAGAGACGCAGGTCGTCCCGCTCCCGCGTCAGCACGATGCGCTGATAGGGCGAGGAGCGGGCATAGATGATGTTTCCGGGAAAGGAGGCGGTTTCGGCCAGCGAGGTGATCCGGTCCGAGCCGATCAGCCCGGCGGTCAGGATGGCGAAGGCGGCGGCGATGCCGGCGGCATGCTGGCGCACCCCGGTCATGTGCCGGCGCACGATGAAGAGCACCCAGCCCGCCACCGCGACATTCAGCATGCCGAGCAGGAAGGCCGAGCGGACGAGGCCGAGGTGCGGCACCAGGACGAGGGGGAACAGCAGCGAGGCGAAGAGCGCGCCGATATAGTCGAAGGTGAAGACGCGCGAGACCAGGTCGCTGAAATCCAACTCGTCCTTCAGGATGCGCAGCAGCAGGGGGATCTCGATCCCGACCAGGATGCCGATCGCCGTCACCATCGAATAGAGCAGGACGCGGAAGGATTCGACCTGTTCGAACATCAGGAACAGCACGGCGGCGGAGGTGCCGCCGACGAGGCCGACCAGGGTCTCGATGCGGACGAAGAAGGCGACCAGATTGCGGTTGATATAGCGCGACAGCCACGAGCCTATGCCCATGGCGAAGAGATAGGTGCCGATCACCGTCGAGAACTGGGTGACCGAATCGCCCAGCAGGTAACTGGCCAGCGTGCCCGCGATCAATTCATAGACGAGGCCGCAGGTCGCGATGATGAAGACGGAGGCAAGCAGCAGCGGCGCCAAGATCCCGGTCCCGCCTCAGCCCTGGATGGCGGCGGAAATGATGATCGAAATGCCGATGGCGACCGCGCCCAGGAACACGGCGAAGGCGAGGTTCTGCTTCTCGACCAGTTCGCGCCAGACGCTGACCTTGGGCGTCAGCAGATCGAGAATGACGAAGGCCAGCACCAGGATGACCGTGCCGAGCGCCGAATAGGCGATGGCCCCGACGACATATTTCGCCTGAATGAGTTCGATGAATTCCATCTCGCGGCTCCGTCACTTGTGGGATTGTTCGGGCGGTCCCTTGGCCTTGGTGGCGCCCGTGAACAGGCTGGCGAAGGCGAAACCCTGATGGTTCAGGGTCAGGGCGCCCGCCACCACCACCAGGGCGAATACGGCATAGATCCTGGCCATCGGATGCCCCCCGTCTCAGCCGGCGTTGTCGCGCCAGCGGCGCCATTCGAAGGACAGGGCGCGATAGACCGTCCACGCCGGCCACAGCGCCAGCAGCAGCAGGGCCATCACCAGCGTGCCATAGGTCGCCGCGCTGTCGCGGACGGCGATATGCAGTTCCTGCGCCGCCGGCCGCGGCGCGGCGGCGGATGGGGCCATGCTGCCCACTTCGGCGTCGATCAGCAGCCGGTAGGTCCCGGGCGGGATCGACGACAGCGACGACCAGGTGCCGGTCGCGCCCTCGGACCAATATTCGCCGCCGTCATAGCCTTGGTAATATTCGATCGCCTCGACCAGGGAATAGCTGTCGTCCGTATTCTCTTCGACCAGGGCGATGCCGACTTCGACCCAATCGTTGTTCAGGCCCGGGGTCTCGACCTCGATATCGACCGCGCCGCCGTTCAGGGCGAAGGGATCGGTGGTGATCGTCTGGTTGGCCAGGGCCGGGGTCAGAACATAGCGCTGCTGGAAGGCGACGCGTTCCGGATAGAGCAGCCAGAGCACGGCCGAGGCCATGATCAGGACCGACGCGGCGATGGCGCCGATGACGGCCATCGGCTTCGCCTTGCCCTTATAGGGTGAGGGCTGGTTGGCGCCGACGGTGGTGCGGGCGGGCATGGACTTCGGCTTGAAGACCTCGCGCACCAGCTCGGGCTCCAGATAATCGCCGAGGGAGACGTTGATCTCGTTCTCGTTCAACTCGAAGCTCAGCATTTTCGGCGGGGCGACATAGTCGATCGCCCGCACCTGTTCCTGATAGGTTACACGCCAGTAGAATTCGCCGGCGACGGCGACGACGATGGCATCCCCGTCGATCAGGCGGCGGTAATTCTCGCCCTCGAAGGCGAGGGTCGAGTCCAGCAGGCGGGTGCTCTTGATGTCGCGCTTCAGCAGCCGCGACAGGCTCCAATGGCCGCCGGACTGGGACAGGAAGCGGAAGCCGTGCCAGGGGTTGAACAGGAGATATTCGTCCCATCTGTAGGTCCGGCTGCCCTCGGTCTTGAGGACGTAACCGATAACTTCCCAGTCGATGCCGTGCAGGCGTCCGCGCGTGCCGAGTGCGATGGGCGATTTCATGGCGGCGTCATGGGCTTCGATGATGACGCGCAGGTTCTCGTTCGAAACGTCGATCAGCGAGCCGCAGAAGGTGCAGGCGGCATCCAGCGAATGGCCGGCGGCGCGCAGGGTCACGGTGCCGCCGCAGACCGGGCAGTCGAACAGCCGGGGCTTGCCCGGGGCGCTCACGCCCAGCCCTCCAGCGCCCGCAGGTTGGCGGCCTTCAGGTCGGGCCATTCGACGTAGAGGCCCTGGTAATAGCGGCTGCCCGCGGCACTGAATTCGATGCAGCCGAACTCGCCGTCACGGCCGATGAGGTCGACCGACAGCACTTCCCGGCCGCTCGGGGCGGCGAAGGGCAGTTCCCCCTCGCTGCCGATGCAGGTGACGGTCCTGATATCGACCACGCGCAAGGTCAACGGTCCGTCGGCGATCTCCCGGCCGAGCGCCGAGACCGTCTTGTCCGGCTCGCCCGCGGCCTGGCGCCTCAGCAGGTCGAGGACGTCATCATTGGCGCCTCCCGCCGGCAGTGGCCTTTCGAAGCTGAAGGCATAGGTGCCCTGGGCTTCCGCCAGCCAGGCGCCGGCGCCGTCGCCGCCGAGCGCGAACCATTCGTTCCACACCCCGTCCGGATAGCCGACCTTCACCCGCCCGGCCAGGGTATATTCGACGCCCAGGAACAGGCAGGTGGTGCCGATCTGGAACGGGCTCATGTCCGGGGGCAGGGCGGCCATCCTGCCGATGCTCGACAGGTCGACATCGTGGCGCACCACCATGGAACCGCAGAAGGCACAGACGGCATAGACCGACTGGCCGCCGCGAAAGGCGACCCCGGCACCGCAGGCAGGGCAGGGAAGCTGCGCCATGTCAGCGGATGCGGCTGAGGATTTCCGCCTTCTTGGCTTCGAATTCCTGCGGGGTCAGGATGCCCTTGGCGACCAGATTGCCCAAGCGCTCGAGCAGGGCGATCGGATCTTCCGCCGGGGCTGCCGGTGCTGCCGGGGCGGCGGCCCCGACCCCGAGGCTCTGCGCCATCGCCTGGCCCATGGCGAGGCCGGCGGCCATGCCGGCGCCGGCGCCGGCGACGCCGCCCGGATTGGCCGCGGCGACGCCCAGCGCTTCCGCCGCCTGGAACTGGGTATAGCGTTGCAGGTCGCCGGCCATGCGGACGCCGGTCGCCTTGTCCATATAGGCTTGCAATTCCTCGGGCAGGGACAGGCTCTGGACATAGAAGCTGCGCAAGGCCAGGCCGTATGCCGCCAGTGCCGGCCGCACCACCGCCTGCATCGCCTCGGAGAAGGCCTGCTGGTTGGCGGCCATGTCGACGAAGGCGACGCCGCTCTGGCCGAGGCCGGTGGCAAGCGCGGTGATGATCGCGCTTTTCAACTGGCCGTCGAGGTCGGCGGCGGTGATCCGCTCCGCCGTGCCCACCAGCTTGGCGAAGAAAATGTCCAGGTCCTCGATCGCATAGGAATAGGTGCCGAAGGCGCGGATGCGGATGGCGCCGAATTCCTTGTCGCGCACGGTGACCGGCTGGGCCGTGCCCCATTTCTGGTTGATCTGCTCGCGCAGCGAAAAGAAATAGACATCCGACTTGAAGGGCGATTCGAAGCCCTTGTCCCAGTTGCGCAGGTAGGTGAGGACGGGCAGGGTCTGGGTGGTCAGCGTATGGGTGCCGGGGGCGAACTTGTCCGCCAGCGTGCCTTCGTTGATGAAGAGGGCGGCCTGGGATTCGCGCACCACCAGGGTGCCGCCGTTCTGGATTTCCTTCCCTGCCATGGGAAAGCGATAGGCGAGGGTGCCGGGACCGTCTTCCGTCCATTGGATGACGTCGACGAATTGCTTCAGCAGGAAATCCATCAAGGCCACGACCGTTCTCCCCCCAGAGATCCGAAGCTCAAGGGTCGCATACTGAGACTTGCTGTCAATCGCCCGGGCGTGACGCCGGTCACGGTAATATGGCGCCGCGGCAAACGAAAACCCCGGCAGGTTGCCCGGCCGGGGTTTTCAATTCGTGCAGATCTGTTGAACGCTCAGTTCAGGCGGGTCGCCACCGAACCGATGGTCTCGCCGATGATGCGGTCCTTGGCGGCGGCATCGAGCTGCGTCGCGATGATCTCGCGGGCGGCGGCGATGGCAACCTCGGCCGCGACGGCGCGGACTTCGGCGATCGCATTGGCTTCCGCCTGGGCGATCTTGGCCTTGCCCACCTCGACCTTGCGGGCGAGGGCGGCGGCGAGGTCCGCTTCGGCCTTGGCGGCCAGGGCTTCCGCCACGGCCTTGGCTTCGACGACGATCGCTTCGGCTTCCTTGTCGGCGTTCCTGGTCGCCTCGCGGTATTTCGCGAGAGCGGCCTCGGCTTCGGCCTTCAGCTTGGCGGCTGCGTCGAGGTCCGCCTTGATCTTGGCGGCACGCTCGTCGAGCGCCTTGCCCATGATGCCCGGCACCTTCAGGTAGACCACGAGGCCCACGAAAAGGAGGAAGGCAACGGCGACCCAGGTCTCGGGATTGGACAGGAAATGCATGGCGTCCTCTCCTCAGCCGTTCCGGGCGAGCGTCGCATCGACCGCATTGGCGGCGGAAGCGTCGTCCACGTCGATACCGGCAACCTTGGTGGCGATGGCGCGGGCGGCCTCGAGGGCGATGTTGCGCACCTCGGCAAGGGCGGCTTCCTTGGTCGCGCGGATGCGCGCCTCGGCGGCCTTGGCTTCCTCGGCCAGCTTGGCTTCGAGCTCGGCCTTGCGGGCGGCGCCCGCGGCTTCGATCTTGGCCTTGGCTTCGGCGGCGATGGCGTTGGCGCGGGTGCGCGCCTCGGCCAGGGCCTTTTCGTAAGCCGTGATCGCGGCTTCCGCCTCGTCCTTCAGACGGGCGGCGGCCGCGAGGTCACCCTCGAGCTTGGCTTTGCGGCCCTCGATCGTGCCCTGGAGCTTCGGCACCACCAGGGTGCTGAGGATCACCAGAAGCAGGACGAAAGTGACCGCGAGCCAGAAGATCTGCGGCGGAAAATCCTCGAAGCGGAGCTGGGGCAGCCCCTTCTTCTCGCCGCCTTCGGCCAGGGCCGGGGTGACGGCCGCCAGCGCGAAGGCTGTTCCCAGGATGATGTGCCGCATGACCGTATCCGATCCCGTTCGCTTGGGATCAGCCGAACAGGACGAGCAGGCCGATCAGCAGCGAGAAGATGCCGAGCGCTTCGGTCAGCGCGGCGCCGAGCAGCAGGTTCGGGAACACCTTCGGGGCCGCCGACGGGTTGCGCAGGGCGCCCGCGACGAAGTTCGAGAACAGATTGCCGAGGCCGATGCCCACGCCGCCGAGGCCGAGGGTCGCGAGGCCGGCGCCGATCATCTTGGCAGCTTCGACTTCCATGGAACCATTCCTTCTAAGTTAGGAGCTTCGTGCTCTTAGGATCAGTGGTGAGGGGGGATCAGTGGTGAGGGTGGAACGCGTCGTTGAGGTAGATGCAGGTCAGGATCGTGAAGATATAGGCCTGCAGGAAGGCAATCAGAACTTCGAGAGCCGTCAGCGCCACAACGAAGAGCAGGGGGACGACGCCGGCGACGCCGAGCGCCACGACGAAACCCGCGAAAACCTTAAGCGTGGTGTGGCCCGCCATCATATTGGCGAAAAGACGGACGGCGAGGCTGACCGGGCGGGTGAGATAGGAGATCACCTCGATGACGATCAGCAGCGGCGCCAGCCACATCGGCACGCCCGACGGCAGGAAGACGTGGAAGAAGCCGAAGCCGTGCCTGATCAGGCCGAGCACGGTGATGCCCAGGATGATGATCAGCGACATGGTCGCCGTCACCGCCAGATGGCTGGTCACCGTGAAGGAATAGGGCACCATGCCCAGCATGTTGGCCAGCAGCACGAAGATGAAGATCGTGAAGATGAAGGGGAAATACTTCATCCCTTCCTTGCCGGCATTGTCGCGCAGCAGGCCGGCGACGAATTCGTAGGACAATTCCGCGACCGATTGCAGCCGGCCCGGGACCAGCGCGGCGCGCGAGGTGGCGGCCAGGAAGAACACGGTCGCGACGGCGACGATGATCACCATCCACAGCGCGGAATTGGTGAAGGAAATATCGATGCCACCAATTTCGAGCGGAACGAGCCGTTGGATCTCGAATTGGAAGAGAGGACCATGCGCTTCGCCGCCTGCGGCCATGTCGGAACCTCGAATACTCAGCCGCGCGTTGAAGAATCCTGCTCTTCGCTGGCCTCCGCTTCCGCCTGGAGGCGGCGTGCGGAACGGATCAGGTTCAACGTCCCGGCGGCGGCGCCCAGGAGGAAGAACACGACCATCAACCAGGGTCTCGACCCGAACCATCGGTCCAGCGCCCAACCGATCAACCCGCCGACGACGAATCCGGAAGCGAATTCGACGCCAAGCCGCATGGCCGATCCAAAGGCGCTCGACGTCCGGGAAGGCGCATCGCGTTCCGGCGGACCCAGAACATCGTTGCGCGCCTCCTTCAGGCGCCGGTCGAGATCGGCAAGGGAGGGAAGCGGATCATCAGCCATGTCGCTAGACTACCTTCTGGCGCGATCATTGCCAGTGTGCAATGCGCAAAGAGGCGCAACGCACCGAAAGCCCGCGGCCACTGCCGACCCCACACCCCGACCCCTAGCCAAGGCGGGCGCAAGGTAAGTGGCCCTTGCATCCTAGTCAAGGTACAAAAGGCCGCAGACAAGCCTTTGAAATATCAGCAAAAAGTCGAGTGTGGGCAAGGTGCCGCAGGCAGAATCGCACCGCACTGCGGCATGACCCCTTGAAATTGATCGGGAATTCACTCCGCAGCCAGCAATTCGGGCGCCTTGCTGAGGTCGACCGAGACCAGTTGCGAGACCCCGGGCTCCGACATGGTGACGCCGAAAAGCCGGTGCATGCGCTGCATGGTGAGGCCGTGGTGGGTGACGACGAGGAAGCGGGTGCCGGTCTCCCGCGCCACATCCTCGACCAGATCGCAGAAGCGCACCACATTGGCATCGTCCAGCGGGGCGTCGGCCTCGTCCAGCACGCAGATGGGCGAGGGATTGACCATGAACACCGCGAAGATCAGGGACAGCGCGGTCAGGGTCTGCTCGCCGCCCGACAGCAGCGACAGCACCTGGAGCTTCTTGCCCGGCGGCGAGGCATAGATCTCGAGCCCGGCATCGAGCGGATCGTCGGATTCGGTCAGCGCCAGATGGGCGCGGCCGCCGCCGAAAAGGCGGGTGAACAGCACGCCGAACTGCTGGTTCACCTGTTCGAAGGCGGCCAGCAGCCGTTCCCGCCCCTCGCGGTTCAGGGCGCCGATCGAGGCGCGCAGCTTGGCGATGGCGGCGACCAGATCCTCGCGCTCGGCGGTCATGGCATTGATCTGGCCTTCGATCTCCTCCGCCTCCTGCTCGGCGCGGAGATTGACCGGGCCGATGCCGTCGCGCTCGCGGCGCAGGCGGTCCAGGCGGGTTTCCAGTTCGGCCAGGGTCGGCAGGGCTTCTTCGGCGCCGACCTCCGCCTCGGCCAGGATGGCGTCGGGGGCGCAGTCCAATTCCTCGCCGATGCGCGCGGCCAGTTCCGCCCGGCGGCTTTGCGCCTGCTCGACTCCGGCTTCGGCCCGGACCCGGGCTTCGCGCAGCGCGCCGGCATCCGCTTCCGCGGTCTTGGCGGCGCGGCGGGAGTCGGTCAATTGCCGCTCCGCCTCGGCCAGGGCATCAGCGGCTTTGCGCCGGCGCCGCTCGGCGTCCTCGATCCGGTCGGCCAGGGCTTCGGCGGCTTCGGCCAGTTCTTCCGGCCGGCCGGCGATTTCCTCGCGCTCCGCCTCGGCGGCGGCGCGGCGCTCCGCCAGTTGCGCGCGCTGCGCCTCGGCCGAGGCGGCGCGCTTGTTCCAGGCCGCGAGTTCGGCCTTGACGTCCTGAAGGCGCTTCCGCCTCGCCTCGACCTCGCGGCGCAGGCCGTCGCGGGCGGCCCGGGCCTGGGACAGGCTCTGGCGATGCAATTCCACCTCGCGCTGGAGGCGGGCGCGGCCGTCGTCCAGATGGGCGCGGGGCGGCAAATCGTCCAGCGCGGCCAGCAGGGTCTCGCGCCCCTCCGCCACGGCGGCGAGATCGGCCGCCACCCGCTCGATCGATTCGGCCAGGGCATGGGCGCGGGCTTCGCGCGCCACCGCCTCGCGGCTGGCGCGGGCTTCCTCTTCGCGCAGCCGGTTCACCTGGTCGTTGGCCTCGCGGCTGCGGCGCCGGGCCTCGGTCTCCAGGGACTGGGCGTGCTGGGCGGCCTGGCGCGCCGTCTCGAAGGCGGCGCGGGCCTCGGCCGCGGTCAGGTCCAGGACTTCGCGTTCCGCCGCCAGTTCCTTCAGGCGGTTGCGCTGGGCGAGGCGGATGGCGGCGGCGCTGGGCGCCTCGGCGGTGGCGGTGAAGCCGTCCCAGCGCCAGAGGTCGCCCTCGGCCGTCACCAGCATCTGGCCGGGCCGCAAGGCGGCGTGGAGCGCAGCCCCCCGGTCGCGCCCGACGATGCCGATCTGGTCCAGGCGGCGGCCCAGCGCGGCCGGGCCGGAGACATGGGCGGAGAGGGGCGTGACCCCTGCCGGCAGCGGCTGCACGGCGTCATAGCCGGGCAGGGCGGCCCAATGGATCGGCGCCGCCGGATCGGCGGGCACCGAGAGGTCGTCGCCCAGGGCGGCGCCCAGCGCCGTCTCGAAGCCCTTGGCGACGCTCAGCGCATCGACCACCGGCGGCCAGGGGCCGCCCGCTTCCGCCGCCAGGAGGCTGGCCAGGGCCTTTTCCTCCGCCGCCACGCGGGCGGCTTCGCGTTCGGCAAGGCGCAGCGCCTCGCGGGTGTCGGATTCCTCGCCCAGGGCCTCGGCGCGGGCCGCCTCGGCTTCCAGCACCGCTTCCTGGGCGGCTTCGAAATCGAGTTGCGCCGTCTCCAGCCGTTCGACCAGCAGGCCGAGGTCGGTGGCGCGGGCCTTCTCCTCGGCCAGGCGGCGCTCGTCCGCGTCCAACTGCTGGCGGGTCTGGCTCAGGCGGTCCAGGCGGCCGGCGATTTCGCGGATTTCCCGCTCCAGGCCCTGGCGCCTGGCCTCGACCGCGGCGATGTCGCGGTTGGCCTTGTCCAGTTCGGCTTCCCGGTCCTGGAGGCGATCGGCGGCCTCCGCCACCTGGGCCTCCGCTTCCTCGGCATCCTGGCCCGAGCCGTCCTCGGCCTCTTCGAGCAGGGCCTGTTCCTCGGCCAGCCGTTCCAGGGCGGCGCCGGCATCGGACATCAGGGCGTCTTCGCGGCGCTGGTCGCGGTCCACGGTCTCGATCGCCTGGGCGAGGCGGGACAGGGCTTCGCGGGCGCGCCGCTCCTCGAGGGCGAGGCTGTCCCGCTCCACCACCAGCTTGTGCAGGATCTGGGCGGTGCGGCTCTCCTCCTCGCGCAAGGGCGGGATCGCCTCGGCCGCGCGGTTTTCCACATTGGCGGCATGGGCCGATTGCTCGGTCGCGACGCGGACCGCGTTCTGCGCGGCGGCAAGGTCGGCGCGGGCGGCTTCGAGTGCCGCCTCCGCCTCCAGCCATTTCAGGTGCAGGACGACGGCCTCGCCCTTGCGGATCTGGGCCTGGACGTTGCGATAGCGCGTCGCCTGCCGCGACTGGCGCTTCAGGGCGTTCAACTGGCCGGTCAGCTGCCCGACCACGTCGTCGACGCGGACGAGGTTGCCCTCCGCCGCCTTCAGGCGCAGTTCCGCCTCGTGGCGGCGGGAGTGCAGGCCGGAAATGCCCGCCGCCTCTTCCAGGATCTGGCGGCGGTCGCCGGGCTTGGCGTTGATGATGGTGCTGATCCGGCCCTGGCCGACCAGGGCCGGCGAGCGCGAGCCGACCGAGGCATCGGCGAACAGCAGCTGGACGTCGCGGGCGCGCACGTCCTTGCCGTTGATCCGATAGGCGGAGCCCGCCTCGCGCTCGATCCGGCGCGAGATTTCAAGCTCGACATGGTCGTTGAAGGCGACCGGCGCGCGGCGGCTGCTGTTGTCCAGCACCAGCGCCACTTCCGCCAGATTGCGCGCCGGGCGCTTCGAGGTGCCGGCAAAGATCACGTCGTCCATTTCCGAGCCGCGGATCAGCCGGGCCGAGGTTTCCCCCATGACCCAGCGCAGCGCCTCGAGAAGATTGGACTTGCCGCAGCCGTTCGGCCCGACGATCCCGGTCATCCCCTGCTGGATGATCAGTTCGGTCGGGTCGACGAAGGATTTGAATCCCGAAAGCCGCAGCTTCGTGAACTGGACCATATTCGTCTGACCTCAAACGCCGGGCGGCGGCGGTGGCCGCCGCCTCGGCACGCTATGCACCTGTGGCCCTCGGGCGCCGGGCGGCGCCTCGCCGCGCCGAAGCGCCGGGCCCGGCCGGGGCGCGGCGGCCCCGCCGTCTCAGTCCTTCAGGCCGTTGTCCTTCAGGAAGGCGGTGAATTCCTCGATCGTCAGGGCGCCGGACTGGATCTTGGTGCCGATGGCGAAACTGGGGGTCGAGCGGATCTGGTACTGCTTTTCCGCATCGAAGCGCGATTGCGCGACGGCGAGTTTCAGCGCCTCGTCGGCAAGGCAGGCGTCGGCCTTGGCATCGCCGACCCCGGCCAGCTTCACCGTCTGCTTCAGGACCGCGATCGGGTCGGCCGCGCGGGCCCAGGTCGCCTGGGTGCGGAACAGCAGATCGACCAGCGCTTCCGCCCGCTCGGGACCGGCGCAGCGCACCAGCTGCGACGCCTGCAAGGCGATCTGGTCGAGCGGGAAGTCGCGGAACACGAAGCGGATCTTGCCCGTGTCGATGAATTGCTTCTTCACCTCGGGGAAGGTGGAAAGGGTGAAATGCGCGCAATGCGGGCAGGTCATGGAGGCGAATTCGGTGACCGTGATCGCCGCATCCTTCGGCCCGAGCACGAAGGTCCCCTCGGCGAAGGGATCGGCCGGCGGCGGTGGCGGCGGCGCGATGTCGGCAAGCGCGGGCAGGCCCAGGGGGGCCGTCGCGGCAATGCCGGCCATGGCGGTCAGGATCATGCGTCTCGTCTTCATGGGGTCATCTCACCACAAGATGTTGGGGTTCGTAAAGGCGGTTGATGCTGCCGGTAGGGTTAACGCCCGCCATCGGCGATGGCGCGGGCGCGCATGGCGCGGCCCAGGCTGGCCAGGGCCTCGCGAAGATGATCGTCCTCGATTGCGGCGACCATGCGGTCGATCGCCGCCTTTTCCGCCGGCGGCACCGGGGGCAGGGGGCCCCGGCGCGGGGCCGGCGGCGGGACATGGCCGCGGGTCAGCTTCAGCCGGGCGGCGGCGCGATAGCCGCAGAAACCGTTCACCTTCTCGACGATCTGCGGTTCGAGATGCTGAAGCTCGAGGGCGAGCGGCCCGTCGACCCGCACTTCCAGCACGCCGCCCTCATTGGCGTTGCGCTCGAATCGGAGGCGTTCCGGCAGGGTGCAGGCGGCCAGGCGCTCGCCGACGATCAGCGGCCAATGGGTGACGATCTCGGCGGCGGCAAAGCCGCGCTTGCCCGCGACCGAGCGCAGCAAGGCGGCCAGATTGGCCGAGGCCGGCTCGGTCCGCCGCCGCCGCTCGGGCGAGGGGTCGAATGTCTTTGTTGATCGCACCATGGTGGCCCACTCTAATCACGGAATGCCGCCCGTCGATTCTGAATTCGCGCTCGCCCTTCCTGTTCCGGCCGCCCGGCCGAAATCGGGCTTCGCTGCCGCTTTGCTGGCCTGGTACGACGCCAGCCGCCGGCACCTGCCCTGGCGCGCGGCCCCGGGCGAGAGGTCCGATCCCTATCGGGTCTGGCTGTCGGAAATCATGTTGCAGCAGACGACGGTGGCGACCGTGCTCGGCCGCTTTCCCGATTTCCTGGAGCGTTTCCCGACCGTCCAGGCCCTGGCGGCGGCCCCGCTCGAAGCGGTGCTCGCCACCTGGGCGGGGCTCGGCTATTACGCCCGCGCCCGCAATCTTCATGCCTGCGCCCAGGCGGTGGCGGCCAAGGGCGGCCGCTTCCCCGATACGGCGGAAGGTCTGGCCAAGCTGCCGGGCATCGGCGACTACACCGCCGGCGCCATCGCCGCGATCGCCTTCGGCCGGCCGGTCGCGGCGGTCGACGGCAATGTCGAGCGGGTGATGGCCCGCGTCACCCGGCTGGCCGAACCGCTGCCCCAGGCAAAGCCCGCCATCCGCCGCCTGACCCAGAATCTGGTCCCCGCCGACCGGCCGGGCGATTTCGCCCAGAGCCTGATGGACCTCGGCGCCACCGTCTGCCAGCCGAAGACGCCCAATTGCGGGCGCTGCCCGGTCGCGCGCTATTGCGACGGGGCGGCGGCGGGCGATGCCGCGCATTATCCGGTGAAGGCGGCCAAGGCGGCGCGGCCCACCCGCTATGGCACCGCCTATGTCGCCGTCCGGGGCAGCGACGGCGCCGTTCTCCTGCGCCGCCGCCCGCCCAGCGGCCTTCTCGGCGGCATGATGGAAGTGCCGGGCGGCGCCTGGGCCGAAGGGGCGGCGCCGGCCTCGACCCCGCCCTGTCCAGCGGCCTGGCAGGCGCTGAACGTCGCGGTCGAGCATACGTTCACCCATTTCCATCTGGTCCTGACCGTGATGGTGGCCCGGGTCGGCGATTTCGCCGCGGCAGGGGAATGGCATCGCCCGGCGCATATCGGCGATGCCGGCGTGCCCACGGTCTTCATGAAAGTGTTGCGTGCGGCGGGCGTGGTCTAGGTCTATAAACGGCGTCCCTTATCGAGGCTTTCAGGGAGTATGGCGGTGACCAAGTTCGGCGGTATTGCGACCGTGTTCATCGATGGCGAGGCGGGCACGACGGGCCTCGGCATCCGTGAGCGCCTGCGCGACGTGGCCGGCATCGAGATCCGCAGCATCGATCCCGACAAGCGCAAGGACCCGGGCGCCAAAAAAGCCCTGATGGCCGAGGTGGACGCGATCGTCCTCTGCCTGCACGACGATGCGGCGAAGGAATCGGTCGCCCTGGCCGCCGACCTCGGCGCCGACGCGCCCCGCATCCTCGATGCCTCGACCGCCCATCGCGTCGCGCCCGGCTGGGTCTACGGCTTTGCCGAAATGGCGGCGGGGCAGCGCGCGGCCATTGCCGGCGCGCCCCATGTCGCCAATCCCGGCTGCTATCCGACCGGGGCCATCGCCCTGCTGAAACCGCTGGTCGAGGGCGGCGTGCTGCCCGCCGACTATCCGGTCGCGGTCCATGCCGTGTCCGGCTATTCGGGCGGCGGCAAGGCCATGATCGAAGCCTATGAGGCCGGCACCGCGCCGAGGTTCGAGCTTTACGGCCTCGGCCTCGAGCACAAGCATGTGCCCGAGATCAGGCAGTACAGCGGCCTGGAGCGCCGGCCGGTGTTCGTGCCCTCGGTCGGGGATTTCCGCCAGGGCATGCTGGTGACCGTCGCCCTGCACCTGGACCTTTTGAAGGGCGCGCCCAAGCCGGGCGACCTGGAAGCCCTGCTGCGCGCCCGCTTCGAGGGCAGCGAACTGGTCTCGGTGCGGCCGGTCGCCGATCTCGGCGGCAAGATCGAGCCGGAAGCCCTGAACGATACCGACAAGCTGGAACTTCGCGTCTTCGGCAACGAGGCGCGGGGCCAGGCCCTGCTGGTCGCCCGCCTGGACAACCTGGGCAAGGGCGCGTCCGGCGCCGCGGTGCAGAACCTGCGGATCATGCTGGGGCTTTGAGCCCCGGCACTTTATTCCTTCAGTGGCTGGCGCCCAGTTCGGCGCGCAGCCGGCTGCGGTAGAAATCGATCGGCACCAGATTGCCCTGGTGCTCGAAATGCCAGAAGGTCCAGCCGTTGCAGGCCGGCGCGCCCTGGACATGGGCGCCCACCCGGTGGATCGAGCCGGTGGCGTCATTGACCACCAGGCTGCCGTCGGCGCGCACCCGGGCGACCCAGCGCCGGCGCTGGTCGAACAATTTGGTGCCCGGCTGGATCAGCCCGCGTTCGACCACCTGGCCGAAGGGGATGCGCGGTTCCTCGCGCTTCGACTTGGTGACCGAGAGCGGGGCCATGTCGCCGGATTCGACCGCGGCGATGCGCTGGCTGGCGACGGCGGCATAGGCCGGGTCGCGTTCGAGGCCGATGAAATGGCGGCCCAGGCGCTTCGCCACCGCGCCGGTGGTGCCGGTGCCGAAGAACGGGTCCAGGATCACGTCGCCCGGATGGCTGCAGCCGACGATGATGCGATAGAGCAGGGCTTCCGGCTTCTGGGTCGGGTGGGCCTTGGCGCCGTCGTCGCCTTTCAGGCGCTCGTTGCCGCCGCAGATGGGCAGCAGCCAGTCGGAGCGCATCTGAAGATCGTCGTTCATCGTCTTCAGGGCATCGTAATTGAAGGTATAGGTCTTCTGCGCTTCGTTCCGCGCCGCCCAGATCAGGGTTTCATGGGCATTGGTGAAGCGCCGGCCGCGGAAATTCGGCATCGGATTGGCTTTCCGCCAGATCACGTCGTTCAGCATCCAGAAGCCCAGGTCCTGTACCGCCGTGCCGACCCGGAAGATATTGTGATAGGAGCCGATGACCCAGAGCGCGCCCGTGTCCTTCAGGATGCGGCGCGCCTCGAACAGCCATTCGCGGGTGAAGCGGTCGTATTCGGCGTATGATTCCGCAATGCTGGTGCCATTGCCGAAACGGTCCCACTCGTCGTCGACGCCGTCGACCACCGACTGGTCGGGCCGGCGCAGCTGGCCGGCGCGGGTGCCCTTGTCCAGCATCAGGTTGTAGGGTGGATCGGCAAAGACCAGATCGACCGACTTGTCGGGCAGGGCGCGCATCGATTCGATGCAGTCGCCCAGCACGATACGGTCGAGCGGCAAATCGGTCTTGCTTTCCCTGGACATCCTGAACCCCTGCGATCATGCGATTCGGGGCATCCTGATTCGGCCGGGGAATCTCGTCAATAGTCGTTTTGAATCAAGGCTTTGATGGGACTAAATGATGTGCGGTGGAAACTTGTGGGCCCAAGCCGTTGTAGGGCCTCGTGATGTTCCGGCGTGCCATAGCCCATGTGGCGGGCGAAGCCATAGCCCGGAAAGCGCAAATCAGCCGCGGCCATGATCCGGTCGCGATGCACCTTGGCGATGATCGAGGCGGCGGCAATCGACAGCGAAAGACTGTCGCCCTTGACCAGGGCCGTCGCCGGGCAGGGCAGGTCGGGCGGCAGGCGGTTGCCGTCGACCAGGGCATGGCCGGGCACGACCGGCAGGGCGGCCACGGCCCGGGCCATGGCCAGCATGGTGGCGCGGAGAATGTTCAGGCGGTCGATTTCCTCGACGCTGGCTTCGCCGATGCCGACCTGGGCGCCGGCGAGAATGGCGTCGAACAGCCGGTCGCGCGCCGCCGCGGACAGTTTCTTCGAATCCGTGATGCCCACCGGCGGCACCGCGCCCGCCGGCCAGATCACCGCCGCGGCGGCCACCGGCCCGGCCCAGGGCCCGCGTCCCGCCTCGTCGATGCCGCAGACGGGGGGGCCGAGGGCGGCCTCGCGGGTGAGGTCGGGCGGGGCGGCGGCGGAACGTTGCTTCGGCGTGCGGGGCGGCATGCGGCGCTTCTAGCATTGCCGGCCGCCGCCTGTCAGGGCTTTCCGGATCAGGGCTTTCCGGGAATGTTCCCACGGTCGGGCGTGATCCTGGGCGCAATAGCGTTTCGGGCCCGTGCCGGCCCATGGCCATAATGCACGCGGTGATGGTTTCCGATCGGTTCGATCATGCTTACATTGCGCGACTATCTTGGGCTGGGCCTGCTGTTCGCCCTGATTTCGACCGGCGTCTTCTTTGCCGCCGACTGGTGGGCGGGGCAGCAGGACCCGGTGCAGGAGGTTCCGGCGCAGGAGGTTGCCGTGGCCGGTCCGCCGCCGGCGGCCGGCAATCCCGAGCCTCCGTCCCCCGCCCGGCCCGGCCTGCCGCGCGGCATTCGCGCGCTCTACGGTGACGACGGCCGCCTGCTGCCCGAGATACGCGCAGCCTACACGAGGAGCTGCGAAAGGGGCTACGAGATCTCACCGGAGGCCCGGACCCTGTTCAACAGGGACCGGGTCGGCGAGGTCTGCGCCTGCATGGTCGACTGGATGGAACGGGCGATGGCCGATGGCAGCCTGTCGGCCGCCGACATGAAGGAATACAACGAGTCCTCCGGGCGGATCAGCGGCAAATTGTTCGAAAAGATACAAGAGCCGGTCAAGCGCTGCATCGGCCTCTGAGGCCGGCCGCTCAGCAGCCCTCCCAGACCGGGGGGCGCTTGTCGATGAAGGCGCCGACGCCTTCCTGGGCGTCGCGGGCCAGCATGTTTCTGGTCATCACCGCCGAGGCATGGTCATAGGCGGCGACCGTGCCCTTTTCGATCTGGGCGTAGAAGGCTTCCTTGCCGATGGCAAGGGTCAGGGGCGATTTCGAGGCGATGCGGGCGGCCAGGGCGTGGACCGTCTCGTCCAGTCGTTCGGGCGGGACGGCGTGATTGATCAGGCCGAAGCGTTCCGCCGTCGCCGCGTCCATGGCCTCGCCGGTCAGCAGCATTTCCATCGCCTGCTTGCGCGGGACGTTGCGGGTCAGCGCCACCATGGGCGTCGAGCAGAAGAGGCCGATATTGACCCCGGGGGTGGCGAATTTCGCCGTCTCGGCGGCGATCGCGAGATCGGCCGTCGCGACCAGCTGGCAGCCGGCGGCGGTGGCCATGGCGTGGACCCGGGCGATCACCGGCTGGCGCAGGGACTGGATCCGCTGCATCAGCGCGCTGCAACGGGCGAAGACCGCGCCCAGCCTGTCCGCGTCCCGGCCGATCGCGCGCATTTCCTTCAGGTCGTGGCCGGCACAGAAGGCCGGCCCCTCGGCCGCGAGGATCACCACCTTGACGGAGGTATCATGATGAATGTCGTCCAGCATCCCGTGCAGCGCCGCCATCATCGCCATCGACAGGGCATTGCGCGCCGCGGGCCGGCTCAGGGTCACTGTGGCGATGCCGTCCCGGTCGCTGCGCAGCGCATAGGGGGTCTCGGCGGGGGCGTTCATCCTTGCGTCCTCCTCATGGATGGTTTTCGCCCGGCTGTTTCCGCTTGGCGCCGGGCTTTTGTTGGGGCAAGGCTAGGCCGTGTGCTCACCGGTCGGAATTAGACAATGATCGAACTCTACACTGCCAAGACGCCCAATGGCCGCAAAGTCTCGGTGATGCTCGAAGAGCTTGGCGTGCCCTATGCGGTCAAGGCGGTCGATCTCGGCAAGGGCGAGCAGTTCGCGCCCGAGTTCCTGGCGCTGAACCCGAACAACAAGATCCCCGTGATCCGGGATACGGAGAACGGCCAGGTGGTGTTCGAATCCGGCGCCATCCTGATCTATCTGGCCGAGAAATACGGTCGTTTCCTGGCCCCCGCGGGCAGCCCGCAGCGCATGGCCGAACTGGAATGGCTGTTCTTCCAGATGGCTTCCATCGGGCCGATGATGGGCCAGTTGTTTCACTTCAGGAATTACCAGGGCGAGCCCCAGACCTATCCGCTCGAACGGTTCTCGGGCGAGGTCGGGCGCATCTTCAAGGTCCTGGAATCGCGCCTGGCCGCCGTGCCCTATCTCGGCGGCGACGCCTATTCGATCGCCGACATGGCGGCTTATCCTTGGGCGAAGCTGGGCGGCTTCCTCGGGGTCGACCTCGAAAAACTGCCCGGGGTCAGCGCCTGGCTGTCCCGGATCGCCGCCCGCCCGGCGGTGGAGCGCGGTATCAATATACCGGGGTGAGCGATTCTCGAAAAATCAGCGACTTAGGAAGCGGTATTATAATACCGTAGCGATAAGTCGCTGATTTTGCTGGCCATGAACCTCTTGCAATCGGGCCCGGCCTCTGTCTATATGCCGCCCTCCGCCGGGCCCACCGCCCGGCAAACAGAGGTTTATTGAATGACGACCTATTCCGCGAAGCCGGCGGAAGTGACGAAGAAGTGGGTGGTGATCGACGGGACCGGTCTCGTCGTCGGCCGTCTCGCCTCGATCGTCGCCAACCGTCTGCGGGGCAAGCACCTGCCCACGTTCACGCCCCATGTCGACATGGGCGATAATGTGATCGTGATCAACGCCGAGAAGGTGGCCTTCACCGGCCGCAAGCGCGAACGCCGCGAATTCTTCTGGCACACCGGCCATCCGGGCGGCATCAAGTCGCGCACCATGGGCCAGATCCTGGACGGCCGCCATCCCGAGCGCGTCCTGATCAAGGCGGTGGAGCGCATGGTTCCCCGTGGTCCGCTCGGCCGCCAGCAGATGTCCAATCTGCGCGTCTATGCCGGCCCCGCTCATCCCCATGCCGGTTCGCAGCCCGAAGTCCTGGACATCGCGGCGCTGAACCCGAAGAACAAGAGGTAGGCCATGGCCGAGAACCAGGCTCCCCGTACCCTCCAGGATCTGCGGACGCTGTCCGCCGGTCAGTCCTCCGCCACCGCCAGTAACACCCCGGACGTGAAGAAGGCCGTGGACGCCAAGGGCCGCACCTATGCGACCGGCAAGCGCAAGGACGCGGTCGCCCGCGTCTGGGTGAAGCGCGGCACCGGCAAGGTCACGATCAACGGTCGCGACATCCAGACCTATTTCGCCCGCTCGGTTCTGCGCATGCTGCTGAACCAGCCGTTCCAGGTTTCGAACCGCGTCGGCCAGTACGACGTGGAAGCCACCGTCTCCGGCGGCGGCCTGTCGGGCCAGGCCGGTGCGGTGCGCCACGGCGTGTCCAAGGCCCTGACCTATCAGGAGCCGGAACTGCGCGGCGTGCTGAAGGCCGGCGGCTTCCTGACCCGCGACAGCCGCACCGTCGAACGTAAGAAGTACGGCAAGGCCAAGGCCCGCCGCAGCTTCCAGTTCTCGAAGCGCTGATCGGTTTACCGATCTTCTGGAAAAGCCCGGCCCCGGCGGCCGGGCTTTTTTCATGGCGCGGCCCAGCGCCAGGCGGCAAGCGCATCCGCCAGCCAGCGCCCGGCCGGCCCGGGCGGATTGTCCACCCGATGCACCAGTCGCAGCTTGTAGATCATGTCGTCCCAGGCATCGATCGGCAGGCGGCACAGGCTTCCTGCCGCCAGATCCTCTGCCACCAGGGGCGCCGGCATGCTGCCCCAGCCGATGCCGGCACGCAGCAGGGCGTGCTTGGCGCCGAGATCGCCCAGGCGCCATGTCCGCATCCCCAGGACGAAGAAATCGCGGCCCGCGGTCAGGGGTGAGCGGTCGGTCAGCACCAGTTGCAGGTGTTCGCGCGTCGCCGCCTCGGGGATCGGGCCGGGCAGGGCGGCCAGGGGATGAGTCGGCGCCGCCACCGGCACCAGGGTGATGCCGCCGGCGGCGCGGCGTTCCAGCGCGTCGCTGCCGTTCAGCAGAGGGCCCGAAAGCCCGAGCCCGGCCCGCCCCGCCAGCACCATTTCGGCGACCGAGCCCAGCCCTTCGACATGCAGGCGCAGCGCAACCGTCGGAAAAGCGTCGCGGAAACGCTCCAGAAGGGGGGCGAGCCGGGCCATGGGCAGCATGACGTCGACGACCAGGGAAACCTCCGCCTCCAGCCCCTGCTGCAAGCCGCGTGTCCGGGCCAGCAACTGGTCCAGCCGGCCGGCGATGGCGCGGCCGTCGGCCAGCACCGTGAGGCCGGCCTCGGTCAGCCGTGGGCGGCGGGTCCGCTCCCGGTCGAACAGGGCAAGGCCGAGCTGGGTTTCGAGATTGGCGATCTGATAGCTGACGACCGAAGCCGCCCGCCCCAGTTTCCGCGCCGCGGCGGCAAAGCCCCCGCATTCGACGACGGCGAGAAAGACGTGAAGCTGGTCGAGGGTCGGGGCGCGCGGGTCCATGTATTTCGATTTTCTCGAACGTTCCGGACGATTTTATCCCGATTTCCTGCACGAAGCGAGGCGCCGATAGTCAGCATCGAGAATGCCGCGCCGCATTTCCCGCTTTCCAAAGGCAAGGACCCATGAACACCGAACCCCGTTACCTGCCCCTGATCGGCCGCATCCTGCTGGCGGCGATCTTCCTTCTTTCCGGCGTGTCCAAGCTCGGCGCGGCCGGAGGCACCATCGGCTATATCGCCGCTGCCGGCCTGCCCCTGCCGGAACTTGCCTATGTCGGCGCCGTCGCGCTCGAGATCGGCGGCGGCATCCTGCTGATCGCCGGCTTCAAGACCCGGGCGGTCGCGGCCGTCCTCGCGGTCTTCTCGGTGGTGACGGCGGTCGTCTTCCACAATGCGGCGGGCGACCAGAACCAGTCGATCCACCTTCTGAAGAACCTGGCCATCGCCGGCGGCCTGCTGCAGGTCGCGGCCTTCGGTGCCGGCCGCCTCAGCCTCGACGCGCTCCGCCGCAGCCGGGGCGAACGCAGCCTCGCCGGCAGCGCCGCCAACGCCTGACAGGGGGTTCCTTCTGGGCCGGGCGTGCAGACGTCCGGCCTTTCGCCGTTCGCAAATGCGGGAAGCGGGAGTGATGGGAATTTGGTGGGGGGCTTCTGTTGCCCGGTGCCCCCCGAACCGCGCTTACCTAAAAATTAGGCAGCGAGCGCCATTTCGTTGTCGTTGGCACTTGTAGGATTGACCCGATAACGGCGGTATCATGCCGGGCGAAAGAGCATCCCTTTACTACGCACGTCGATCCTGTTTCGCCCCCATCATCTGCCGACGACCGCGATCGGCCATCGGCACATGGTGGAGGCGCCGGGTACCGCCCCCGGGTCCGTAACGTCTATTCCGAACTTCGTTTATCGCCATAGTCGGTTGCCCGACACCGCTAGATATAGGCGATCGCCCGCGGGATTTGAAGGCTTATACTTGGCCCCGTGAAAGCCGAGCGTGGCAGGGCATGACAGACCAGAAGACAGCGACCGCGAAGCCGCGCCGCCGGCGCCCCTTCGGCCGGACCTTGCGGCTGCGGCTGGCCGATCTCTACCGTGGTTCCGACCCGCTGACCGTCGCCTTCCGCTACGGGCTCTTCGTCTTCGATCTGGCGACCATCGTCTATTTCGTCGGGGTTTCCTTCGTCGCCGAGTCGGGCTTCTGGCAGATCGACCTCGCGATCGGGGTCCTGATGGCGCTCGATGTCGCGGCGCGCTTCGTCATCGCCCCCCGGCCCTTGCGCCATCTCCTGCTGCCGAGCACGCTCTTCGACCTTGTGGTCGTCGCCTCGCTGCTCGTGCCCGGGCTCGAGAGCCTGGCGTTCCTGCGCATCCTGCGGGCGCGGCGCATCGCGGTCTCCTATCAGGTGCTGGGCGAGTTGAAGCGGCTCTCGCCCTGGCTGGAGGAAAAGGAGATGGCGGTCCGGGCCGGGCTCGACCTCTTCGTCTTCATCTTCATCATGTCGGGCGTCATCTTCGCCCTCCAGCACCGGGTCAATCCGGGCATCCATACCTTTGCCGATGCGATCTATTTCACGGTGACCACGCTCACCACCACCGGTTTCGGCGATGTCGTCCTCGTCGGCCAATGGGGCCGGCTGCTGTCGGTGATCGTGATGATCGTCGGCGTCAGCCTGTTCCTGAACCTCGTCCGGGCGGTGCTGCGGCCGACCGGCGTCTATGTCAAATGCACCGGCTGCGGCCTGATCCGGCATGATCGGGACGCCATCCATTGCAAGCATTGCGGCACCCTGCTGCGCCACGATCACCAGGGCATCTGAGCCCAAGGAAACGGCCATGAGCCTGAAATCCCAGTTCCGCGACCTTGCCGCCTATAACGCATGGGCCAACCGGCGGCTCTATGATGCCGCCGCCGGGCTTTCGGATGCGGATTATCACCGCGATGTCGGCGCCTTCTTCCGCTCGCTCTCGGGCACGTTGAACCATATCGCCGTCGCCGACGTGCTGTGGCTGCAACGCCTGACCGGACAGGCCTTCGCGACGGTCGACCGGCTGGATTTCGTGCTGGCCGACACGCTGCCCGGATTGCGCACGGCGCGCGACGAACTCGACCGCCGCCTGACCGCCATGGTCGACGGTTTTTCCGACGCCGACCTCGACGCCGTCGCCGCCTATCGGACCATGACGGCAGGGGCGGCCAGCAACCGCCGGGCCGACATGATCCAGCATGTCTTCAATCACCAGACCCACCACCGGGGGCAGGCCCATGTCGTCCTGTCCCTGCTGCGGCCCGGGGTGGAGCCGCCGGCGCTCGACCTCATCCGCTTCCTGAACACCCGGTCCTGAGGCATGCGGGCCGCCGCCTTCATCATCGCCGGCCTTCAGGGGGCGATCTTCCTCCTGATGCTGGCGACCGCGCTGTTCACCCGTACGGATGCGGCCGGCGACGGCATGGCCCAGGGCTTCGCCGTGATCTCCGGCCTCGTCCTTCTGGTCTCCGGCGTGCCGGCGCTGGTTCTGGCCGTTCTCGGCCGGGCCCTCGGCTTTGCGCTGTTCTGGGGCTTGCTGCCGCTTCTGTTCTTGGTCGCGCTGCTGGGCTGAGCCCGTTCAATCCGCCTTCGGCAGATAGGGGGCGGGGTCCAGTTGCAGCCCGTACCAGGCGAGGCCGAAATGGAGATGCGGCCCGGTCACCCGCCCGGTCGCGCCGGACAGGGCGATGGTTTGGCCCGCCGTCACCGCCTGTCCCTCGCTCACGTCGACGCGGGAGAGATGGGCGTAAAGCGTCTGCACCCCGGCGCCGTGGTCGATGATCACCGTGCCGCCGGTGAAATAGAGATCGCCGGCAGCCAGCGTCACCCGGCCGGCGGCGGCGGCCTTGATCGGCGTGCCGGTCGGCACCGCGACGTCGAGGCCGAGGTGCGGCTGGCGCGGCTGGCCGTTCAGGATGCGCTGGCTGCCGTAGATGCCGGAAATCCGCCCGGTCGCCGGCCACCGGAACCCGGCCTGCCAGTCGAAGGCGGCACGGTCGGCCTGGCGCGCGGCCTGGATCCGGCTGCGTTCCCATTTGATCCGTTCCTGGGTTTCCGGGTCCGGATTGACCTTCTTGTCGGGCAGGCCGTCGATCCGCTGGATGTCCCAATCCTGCGTCAGGATCGGGCGGCGTAGGGTGGTCACCTTGTCCTTGTCGTCCCGGACCTCGATCGCCAGTTCGCCCGCCGCATCCCGCCCGATGCCGAGGACGAAACCGCCGTCCGGCGCGACGTGCAGGACGCGGCCGTCGTAGCGGATCTCCTCCCAGCGCTCGGCATGGCCGAAGACGAGGCGGCCTTGGCGGACCTCGCCGTCGATGGTGGCCGCCCGGGCGCCGCCGGCGGCGACCAGGGCAAGGGCGGCGAGAAGCCGGATCACGATTGCGGCATCAGGCCGGCCCGTTTCAGGGCCGCCTCGGGCGAGGCATAGGGTTCCTGCCGGTCGACCGACCAGTAGCGCAGGTCTTCGAGGGCGATCCGCTTGCCCGTCACCGCGCAGATGACATAGGCGCCGGGCCACAGCACCTTGAACTGGCCGTGATCGTAGAGAATCTTGGCGGGGGCGGCGGTATCCATCGAAGCGATATCCATCAGATCAGGGTGCCCTGTTCGGGCGGCGTGGTCTCGGTCTTGCGCGGGCGGCGGCGCGGCGGATTTTCGCTGCCGGTGGCGACGGCGGCGACCTTGCCGTCCGCGAATTCGATTTCGAGCGCATCGCCCGCACCCAATGCCGCGGCGGCGGTCGCCAGCTTGCCGTCCCGGCGCACCACCGCATAGCCCCGCGCCAGCACCCGGTGATAGCCGAGGCTTTCCAGCAATTGCGCCGGCGTCGCCAGGCGCCGCTCGCCGGCCTCGACCGCCCGGCGCATGGCGGGGGACAGGCGCTCGGCCAATTGGGTCAGGCGGTCGCCGCGCTGGCGGATCTCGCTTTGCAGGACGGTGGGGCGCAGGCCGCCCGCGACTTCCGCCAGCAGGCGCCGGCGGTCGCCGATCAGGCCGAGCAGGGCGCGCGGCAGGCGCTTGCCGAGATCGCCCAGGCGCTGTTCCGCCGCCGCGATCTGCTGGCGCGGGTCGCGCAGGCCGCCGGCAACCTCGGCCAATTGGCGGCGGCGGTCGCCGATCAGGCCGAGCAGGGCGCGCGGCAGCCGTTCGCCGAGATCGTCCAGGCGCTGTTCGGCCGCTTCGATCAGGGTCTTCGGGTGGCGCAGGCCGCGGGCCAGGCCGTCCAGCCTCGTGGCGCGTTCCGCCAGCAGGCGGCGCGCGGCCTGGCGGGCGCGGGCGCCCATCTCCTCCACCCGGTCCAGCAGTTCGGCGCGCACCGGCACGGCCATCTCGGCCGCGGCGGTCGGGGTCGGCGCCCGCCGGTCCGAGGCGAAATCGATCAAGGTGGTGTCGGTCTCATGGCCGACCGCGGAAATCAGCGGGATGCGGCTGGCGGCGGCGGCCCGCACCACCGCCTCCTCGTTGAAGGCCCAGAGGTCTTCCAGGCTGCCGCCGCCCCGGGCGACGATCAGCAGGTCCGGGCGCGGCACCGGGCCGCCGGGGGCGATCGCATTGAAGCCGGCGATGGCCCGGGCCACCTGTTCGGCGGCACCGTCGCCCTGGACCGCGACCGGCCAGACCAGAACATGGCGCGGGAAGCGGTCCGCCAGCCGGTGCAGGATGTCGCGGATCACGGCCCCGGTGGGCGAGGTGACGACGCCGATGACCCCGGGCAGGAAGGGCAGGGCGCGCTTCCGCTCCGGGGCGAAGAGACCCTCCGCCGCCAGTTTCCGCTTCCGCTCCTCAAGGAGGGCCATCAGGGCGCCGACGCCCGCCGGCTCCAGGCTCTCGGCGACGATCTGGTATTTCGAGCGCCCGGGATAGGTGGTCAGCCGCCCGGTGACCACCACTTCGAGCCCGTCTTCCGGGCGGAATTTCAGGCGCCCGGCGACATTCCGCCAGGCGACGCCGTCGAGGACCGCATCCACATCCTTCAGGGCGAAATAGAGATGGCCCGATGAATGCCGCTTCACCCCCGACATCTCGCCCCGGACGCGGACCAGCGCGAAACGGTCCTCGACCGTCCGTTTCAGAAGGGAGGAGAGTTCCGAGACCGAGAGTTCGGGCAGATTCGGGCTGGCTGCGTCTTCCATGCTCATCGGAACATGATACAAGCAGGGCCGGAAAATTGGTCGAGGTTCTTTACCGATGAATGTTCTGGTGATCGGCAGCGGTGGTCGCGAACATGCCCTGTGCTGGGCGCTGGCCAAGTCCCCCCTGGTGACGCGGCTGTTCTGCGCCCCCGGGAACGGCGGCATCGCCCAGGTCGCGACCTGCATCGACCTCGATCCCAAGGACAGCGAACGGGTGCTGGCCCTGGTGCGCTCGGAAAAGATCGATTTCGTCGTCGTCGGGCCGGAGGCGCCGCTGGTCATCGGTCTCGTGGACAAACTGTCGGAAAAGGGCGTGAAGGTCTTCGGACCGACCGCGGCGGCGGCCCAGCTCGAAGGGTCCAAGGGCTTCACCAAGGATCTCTGCGCCCGCCACGATATTCCGACCGCCGCCTACGGCCGTTTCCACGACAAGGCGTCGGCGCTGGCCTATCTGGCCGGACAGCCGATCCCGGTCGTGATCAAGGCGGACGGGCTTGCCGCCGGCAAGGGCGTGGTCATCGCCACGACCCGGGACGAGGCGGTGGCCGCGGTCGAGGATTGTTTCGCCGGGCGTTTCGGTTCCGCCGGTTCCGAGATCGTGATCGAGGCGTTCATGACCGGCGAGGAGGCGAGCTTCTTCGCCATCGCCGACGGCCGCCACGTCGTGGCGCTCGGCAGCGCCCAGGACCACAAGCGCGTCTTCGACCATGACGAGGGGCCGAACACCGGCGGCATGGGCGCGGTCGCGCCCTCGCCCCTGATGACCCCGGCCATGGTCGACGAGGTGATGGCCCGCATCATCCGCCCGACCGTCGCCGCCATGGCCGCCGAGGGCCGGCCATTCAAGGGCGTGCTCTATGCCGGCCTGATGCTGACGGCCGAGGGGCCCCAGTTGATCGAATACAATGTCCGTTTCGGCGATCCGGAATGCCAGGTGCTGCTGGCCCGGATGCAGACCGACCTGCTGCCAGTGCTGATCGCGGCGGCGGAAGGTGTCCTCGACAAGCTGAACATCGAATGGGATCCCCGGCCGGCGGTCACCGTGGTGATGGCGACCCGGGGCTATCCCGGCGATCTTCTGCCCGGCGGCGAGATCCGGGGGCTTGAAGCGGCCGGCGCCGTGCCCGGCGTCACCGTCTTTCATGCGGCGACCCGGGCGGCGGGCGATCATTTCGTGCCCACCGGCGGCCGCGTCCTCAATGTCACGGCGCTTGGCGAGACGATCACCGCGGCGCGCGAAACCGCCTATCGGGCGGTCGCCAGGATCGACTGGCCGGGCGGCTTCAACCGCACCGACATCGCGCTGAAAGCGATCGCGGCGGCGGGCGAGGGCTGATCACCACGGTTGACCGCGATTTCGGAGCGTCCTAGCGTCCCCCGCACATAATCGTTAACGGGGAGAGCGGGTTCATGGTCGTGGTGGCACCGGGGGAACAGGGCGTGGACATCGGCGCGGTGCGCGAGGCGCATCGCTTCGACGAGGACCGGCTCGCCGAATACCTGACAGCGGCCATTCCGGGCTTCGCCGGGCCGATGGAGGTGCGCCAGTTCAAGGGCGGCCAGTCCAACCCGACCTTCCTGCTGACCACGCCCGGCCGGCGCTATGTCCTGCGCAAGAAGCCGCCGGGCAAGCTGCTCGCCTCCGCCCATCAGATCGAGCGCGAATACAAGGTGATCGAGGCCCTGGCGGCGACCGAGGTGCCCGTCGCCCCTGCGCTCGTGCTGTGCGAGGACCCGGAGATCATCGGCACCGCCTTCTACGTCATGGGCCATGTCGACGGCCGCGTGCTGCGCGATCCCCAGCTGCCCGGCCTGATGCCGGAGGAACGCGCGGCGATCTACGATTCGATGAACGACGTCCTGGCCAAGCTGCACAAGGTCGATGTCGCCGCCGTCGGCCTCGGCGATTTCGGCAAGCCCGGCAATTATTTCGAGCGCCAGATCGGCCGCTGGACCAAGCAGTACGACTTGGCCAAGACCGGCGAGGTGGCGGCCATGGACCGGCTGATCGCCTGGCTGCCGGCCCATATCCCCCCGGGCGACGACGTCGCCATCGCCCATGGCGATTTCCGCCTGGAAAACTCGATCTATCACCCGACCGAGCCGCGCATGATCGCGCTGCTGGACTGGGAACTGTCGACCCTCGGCCATCCCCTGGCCGACCTTGCCTATAATTGCATGCCCTATCACATCGCCGATCCGACCATGGGCAATCTCATGGGGGTCGATTTCGCCGCGACCGGCATTCCGAGCGAGGCCGACTATCTCGCCGCCTATTGCCGCCGCACCGGGCGCGACGGCATTCCCCATTGGGAATTCTATCTGGCGTTCTCGATGTTCCGCCTCGCCTCCATCGCGCAAGGGGTCTACAAGCGCGGCCTCGACGGCAATGCCAGTTCGGAGAAGGCGGTGATGTATGGCGCCGTCGCCACCTTCCTGGCCGAACTCGCCGTCGATGTCCTGAAGCGCGCGGGGCGGGACATCTGATCTATCCGATCGCGGTCCGGAACGAGGCGTGGCGGGGCCGCCAGCCGAGCGCCCTGAGCTTTCCCGCCGCCATCTGCTGGTCGAGCGTCGGCCCCTCGGCCCAGGCGCCATGTTCCGCCACGACATCGGACAGGGGGCGGTGGCGCATGCGGGTGGCGCCATGGGTGGCGGCGACATGGGCCACGATCTCGGCCAGCGGCACGCCGTCCTCGGCGCTGGCGTTGAAATGGCCGGTCAGGCCGGGGTTTTCCAGCAGCAGGCGGTAGGCGTCGGCGAGATCGTCGCGATGCACCAGGGGCCAGCGGGTTTCGATGCTGCCCCAATATTCGATCGGCCGGCCCGCCTTGGCGTCACTCACCATGCGGGCAAAGGCGCCGGCGAACTCGTGATAGACCATGGCGGGATGGATGATCGCGGTGACGAGGCCCGGGGCGGCCAGCAGGCTTTCGCCGTGGCGGACCATCCAGGCGAAGGCCGGCGGCGGGGCAAAGTCGTCGCCATCGCCCGCGACCCGGTCCCCCGTCGCCCCATAGAGCCAGCAGCCGCCGGTATAGAGAACGCGCAGCGGCGTCGGGCGTCGGGCGCCGGCCTCGATCAGGGCGTCGGCAATGCCCGCGTCCACCGCATCCATGTCGTCGGTGAAGGTGCAGGCCGTCTGGATGACCGTGTCCATCTGGTCCAGCAGGTGAGACCAGGGCTGGGGCCGGCGCATGTCGCCGCGGAAGAAGGGCAGGCCGAGCGTGGTCAGGATCCGGTCCGAATCGACCCTGCGGCTCAAGCCCAGGACATCGTGGCCCTGGCCTGCCAGCCTTGTGGCCACGGCGGCGCCGATCGTGCCGGTCGCCCCCAGGACGAGGATCTTCATTATATCAGGACCTTCATTTGTTTCCTCCGCCGGCTTGCGGTCTTGTCGCGCAGCCGGCCCCGGCAGAGACCCATTGCCGCTTCTTGTTGAGGTTGCGGGCCTTCGGCCGGGCCACCCATTTCAATAGACCAGCGTCCCCGCCGAAAGGAAACGGGCGGAAAGCCGCGAAACTTCGAATACCGGAATATTCTATTCCAGGTTACATTGATCCGTGGATTTCATTTTCCCGGTATTGATTAGGGGGCATGATGCGCCAGTCGATTTTTCTGCCGATCGCGGCGCTCGGCCTGGTTGGCCTTTCGGCTTGCGCGAAGATCCACGACCCGCGGCAACACACCCCGA